>JANMWB010000193.1:0-2248 GCA_031393705.1 Thermoleophilia bacterium | reverse complement strand
ACGATCGTCGCGGTTCAGGTGAACGTTCCAGGGCCGCCGAAGATCGCGTTCACGATCGGCGGGGTCACGACCGGCGGCCAGCGTGGCTTCCAGGAGGTCGTGACCCATATCGCGAACAACGGGAACGTCCTCGTGAAGCCGACGGGCACCGTCACCGTGCTGAACAAGGCGGGCGCCGTGCTCCAGATCTTGACGTTCAAGATGGACACGTTCCTGCCCCAGACGGCGATCGACTATCCGGTGCTCCTCAAGAAGGCACTGCCGCCGGGCGACTACTCGGCGATCGTGCGGCTGTCGGTCCCCGGTGTCTCGGGCGCGGCGGCCAAGCTCGTGACCGCTCACCCGTCGTTCTCGATCTCGAAGCAAGACGTACAGCAGGTCTTCACCTCGGCCGCACCCCAGACCCCGCCGGTGGGCACTAGCGCGGGCAGCTCGTCGAAGCCGCCGTGGCTGCTGGTCGGCGCGGGCGTCGCTGCCGTGCTCCTGCTCCTCCTGCTGTTTTTGCTGCGCCGCCGTCGCGGAGCAAAGCTGGCCGAAGGCGGGACGATCGTCCAACGCTCGACCTCCGCGGCCGCCGCCGATGTGCCCGCGCCTGCTGCCTCCATCGTCGAGCGGACCGAGCCGCCGCCCCCGGCTCCCCCGCCGCTCCCGCCTGAGCCCGTAGCACCGGCGCCTGCGTCCGCGCCTCAGCATCAGCCCGAATTCGCGCCCGCGGCGCCCGAGCCCGTACCGCTGCCGCCGGCGCCCCAGGCGCCCTCCCGGCGGCCGGAGTGCATTCCCCACCACTTCTGGGAGGTCGCCTACGACCGCGGCCAGCTCGGCGAGGACGGGGTCTGGCGCTTCCCACACCGCTGCCGCAACTGCGGCCTCGAGCTGCTCGCACGCGATGTGGACGACGCGACGGCGCAACCCGACGCTCGCTCCTAGCCACCGCGCTCACAACTGCCACTGGACTCACCCGGAAGGGTGATGCATGCTCCCTATACGAGGGAGGTTCAGATGCAGGTTGGGGATGGGACCCACGCACGGGCGGCAGGGCGGTCATCGACTTTGGGGAATGGCAGCCCGGCGGGTAGGAAAACAGTATGCGTCTAGTGCTGCGGCGCATCCTGATCACGGCTCTTGGCGCCCTTCTCCTGGCGGCGCCTGCAGGCGCGGGCACGATCATCGTCAAGCTGACCTTCGTCCCCGGCAAGCTCGCCGTGAAGGCAGCGCCGGCCACCGTCGCAGGCACGACGCAGGTTCCGGTGACGATCGCGGACGGCCGTGGCAACGGCAACGGCTGGACGCTGAAGGTCAACTCGGCGAGCCCGGTCCGGGTCGTCGGCATCACCGGCCGGTGCGCGGCGAACTCCACGTGCACGCTGCCGACGGCCGTGAGCACCCCCTCGGGCAACATCGTCCTCCGGGCAGCACGCGACACCGGCATGGGCGTCATGAACCTCGTCGTGACGCTGGCGGCCGATTCAGGCTCGACGCCGGTCTCCTTCACAGTCTCGTAGCGTCCGCGCTGTAGCCTGCGGCGCGGTGAGCGCCGCGGAATCCCACTGGCCCGCCTGGCTGCGACGCCGTACCGGCGTCGAGTTCCTCGGCCCGCCTAACCTCTTCTTCGCCCGGCTGACGATCGTGCTCTCGCTGGGCGCGATCCTGTACGTCGGGGCGTGGAACGCGGCGAAGTACCCGCTTTCACTCGGCTACGACGCGCAGCCGAACGCGGCGTACATCCACGTCCTGTTCGACCAGCACCACATCCCGCGGCCCGACCAGTCGGGCGAGGCAAACCAACCGCCTGCGTACTACGTCCTCGCGGGCATCGCGGCACGCCTCGGCAACGAGTTCACGTCGTGGCACGACACGAGCACGTATCCCGGCTTCCCGGAGGCGTCGTACCGGGGAGCGCAGATCCTCAACGTGCTGCTCGTCTTCCTGACCGCGCTGTGCGTGCTGTGGCTCGCGCGCGTCGTCGCGCCGCAGCGACCGTGGGTGTGGGCTGCGAGCGTCGGGTTCTTTGCGTTTCTGCCGGTCGTCTCGAAGACGGAGGCGATGCTGCATCCGGAGAACCTCAATCTGCTCGCGTCTGGGCTCGCGGTGGCTTCGGCAACGACGATCCTCGTCCGGCGCCACTGGTCACGTCAACTTGTCGCCTGCGTAGTTGTCGCCTGCGCAGTCGGGCTGGCCGCACGCGCGTCAATGCTCTTCGTCCTCGTAACGCTTGCGCTCGCGTTAGCGATCGCGCTGGGGTCAGGAG
>JANMWB010000125.1:0-6556 GCA_031393705.1 Thermoleophilia bacterium | reverse complement strand
GAGGCTGCACCGGAGGAGGCTGCACCGGAGGAGCCCGCGGCCGAGGAGGCGGTTGCTCCCGCCGCACCTGTCAAGCGGAAGCGCTCGGAGAAGCACGTCCCGCGCTCTGCTCGCCGCACCCGCACCAAGGTGGTGCGCGAGAAGCCCGCGACCCGGAAGCCGATCACGCGCACCGAGAAGCCGGAGTCCGAGCTTGGCCGGCGCCAAGAGCGCCGCGGCGTTGTCGTCTCCGACAAGGGTGACAAGACGATCATCGTCAAGGTCGACGTGATCAAGAGCCATCCGAAGTACAAGAAGGTCATCCGCCGGACGGCGAAGTTCCATGCGCACGACGAGGCCAACACCGCCGGGATCGGCGACACCGTTCGCATCGTCGAGTCGCGCCCGCTCAGCAAGACGAAGCGCTGGCGTCTCGCCGAGATCGTGGAGAGGGCGCGCTAATGATCCAACAGGAAACACGTCTCAAGGTGGCAGACAACACGGGCGCGCGTGAGCTACTCTGCATCCGCGTCGCGGGCGGCTCACGTCGTCGCTACGCGCGTGTCGGCGACATCATCACTGCGACCGTCAAGGCTGCTGCCCCGCAGGGCACGGTCAAGAAGGGCGAAGTGGTGAAGGCCGTCGTCGTGCGGACGAAGAAGCCCTACGGCCGCGACGACGGAACACTGATCTCGTTCGACGAGAACGCGGCAGTGATCATCGATGCAGCACGCAATCCGCGCGGAACGCGCATCTTCGGGCCGGTTGCCCGTGAGTTGCGCGAGAAGAACTTCATGAAGATCGTGAGCTTGGCTCCAGAGGTGCTCTAAGACATGGCTACAGCAATGAAAATCAAAAAGGGCGACACCGTCCACATGCTCTCCGGCAAGGACCGCGGAAAGCAGGGACGGGTGGTCGACGCACGCCCGCGCGACGGGAAGGTCATCGTCGAGAACCTCAACATGATGAAGAAGCACCAGAAGCCGCGCCCGATCCGCGACGCCAACCGCATGGGCGGCACGCAGATCGCGCCGGGCGGGATCATCGACCGCCCCATGGCGGTGTCGGTGTCGAACGTGATGCTCGTCTGCCCGACGTGCAAGTTGCCGACCCGCATCGGCTACGTGTTCAAGGACATCAAGGGCGAGCGCGTCAAGATCCGCGTCTGCAAGCGCGAAGGCTGCGGTCAGGAGATCGACAAGTAATGGCTACTACAACCGAGACCTATGCCCCGCGCCTGAAGACGCGCTACAACGACGAGCTTCGTGGCCAACTGCAGGAGCAACTCGAGCTGTCGTCGATCATGCAGTCGCCGACCGTCGCCAAGATCACGCTCAACATGGGCGTCGGCGAGGGCAAGACCGATGCGAAGCAGATCGACCAGGCACTCGAGGAGCTGACGATCATCGCCGGGCAGCGCGCCCAGGTGCGCCGCGCGACGAAGTCGATCGCGCAGTTCAAGATCCGCGAGGGGATGCCGATCGGCGTGAAGGTCACGCTGCGCGGCGACCGGATGTGGGAGTTCCTCGACCGCTTGATCTCGATCGCACTGCCGCGCATCCGCGACTTCCGCGGACTGAGCCCGGACTCGTTCGACGGCCGCGGCAACTACTCGCTGGGCATTCGCGAGCAGATCATCTTTCCCGAGATCGACTACGACAGCGTCAACCAGATCCGCGGCCTCGATGTCGCGCTCACGACCACCGCGAAGGACGACGATCAGGCTCGCGCGCTGCTCAAAGCGCTGGGCATGCCGTTCGCGGCGGCAGATGGAGGGGACAGGTAGTGGCGAAGAAGTCGCTTGTCGTTAAGGCTGCAAGGCCTGCGAAGTACAAGGTGCGCAACTACACGCGCTGCAATCGTTGCGGCCGTCCGCGTGCCGTCTTCAAGAAGTTCGGGCTCTGTCGTATCTGCCTGCGGGAACTCGCCCACGAGGGCGTCATCCCCGGCATGACCAAGAGCTCCTGGTAGGAGGAACGAAACGATGCTCACTGATCCCGTCGCCGACATGCTCACGCGCATCCGCAACGCCAACAAGGCGCTGCACGATCGCGCGGAGATGCCGAACTCGAAGCTGAAGGTCGAGATTGCCCGCATCCTCAAGGAGGAGGGCTACATCCGCGACTACCATGTCTCGGAAGCAGGCACGCACCCGACGCTCGTCGTGGAGCTCAAGTACGGACGCGGCCGCGAGCGCGTGCTCTCGGGGCTCAAGCGCGTCTCGAAGCCCGGCCGTCGGATTTACGCCGGCAAGGATCGCCGCCAGCGGGTTCTGGGCGGCATGGGGATCGCGATCATGTCCACATCGCGCGGCGTCATCACGAGCCGCACCGCCGAGATCGAAGGCATCGGCGGCGAAGTCATTTGCTACGTCTGGTGAAGCAATGAGTCGTATCGGTAAAAAGCCCATCGAAGTGCCCGCAGGCGTCATCGTCTCGTTGGACCCTGGCCGCGTCACGGTCTCCGGGCCGAAGGGCGAGTTGCGCCAGGAAGTCCCGCAGCGCATGCAGATCGCGCAGGAGGAAGGGACGGTCACCGTGACCCGCCCGACCGAGCGCGGCGAGGATCGTGCGCTGCACGGCCTGACGCGCACGCTGATCGCGAACATGGTCGAGGGCGTCACAAACGGCTACGAAAAGAAGCTCGAGATCCAGGGCGTCGGCTATCGCGCTGCGCTCTCGGGCACCGACCTGGAGTTGCAGGTGGGGTACTCGCATTCCGTCAAGATCAAGCCGCGCCAGGGCATCGAGTTCGAGGTGCCGGTTCCGACGCAAGTGGTCGTGCGCGGCATCGACAAGCAGATGGTCGGCCAGACGGCCGCAGAGATTCGCAAGGTTCGCCCCCCGGAGCCGTACAAGGGCAAGGGCATTCGTTACGAGGGCGAGCACGTCCGTAGGAAGGTTGGTAAGCGCGCATAATGGCGAAGATCACTACACGCGAGTCGCGTCTGCGCCGTCATCGTCGGGTGCGCGGCAAGGTGCGCGGCAGCGCGGATCGTCCGCGTCTCTACGTCTTCCGCTCGAACCGCGGCATCTTCGCGCAACTCGTCGACGACGACGCCGGCCGTACGGTCGCGTCAGCGTCGTGGAAGGAATTGCCCGCCTCGTTCAAGGGCGACAAGACTGAGCAGGCTGCCGAAGTCGGCAAGCGGCTCGCTGCTGCTGCGAAGAAGACAGGCGTCGAACGCGTCGTCTTTGATCGCGGCGGTTACCTGTACCACGGTCGTGTCAAGGCGCTCGCCGAAAGCGCGCGCGAAGGAGGACTGAGCTTCTAATGGCCACCGACGTCAACGAGACCAGAGAGCTCAAGGAGCGCGTGGTCGAGATCAACCGCGTCGCGAAGGTCGTCAAGGGTGGTCGCCGGTTCTCGTTCACGGCGCTCGTCGTCGTCGGCGACGAGGTCGATCGCGTCGGCGTCGGCTACGGCAAGGCACGTGAGGTTCCGCTCGCGATCTCCAAGGCAGTCGACGACGCGCGGAAGAACCTCTTCACCGTGCCGAAGCACGGTCAGACGATCACGCACGAGTCGCTCGGCCGCTTCGACGCAGCGCGCGTCCTGCTGCGCCCGGCCTCGCCGGGTACCGGCGTGATCGCCGGCGGCGGTGTGCGCGCGGTGCTCGAGCTCGGCGGCATCCGCGACGTGCTCGCGAAGTCGCTCGGCACGACGAACCCGATCAACATGCTCAAGGCAGCGGAGCAGGCGCTCCGTCAGCTGCGCCGCCCGGAGGAAGTCGCCAAGGCGCGCGGCAAGCAGATCCACGAAGTGCTCCCGTACAAGAGGCCGGCCGAGCCGGTCGAAGTAGTCGAGGAGGTGACCTCGAGTGGCGAAGCTGAAGCTGACGCAAGTTCGTAGCCAGATCGGCCAGTCCGAGCGTCACCGCGGCACACTGCGGGCGCTCGGCCTGGGCCGGATCGGCAAGACCAATGAGATCGACGACTCCCCGGTGCTTGCAGGCATGCTGCGGAAGGTGCGTCATCTCGTGCAAGTCGAGGAGAAGAGCTAAATGGCCGGCGATCTGAATCTGTCCAACCTGAAGCCTGCGCAGCCGCGCAAGGACCGCAAGCGCGTGGGCCGCGGCATGGGCTCGGGCAAGGGGCGCTACTCCGGCCGTGGGATCAAGGGCCAGAAGTCGCGCTCGGGCTCGCACGCAATGCGCGCCGGTTTCGAGGGCGGCCAGATGCCGCTCTACATGCGCACCGCCAAGCTGCGCGGTAACACCTCTGCCGACGCAATGCCGGTCGGCCCGTTCCGGACGTACACGCAGCCGGTCAACCTGCGCGACCTCGAAGCCCGCTTCGAAGTCGGCGAGGAGGTCACACCCGAGTCGCTGAAGGCGAAGGGCCTGATCCGCTCGATCCGCAAGGACGTCAAGTTGCTTGGAGTCGGCGAGTTGACGAAGAAGCTCTCGATCACCGTGCACGGCGCCTCGGCGACCGCGCGTGAGAAGGTCGAGGCCTCCGGCGGCACGCTGACGCTGCTCAAGGAGCCCAAGGTGCGCAAGCAGAAGAACATGAAGCGCCGCCCGGAGGGCCGCGTTTCTGCGAAGGACGGCGATACGCCGGAGCCCGCAGCCGAGCCCACCGAGCAGACAGAAGAAGGCGGGGAGTAAGAGTTGTTCTCGTGGCTCGCCAACGCCTGGCGGGTCCCGGAGCTACGGCGCCGGCTCCTGTTTACCGCAGCCGTCCTGGCTGCGTACCGGCTCGGTTCGTGGATGCCCGCACCGGGTGTCGACTCGGCGCAAATCCAGAACTTCTTCAACGGCCGCGGCGGCTCGCTGCTTGGCCTGCTCAACCTCTTCTCGGGCTCCGCGCTCTCGCGGTTCTCGATTTTCGCGCTTGGGATCATGCCGTACGTCACGGCGTCGATCATCCTGCAGCTCATGACGGTGGTCATCCCGTCGCTCGAGCAGCTGCAGAAGGAGGGTGAGTCCGGCTACGCGAAGA
This sequence comes from Thermoleophilia bacterium, assembly GCA_031393705.1. GTDB lineage: Bacteria > Actinomycetota > Thermoleophilia > Gaiellales > Gaiellaceae > PALSA-600. The sequence continues at coordinate 1,634 of JANMWB010000125.1, read as the reverse complement.
TCAACCAATACACGCGCTACCTGACCGTCATCCTCGCCGCGGCGCAGGCCGCGGGGTATGCGTACCTCTTCCACCAGCAGGGCGCACTGCCCGCAAACCCCGGACGGCTCGTGCTGATCATCGTCACGCTGACCGCCGGCACGACGCTCCTGATGTACATGGGCGAGCTGATCACGAAGCGCGGCATCGGCAACGGGATCTCGCTGCTGATCTTCGCCTCGATCCTCACGTCCGCGCCGGCAGGCATCAACGCGTACCTGAACGGTGGCCCGATCGAGAAGCTCTTCTTCCCGCTCGTCGCAATCGGCGTTGTCGTGTCGGTCGTCTTCGTGCAGGAGGGCCAGCGCCGCATTCCGATCCAGTACGCGAAGCGGATGGTCGGGCGCCGTCAGACGGCAGGTGGCTCGACCTACATGCCGCTGCGCGTGAACATGGCAGGCGTCATCCCGGTGATCTTCGCGGCCGCGCTACTTGCGCTCCCGCAGACGATCGGCTCGTTTGCGCCGGGCGCGCAGACGTTCATCAACCAGTACTTCTCGCCGGCGTCATGGACGTACCTCGGCGTCGAGGCTGCGCTGATCATCATCTTCACCTACTTCTACACCGCGGTTCAGTTCAACCCGGTCGACCAGGCCGACAACCTGCGCAAGAACGGCGGCTACATCCCCGGCATCCGTCCGGGCCCGCCGACCGCGCAATACCTCGACCGCGTGCTGACGCGACTGACGCTGCCCGGGTCACTCTTCCTGGCTGCGATTGCCGTGCTCCCGTCGATCGCGATCAAGGAGTTCGGCTTCTCGCAGGCAACCGGCCGCGCGCTCGGCGGCACCTCGGTGCTGATCGTCGTCGGCGTCGCGCTCGACACGATGCGCCAGATGGAGTCGCAGATGATGATGCGCTCCTACGAGGGCTTTCTGCGGTGAACCTCCTCGTCCTGGGCCCGCAGGGGGCGGGGAAGGGGACCCAGGCGAAGCGCATCTCCGAGGAGTACGGCATTCCGCACGTCTCGACGGGCGACATGTTCCGCGGCGCGATCGCCGACGGCACCGAGCTCGGCAAGCAAGTGGAGCCGCTGCTCGCCCAGGGCATTCTCGTTCCCGATGAACTGACGGTCGCCATGATCAGGGAGCGGTTGAGCCAGCCGGACGCAAGGGACGGCTTCGTGCTCGACGGCTTTCCACGTAACACCGTGCAGGCCGAGGCGCTCGACGAGATGCTCGGCGCCATCGGCCGGGGGCTCGATGCGATCCTTTTCTTCGATGTGCCGGACGAGGTCGGCATCGAGCGCGCGCTGAGTCGCGCCAAGCTCGAGAACCGCGTTGACGACACGCCTGACGTGATCGCGAAGCGCCTGGAGACCTATCACCGCGAGACGGAGCCGATCGTCGAGCACTATCGCGCGACCGGCAAGCTCGTGCCGCTGCACGCCGCGCGCATCGTTGAAGAGGTCTGGCGCGAGATCTCCGATGCCCTGGAGCTGGTGGCCGGCGTAGGCTCGGCGGAGCCGAGTAGGCAACGATGATCATTCGGAAGTCGCAGAGTGAGATCGAGACGATGGCGCGTGCCGGTGGGGTCGTCGCCGACACGCTTGCGCTTCTCGAGGAGCACATCCAGCCGGGCGTCACCACGCGCGA
>JANMWB010000088.1:0-9048 GCA_031393705.1 Thermoleophilia bacterium | reverse complement strand
CGCTTCGACGTGAACGCCGGACCGACGGGCGCGCTGTTCGGCTCGGTCACTGCGACGAACGTCGCCGACCGGCTGTGGGAGCAGGAGAAGCTCCGCGTCGACCGCCGCAAGCTCGACATGAGCACGATCAAGCGGATCGGCCGCTACCGCGTCTCATTCGAGATCTTCACCGACGTCGTCGTCGAGCTGAAGGTCTCCGTGGCGCCCGAGGGCCAGGAGCTTCCTCCCGAGGAAGAGCTGCTCGCGCTCGCGGAGGCCGAGCGGGTCGAGGCCGCGGCCGTGGAGGCTGCCGCAGCCGCCGAGCACAAGGCTGCCGAGGCCGTGATCGAGGCCCAGATCGTCGCCGAGGAAGCAGCCGCTGCCGCCGAGGAGCCCGCCTCCGAGGCCGCCGCTGACGACGCCGACGCCGATCGCGCGTCCGTCGAAGAACCTTCCTAAGCGCCTCTTTACTGAACGTTCGTCCACAGGCTCTCCACGGGCCTGTGGACGAGTGTCCCCGTTTCTGTCCACAGGCGTTTCACACCTGTGGAACTTGCGCCAAAGTTGTCGCAAAGAGCGTCCATTTCGTCCACTATCGTGAGGCGAACAGGTGTTCTATAATGCCTGCATAGACGACGTCTTCGATACTCGTAAGCAAGCTATCCACACCCTTTCAGGGGCGGGCAAAGCCGGGTCTACTACCGAGCAGATGGCCGCCCCAGCCCAGGCACTTTCGAACGCCCCGGTCCCGCCGCAGAACCTGGATGCCGAAGAGTCCGTGCTCGGCGCGATGATGCTCTCGCCGCTTGCGATCGGCGCGGTCACCGAGTCGACGAACCTGGGCCCGTCGGACTTCTACCGGGAGAGCCACGGCCACGTCTTCAAGGCGATCCTCTCGCTGTATGCGAAGGGCGAGCCGGTCGACGCGATCACCGTCGTCGACGAGCTCGATCGCACCTCGACCTTGGACGGAGCGGGCGGCGCGGAGCGTGTGCACGAGCTCGCCGCACTCGTCCCCGCAGCGTCGAACGCCGCGCACTACGCGCGCATCGTCAGCGACATGTCGACGTTGCGCGGGCTGATCCGCGCCGGCAACGACATTGCGCGTCTCGGCTTCGACCGTCCCGGTGAGACCGTCGAGCTCGTCGACCGCGCGGAGTCGATCGTTTTCGACCTGTCGCAGCAGCGCGTCTCGACGGAGTTCGCGCACATCGACGAACTGCTCAAGGAGTCGTTCGAGACGATCACCAAGCTCTACGAGGCCGGCAGCGACATCACCGGCACTGCGTCCGGCTTCCGCGAGCTCGACCGGCTGACCGCCGGGTTCCAGCCGGGCAACCTGATCATCGTCGCGGCGCGCCCATCGATGGGCAAGTCGGCGCTCGCGCTCGGCATGGCGGCGAACGTCGCGGTGCGGCACGAGAAGCCGGTTGCGCTGTTCACGCTCGAGATGTCGAAGTCGGAAGTGACGCAGCGCCTGATGTGCTCGGAGGGCAAGGTCGAGTCGCAGCGTCTACGCACCGGCAAGCTCGCCGTGGACGACTGGCCGCGGCTCACCGCCGCGTGCGACAAGCTGGCGAAGGCGCCCATCTACGTCGACGACACGGCCTCGATCACGATGATGGAGATCCGCTCGAAGCTGCGCCGGCTGAAGATGCGGCAGCCGGATCTCGGGCTCGTGATCATCGACTACCTGCAGCTGATGACGAGCGGCACCTCTGCCGAGAACCGCGTGCAGGAGGTGTCGCAGATTTCCCGCTCACTCAAAGTCCTGGCCCGCGACCTCGACGTGCCGATCATCGCGCTCTCGCAGCTCTCGCGCGCCGTCGAGCAACGCCACGACAAGCGTCCGATCCTCTCCGACCTGCGCGAGTCGGGCTCGATCGAGCAGGACGCTGACCTCGTGATGTTCGTCTACCGCGACGAGTACTACAACCCGGAGGAGACCGACTCGGCGGGCATCGCCGAGGTCATCCTCGCCAAGCACCGCAACGGCGCGACCGATGGCATCAAGCTCGCGTTCCAGAAGCGGTACGCGAAGTTCGCCGACCTGGCGGCTGTCGCATGAGCGCCGGCGTCGGCTCAACAGCGCCGGCCAAGAACACCGTCGTCTGGCTCTCCCCCTCGGCCACGGCGTTCTCATGCTTGTGCGAGCCCTGCCTGGAGGCCGCACGCCTGTCGGGCGCGCTCTTCGCGGACGCGCTTTCGAGTGCGAGCGTCCGAGGATCGGTCGCGCCGGATGCGGCTGTGACGGTCGTGCGCTGCGACGCCGGGCACGAGCTCGTCCTGCGGCGGGTCGAACGGCCGCCTGCGCTTGAACGTCCCGACGGCCGGCAACTGCAGATCGCATGATCGAGCGGCAGCACGTCTGGCTCGGCGCAGAGGCGACGTCCTTCGATGAACCGTGCGAGGCATGCCTGGCGATCCGCGAGTCGCTGGCCGTTGACAGCTGCGTCGTGCACGGGACGCTGCGCCCCGAGGCCGACGTCGGGTTCACGACGTGCCAGCGTGGCCACCGCATCGTGGTGCGGCGGATCGTGCGTCCGCTCGCCCGCGCGGTCTAGGGAACTCCCCTGACGATTCTGCTCGTCGCGCTCGCATTCGCGTTCGCCTGGTCGATCGGCTCGCACTACACCGGGGCCTGCATGGGAATGCCGTATGCGCTCGGGGCGATCTCCGCGCGCCGTGCGCTCCTACTGATGGCGCCGCTCGCATTGATCGGCGCGTGGCTCGCGAGCGGCAAAGTCGCGGCGACGGTCGGACGCAAATTGATCGATGCAACTCCGACGCGGCTCGGCGAGGTCGTCGTGATCTCCGTCGCGTTCGGTGTGACGGCGATCTACAACCGCATCCGGATCCCCACCTCGACGATCCAGATCCTCGTCGGCTCCGTCGTCGGTACCGCGGTCGCCTCGTCCGTCGGCGTGCACTGGTACACGATCGGGACGCTCGCGCTGATCTGGGTCGCTGCGCCGCCGGCCGCGGCGGTGATTGGCTTTCTCGGCAGCAAGGCGCTCGGCTCGGTCCAGCGTGTCGGCGCCGGGCTCGTGCTCGTCGGCTGCCTCGCGTCGTTCGCGATGGGCGCGAACGACGTCGCCCTGGCGAGTGGCGCGCTCGTCGGCCCGAACGTGCTGAGCGCACGGGGCGCCGGGCTGCTCTGCGGCGTCGGGATCGCACTCGGCGTGCTGATCACCGGCCGCGGGCTGCTCGACCGCGTCGCGTTCGACATTGTTGAGGTCGACCGCGTGACGGCGACCACCGCGCAGCTCGTGCAGGCGCTCGTGATCCTGATCGCCGTCTCGTTCGGCTACTTCACGTCGATGAACCAGGCGCTCGTCGGGGCGATGGCCGGCGCCGGCAGCGCGCGCGGCCGCCATGCAGTCAAGACACGAAACCTGCTGAGCATCGTGCGCGGCTGGGTGACGGGCCCACCGACGGCTTTCGTCCTGGCGCTCCTTGCGGCACTCGCTGTGCGTGCGATCGCGGGGGCCGACAGCCTGGCCCGCTAGAGTTGGCGAAGTGCCCTCGACCGTAGTGGTCGGCGCGCAGTGGGGTGACGAAGGCAAGGGCAAGATCGTCGACCTGCTCGCCCAGCAATCGGACGTCGTGTGCCGCTATCAAGGCGGCCCCAACGCCGGGCACACAATTGTCGTCGACGGCGAGACGTGGAAGCTGCGCCAGATGCCGAGCGGCGTCGTCTCGGGCACACAGTCGATGATCGGCGCCGGGTGCGTGGTCGACGCACAGGTGTTCCTCGACGAGGTCGACCTGCTGAAGGAGCGTGGCATCGACCCGTCGATCGTCGTGCTCTCCGGCAACGCGCACCTGATCATGCCGTGGCACCTGACGATCGACCAGGCGTCGGAGCGGCGACTCGGCAACCTGCAGATCGGCACGACGCGTCGCGGTATCGGTCCTGCGTACGCCGACAAGGCGTCGCGCATCGGGATCCGCGTGCAGGACGTGCTCGACCCGAAGATCCTGCGCCAGAAGATCGAAGTCGCGCTCGCAGAGAAGAACCTTTGGCTCCAGCGGATCTACGAGGCGGAGCCGTTCGACCTCGAGGAGATCTGGGCGCAGTTCGCCGGCTTCGCCGAGCGCCTGGCGCCGTTCGTTGGCGACGTGTCGCTGCTCGTCAGTGAGGCGCTCGACGCCGACAAGGACGTGCTCTTCGAAGGTGCCCAGGCAACGATGCTCGATCTCGATCACGGCACGTATCCGTTCGTCACGTCGTCGAACCCGATCGCCTCGGGCGCGCCCACCGGGATCGGTATCGGCCCGACGCGCATCGACCGTGTGCTCGGGATCTCGAAGGCGTACGTGACGCGTGTCGGCGAAGGACCGTTCCCGTCGGAAATCGTCGGGTCAAACCAGGAGAAACTGCGCGATCTCGGCGGAGAGTTCGGCACCGTGACAGGGCGCATTCGGCGCTGCGGCTGGCTCGACCTTGTCGCGTTGCGCTACGCGGTGCGCGTCAACGGGATGACATCGCTCGCGTTGACGAAGCTTGATGTGCTCTCCGCGTTCGCCGAACTGCCGGTGTGCATCCGCTACAAGCAGCGCGACGGTTCGGAGACCGAGCACTTCCCCGCGCACCAGTCGGACTTCCATCACGCCGAGCCGGTGTGGGAAGTCCTGCCGGGCTGGAACCAGCCGCTCGATGACGCGACGTCGGTCAACGACCTCCCGAAGGCGGCGCGCGAGTACGTCGAATACGTCTCGCGCGCCCTCGATGTGCCGATCGAGTTGGTCGGCGTCGGCGCCGCGCGCGAACGCGTGCTCGCTTAGATGATCGATTCCTTCTGATGCTGCTCGCCTACACGGCGAGCGGCTGGACGCAGGTGATCGTCGCGCTCTCGATCTTCGTCCCGGTCGCTGCCGCGCTCGCGATCACGATCGTCGTCCTCCGCGGCGCAAAGAACGACCCCGACGAGCAGCGCTGGCAACAGCAAGCCGACGAGCGCAAGCGACTTGAACAAGAGCCCGAAGCCCGGGGCGACTGACCCAATCCGACCGCTCCCCGAGAGCCGTGCCACGCCGCCAAACGACGTCACAGAAGTGCAACAAACGATCCGCAGGTCAGAGGTTCTCGAGCTCGGTCGGGGTGTCGACATCCGCGAGGAGTTGCGGGTCGATCTCCACGTGCGCAACGTCCAGGTCCTCGTAGGCGCGGTAAAGAGCGAACGGGCCGTTCGCGAGGCGGTGTTCGAGGACCGGCAGTGCGCTCTTGGCCCATGCGCCCGGGAGGGGCCCCGTCTGTGGGACGGCGGCATCGCGGCACGCGTTGCCGAGCGCACGCACAACGTCCGGAGTGACGCGGGGGCAGTCGACCGGCAAGAAGACCACCACATCGTTCGCGGCGGCGCGCAGCCCGGCGACTACACCGGCGATCGGTGCGCGCACGTCTGACCCGTCATCGATCACGTCGAAAGGGAGCTCGCCTGCCTTGCCGACGACGAGCACCTCGTCGCATGCCTCACCGAGGATGCGCCGCGCGCGGTCGACGAACGTTTCGCCGTCGAGCTGAGCGAGCGCCTTCGGCGAACCGAACCGGCTGCTCGCGCCGCCGACGAGAACGACGCCGGTCAGCGCTCGACGCGCCACGGTTCCGTGTAGACGTTCAGCCGGCCGCCGCGGACGAACCCGCAGAGCGTCACCCCGCGATCCCGTGCCAGCTCAATCGCGAGCGACGACGGCGCGCCGACGGCAACGAGCAGCGGGCAACCGGCCACCGCAGCCTTTTGCACCAGTTCAAAGGACAACCGCCCGCTGACACAGAGGACGGAACGCTCGAGCGGCAGCAGTCCGGCACGAAAGGCCCAGCCGATCACCTTGTCAAGCGCGTTGTGACGGCCGACGTCCTCGCGCAGACAGAGCAGCTCGCCGTGCTCGTCGAACAACCCGGTCGCGTGGATGCCGCCCGTCGCCTCGAATGCGGGCTGCGCCGCGCGCAGCCGGTCGGGCAGCACCGCAATCAGCTCCGCGGAGACCGCGAGAGTGCTCTCGATGCCGGGAGCCTCGACCGCGACCGCTTCGAGCGCGCCCTTGCCGCAGACGCCGCACGACGACGACGTGTAAAAGCTGCGCGCGAGCCGGCCGGGATCGAACCCGGGCGCATCGAGCTCGACGATGTTCGCGGCGAGGTCGTCGGGCAGGCGGGCCGACCTGGGCCGCAAGCCTTCGGAGAGCGCAAAGCCGAGCGCAAGCTCCTCGTCGTGCCCCGGCGTGCGCATCGTCACCGCCACGGGGACACCGTTGATCCGGATTTCGAGCGGCTCCTCGACGGCAACGACATCGTGTGTTTCGCCGTCCGGCACCCGGACGACGTCGACCTTCGCAGTCGAATAGGGCGGCGCCTTCACCGCCCAAGTATCCGTCAGGCGGAGGCGTCTGCAGCGGGGCCGTAGTCGATCAGCTCTTGGTAGAGCTCGCGATAGGCCTCGACGGCGCCCGGAACGTCGCCGAGATCGAATGAGTCTCCCGACTCGATTTCGTCCTTGACCTCACGCGCCGCGATGTAGGCCCGTGTGATCTCCGGCGCCCTCAGCTCCTCGCCCTCCGACTCCTCCAGTTCGAAGCCCCGCGCCGCCATCATCTCCGTGATCAGCCTGTGCACTTCGGGGATCGCTTCGACCGGTGATTCATCGAGGAGCGGCGAGAGCTGCTCCCACTCACTGATCCAGATGTGCTCGTCGGCGCCGGGCTCCTGCATGGGGTATCTGTTCTCGCGTGGGCGATCGTCAAACACCGGAAGTACACTCGCCCGGTGCAAGTTGTGGTCGTCGGCTCCGGTGCGCGTGAGCACGCACTTGCGTGGCGCCTCGCGCAGAGTCCCGGCCTGACCGAGCTCCACGCGGCGCCGGGCAACCCTGGAATCGCCGCGATCGGGCGTTGCCACCCTGTTCGCCCGGATGACGCCGAGGGGCTGCTCAGCCTGGCGGTGACGATCGGCGCCGACCTCGTGGTGGTCGGGCCCGAGGGCCCGCTCGTGGCCGGGGTCGCAGACGAGCTTCGTGTGAATGGCATCCCGGTGTTCGGCCCGAGCGCAGACGCGGCCCGCATCGAGGGTTCGAAGTCGTTCGCGAAGGACGTGATGCGCGCGGCCGGCGTACCGATTGCGGAGACGCTCTCCATCGCGCGGGCTCCATGCGTCGTCAAAGCGGACGGCCTCGCTTCGGGCAAGGGCGTTTTCGTCTGCCACACCGCGGAGGAGCTCGACGATGCGCTGCAGGCCGTCACCGCATTCGGCGGTGACTTCGTGATCGAGGAGCTGCTCGAGGGCGAGGAGGTGTCGCTGTTTGCGCTCACGGACGGCCGGCGCGTGCTGCCCTTCGGCGCAGCGCAGGACTTCAAGCGCATCGGTGACGGCGACACCGGCCCGAATACCGGCGGCATGGGCGCGTACTCACCTGTGCCGTGGTTCGAGGGAGCCGAGGAGCTCGTTGCGACGATCCACCAGCCGGTCGTCGACGAACTCGCGCGCCGAGCCTCGCCGTTCATCGGCGTTCTCTTCGCAGGGCTGATGATCACGGAAGATGGTCCGAAGGTGCTCGAGTTCAACGCCCGCTTCGGCGACCCCGAGACCCAGGTGCTGATGCCTCGGCTCGAGGGCGATCTGCTGCAGCTCCTCTACGCCTGCGCCATCGGTGATCTCTCGGGCTCGTCGGCGCGACTCGGTGACGACGCTGCGGTCACCGTCGTGCTCGCTGCGCCCGACTACCCCGCGCGCAGCGACTTCGCGGGCGCCGAGATCGAGGGAATCGCCGCGGCCGAAGCCGTCGGTGCGCTCGTCTTCCACGGGGGCACGGCGGTACGAAACGGCACGATGGTCACGAACGGAGGCAGAATCCTCTCCGTGACCGGAACCGGCCCCACCGTCAGCGACGCCCGCGACCGGGCGTATGCGGCGGTCGATCTCATCTCCTTCGACGGCGTGCAGTACCGGCGCGACATCGCGCGTGTCTGACGCCGTCGTCGGCATCCTCGTCGGCTCCGAGTCCGATCGCACTCGCATGCAGGCCGCGATGGACGAGCTCGATGCTCGCTCGATCGGCTGGGAGTTCGAAGTCCGCTCCGCTCACCGGATGCCAGATGCGGTAGCGGAGTACGCGAAGAGCGCTGCACAGCGCGGGCTGAAGGTCCTGATCTGCGGTGCGGGCCTCGCGGCGGCGCTGCCCGGCGTCGTTGCCGCACACACGGAGCTACCGGTGATCGGCGTGCCGCTGCGCTCGTCGATGTCGGTGCTCGACGGCCTCGACGCGCTGCTCTCGATCGTGCAGATGCCGCCGGGCGTCCCCGTCGCGACGGTCGGCGTCGACAACGCGAAGAACGCCGCCGTGCTCGCCGCACGCATCCTTGCCCTGTTGTGAGTGAACTCGCGTGAGTGAAGTCGCCGACCTGGCGGCGGCGCTCGTTCGAATCGACTCGGTCAACCCCGCCCTGATTGCCGGCGCGGCCGGTGAGGCGGAGATCGCGGACTTCGTCGCAGCGTGGCTCGCGCGTGCCGGGCTCGACGTCGAGGTCGTCGAGCCCGTCCCAGGGCGCCCGTCGGTGATCGGCGTTGCGCGCGGGACCGGAGGCGGCCGGGCGCTGCTGCTGAATGCGCATCTCGACACTGTCGGCACCGCGGCCATGGCGGCGCCGTTCGATGCACGCGTGGCGAACGGACGGCTCTACGGGCGCGGCTCCTACGACATGAAAGGCGCGCTCGCGGCGGCGATGCTCGCGGTCGCCGACGCCGCGGCGCTCGGCCTGGCCGGCGACGTGATCCTGACCGCAGTCGCCGACGAGGAGGTCGCCTCGCTCGGCACCGAAGCCGTCCTCGAACGCGTCAGCGCGGATGCAGCGATCGTCTGCGAGCCCACTGAGCTTCAGGTGGCGATCGCTCACCGCGGGTTCGCCGGCTTCGAGATCGAGACACACGGGGTGGCGGCGCACGGCTCTCGGCCGGACCTCGGCGTCGATGCGATCGCGAAGATGGGGCACGTTCTCGTCGCGCTCGAGAAGCTCGACCTGCGGCTGCAGTCGGGCCGGCGGCACCCGCTTGTCGGTGCAGGCTCGCTGCACGCC
>JANMWB010000033.1:0-6341 GCA_031393705.1 Thermoleophilia bacterium | reverse complement strand
CTGCAGCCCGCGCTGCGCTACCTCGGCTACTCCGAGGGCGACTTCCCGGAGACGGAGAAGGCGTCGCGCGAGAATCTCTGCCTGCCGTTGTGGGCCGGGATCACCGAGGAGCAACAGGCGGAAGTCGTCTCCGTCCTGAAGCGCACCTCGGAACTCGTCGCTTCGTGATCCGCCTCCCGGTCAACAGACACCGGGTCTGGCAGCTCGCCTTCGATGCGGTCCTGATCGTCGCTGCGTGGCGGTTGACGTTCTTCCTCCGCTTCGACAAGTCGACGCCGGTGTTTTACCGGCACCTGCTCGACTGGCAGGTGGTGGCGATGGTCGTCGCGATCAAGCTGTCGGTGTTCGTCCTCTTCGGCTTCTACAACCGCTGGTGGCGCTACGTGTCGACACGCGACATGTGGAGCGCTGCGCGCGGCGTCACCGTCGCGTCGGCGCTGACATATCTCATCCTCTACGCGTTCCCGCCCGCGATCACGTCGCGCCTTCCGCGCAGCATCGCGGCACTCGACTTCTTGTTGCTGCTCGCGTTCGTCGCCGGCACACGCCTGCTCGCGCGCACGCTGATCGAGCGGCCGGCCGCCGGTCTCGTTGCGCACGGCAAAGAGGTGCTGATCATCGGCGCCGGCGATGCGGGCCAGTTGATGGTGCGCGAGATGCAGCGCAACCGGCAGCTGCACTACACGCCGATCGGTTTCGTCGACGACGATCCGCGCAAGCGCGGCGACCGGATCCACGGCGTGCGCGTGCTCGGGACGACCGACGAGCTCGCGCACCTGCTGCGTGACAACAAGCCGGACGAGGTGCTGATCGCGATCCCGTCGGCGCCGGGCCGCGTGCGCCAGCTGATCGTCGAGACCTGCCGCGCGGCGGACGTGCCGGTGAAGACGCTGCCCGGACTGCACGAGCTGATCGCGGGCGACCTGAACCTCGGCCGCCAGATCCGCCCGGTGCAGGTCGAGGACGTGCTCGGCCGCCAGCAGGTCGAGGTCGACCTCGGCCTCGTCGCCGCCTACGTCAAGGACAAGACCGTGCTCGTCACGGGCGCGGGCGGGTCGATCGGCTCGGAGCTTTGCCGCCAACTGGCACGGCTCGGCGCTGCGCGGCTCGTGCTGGTCGACAAGGGCGAGTCGGCGCTGTTCGAGATCGAGCGCGAGCTCACGGACGATCGCAACTTCTCCGCTGTCACTGCGGTGCTGGCAAACAGCGGCGATCGCGCGAAGATGCGCCAGGTGTTCGAGCGCTACCGGCCGGAGGTGCTGTTCCACGCCGCCGCGTACAAGCACGTCGGCATGCTCGAGTCGAACCCGCTGCAGGCGGTCGTCAACAACGTGCTCGCGACCCGCTCGCTCGCCGAGGTTGCTGTCGAGTTCGGCGTCGAGCGCTTCGTGCTCATCTCGACCGACAAGGCGGCGAACCCGAAGAACGTGATGGGGCAGTCGAAGGCGGTCTGCGAGTGGATCATCGAGTCGTTCGCATTGCACCCCGAGGTCGACACGCGCTTCGTCGCGGTGCGCTTCGGCAACGTGCTCGGCTCGTCGGGGTCGGTGATCCCGATCTTTCGCAAGCAGATCGAGCGCGGCGGTCCCGTCCGGGTCACGAACCCGGAGATGACGCGCTTCTTCATGACGATTCCTGAGGCGTCGTCGCTTGTCGTGCAAGCGGGCGCGATGGGCGGGCGCGGCCAGGTCTACGTGTTGGACATGGGCGAGCCGGTGAAGATCCTCGACCTCGCGAAGCAGATGATCCGGCTCTCCGGCCGCAACGAGGACGACATCCCGATCATCTTCACGGGCACGCGGCCCGGCGAGAAGGTGCACGAGGTGCTGTGGAACGAAGGCGAAGCCGTCGGTCCGACGTCGCACCCGAAGATTATGCGCGCGGCGCGGCCGCAGATCGACGCCGCGTGGCTCGAGGAAGCGCTCGCCGAATTGGAGCGCCTGGTCGAAGAGGGCGACACCCTCGCCGTCGTCGCGAAGCTGCGCGCGATGGTCGCCGAGCCGGTCCGCACCGGCCGCGAAGCGGTCCTCGAAGACACGCTCCACTAACCCGAACCTGATTCGAGCGTGAGCCCCGAACCTGATTCGGTCTCAGCCGAACCAGATTCGAGAGTTTCGCACTTCGGTCACAGACTCCCGCCGCACGCCCGGGTACCGTGGCCCGGTGGATCCGCTCGACGGCCTGAACCCGGAGCAGCGCCGCGCGGCGGAAGCCGTGCGCGGTCCCGTCTGCATCCTCGCGGGCGCCGGTTCCGGCAAGACGACGACGATCACGCGCCGGATCGCGCAGCAGGTTGCGAGCGGCGCGTTTGCACCGGCGCAGATCATGGCGGTGACGTTCACCGACAAGGCCGCCGGCGAGTTGAAGCAGCGGCTGGCCGCGCTCGGCGCGCCAGGCGTGCGCGCCTCGACGTTCCACTCCGCTGCGCTCCGTCAGTTGCGCCACTTCGCTCCGGGCGCGGTCGGGAAGATCCTGCCCTCGAAGGCGCTTGCGCTGCGCCAGATCGCGAACTCGCTTCCTGCGCCGTTCAAGTTCCGGCCGGCCGGCGACCTCGCGACCGAGATCGAGTGGGCAAAGAACCGCCGCATCCCCGTCGAGCGCTACGCGGTCGAGGCCGACGGGCGCGAGCCGCCGATCCCGATCGACCTGATGCTGCGCGTCTTCCGCGAGTACGAACGGCGCAAGGAGGCCGAGGGACTGATCGACTTCGAGGATCTCCTCGAGCTGACGGTGCAGATGTTCGAGCAGAACGGCGACACCCGCGAGACGTTCCGCGCGCAGTACCGCGCGTTCACCGTCGACGAGTACCAGGACGTCAACCTGCTGCAGCAGACGCTACTCGACTACTGGCTCGGCGACCGCGACGACCTCTGCGTCGTCGGCGACGACTACCAGTCGATCTACTCGTTCACGGGCGCGGGCCCGGAGCACCTGCTGGGTGTGCCCGCGCGGTTCCCGCAGGCGCTGATCGTGCGGCTCGAGGAGAACTACCGCTCGACGCCGCAGGTGCTCGCGCTCGCGAACAAGCTCGTCCCGAACCTCGGCGGCGCCGAGAAGACGCTGCGCCCGACGCTCGCCGACGGCGAGGAGCCGGTCGTCCGCCCCTATCCGACGCCGGAGGACGAGGGCGAAGCGATCGTCGCGGAGATCCGCCGCTTGGGGGAACCGCTGGAGGAGATCGCGATCCTCGCGCGCACGAACGCGCGACTGACCGACTTCGAGGAGCTATTGCACGAGGCGGGCATTCCGTTCCAAGGTGCGTCGCTGCTCGAGCGGGACGCGGCGCGGCGAATCACGCGTCGTCTCGAGCGCTCGACCGAGGGCGCGGCAGGCGCGGTGCGCGCGGCCGCGCTGGAGTCCGGGTGGCTGGAGCAGCTTCCCGACAAGCTTGGCGAACGCGAAGTGGTGCGGCAGACGGATCTCGCGCGGATCGTCCGGCTCGCGGCGGACTTCGACGGCGACGCCGCGTCGTTTGTCGCGGACCTGCGGCGGCGCTTCGACTCGGGTGGCGACGGTGCGCGCGGCGTCAACCTGCTCACGCTGCACCGTGCGAAAGGCCTCGAGTTCGAAGCGGTCTTCATCCCGCGCCTGCAGGAGAAGGAGCTGCCGTCGAAGCAGGCGCGCACGCCGGCCGAGATTGCGGAGGAGCGGCGTCTGCTCTATGTCGGCATGACGCGCGCGAAGCGCGTGCTGTGGATGACGTGGTCGGGGAAGCGCTCGCGCTTCCTGACCGAGCTCGGCGTCTCGGGCGGCGTCGCCGCGCCGGTGGCGAAGCGCGACTGGACGCCGGAGGGTGAACGGCTGCGGGCCTGGCGCCTCGAGCGCTCGAAGGCGGACGGCGTGCCGCCGTATGTCGTCTTCCACGACAGCGTGCTCCACCAGATCGCCGAGCTCCGCCCCGCCTCACTCGGCGAGCTGTCGCAAATCGCAGGCGTCGGCCCGACGAAGCTCGAGCGCTACGGCGACGAACTGCTGGCCGCGCTCGCGGCTGCCTAGGCGTCGAGCGCCGAGAGCAGCAGGTCGAGCATCAGCTGTGGGTCGCGCTGAACGCGCGCGCCGTCCCGTTCGCGCTTGTGCAGGTCGAGTGCGCGCGGGTCGGTTAGCGGGCGTAGCCGTCCGTCGCGGATCAGCTGCTCGTCGACGCCGCCGAGACGGCCGCCGTAGGTGGTGTAGACCGGGACGCCGAGTGCCGCCGCTTCGCGGTTCATCGTTCCGCCCGCCGAGACGACGAGGTCCGAGTAGGCGATCAGACTCTGAGCGTCGACCGAGCGCTCCGGGACGATCACCGACGGCAGATCGAGCGACTTGACGTACTCCGTCTGTTCTTCCGTGCGCGGAATCACGAACGCGTGCACGTTCTCCATTCGACCGAGATGCTCGAGCGTCATCGGGAAGAGCGGGTTCGAATGCCGGTGGTACAGCGAGACGTCCGGAGGTGGTCGCAGCACGACGAGTACCTTCGCGGAGTCGATCGACCAGTCGTGCAAGACGGAGTCGTCAGGCTCGAAGTCCGAGAGGTAGTACTCCTCCTTCAGCCCCGGGTACTGCTGCAGTTTCGGCGGCACCGCGCCGTAGCTCTTGAGGCGCTCCGGAGGGATCGAGTCCGGGACGACGACGCGTGTCGCGGCACGGCAGCCGAGCTGATGCTGCAACCACGCCCACTCGTAGTCGAACGTCGTCGAGCTCGGAATGCCGAGGCGACGTGCGGTCATCGTCAGC
This sequence comes from Thermoleophilia bacterium, assembly GCA_031393705.1. Classification (GTDB taxonomy): domain Bacteria; phylum Actinomycetota; class Thermoleophilia; order Gaiellales; family Gaiellaceae; genus PALSA-600. The sequence goes on along the minus strand of JANMWB010000033.1, from coordinate 1,622 downwards.
TCGTGCGAGCCGTGCGCAAGCGCGAGATCGAAGTGGCGCGGTTTCGCCCATTTGCGCAGCGCCTTCAAACGCGTGCACATCTGCCGGGCCTTTCCGCCCGCTGACCGGCCGCCGTGGTGGCCGATCACCGTCGCGGTCATCCCGTGCGACTCGATCAATTGCAGCGTCTGCGCGTACTCGCGCGCGGTGATTTCGACCTCGTGCCCCTGCGCCTGCAAGAGCTCGACGAGCGGTCGGAAGACGAGCGGATGTGCGCTCGCGGTGAAATCCATCCAAATCTTCACGCGACGACGCTCTCCAGTGAGACATCGCGCGTGATTCCCTCGACGTGCCGCTCGTGCCACAAGGTGAACGCGAGCAGTCCCCACAGTTGGCGCGAGAGATCCTCGCGACCCGACACGTGGTCGTCGATCAGCCGCGTCACGACAGCGGGCTGCAGATACCCCTGGCGGCGGATCGTCTCCGGCGACAGCGTCTCGCGTGCGAACGGCTCGAGCTCGCCGCGCAACCACGCCGCCGCCGGGATCGAGAAGCCGCGCTTCTTCCCATTCACGATCTCGTCCGGCAGGAGGGGCTCCATCGCTTTCCGCAGGAGCCGCTTCTTCGAGAAGCCGCGCACTTTGTGCTTCACCGGCAGCGAGAACGCGAAGTTCGAGACGACGGTGTCCATGAACGGAACACGCGCCTCGAGCGACCACGCCATCGACGCCCGGTCCGTCTTCGTGAGAAGGTCGTCGACGAGGTAGAGCCCGAAGTCGACGTCCTGCAGGCGTGTCAGCAACTCGCTCCCTTCCGTCTGGGCGAACCGCTCGCGGTAGCCGAGCAGCGGGTCGAAGTCGCTGCGACGGCCGGTGAGCTCCGCGCGCACGCCGGCCGAGAAGATCTCCTTGTACATGTGGTGCCGCTCGAGCGGCGGCAGCGCGGATGCGCGCGTGAACCGCTTGAGCCGGTAGTCGAAGCTCGCCTTGCGCGTCGAGCTCGGCAGCCGCTCGGCGATCGGACGCAGCCGTGCCGCGAGCGGCCCGAACCGCTCGGCGAGCAGATCCGCCACGTAGGTGTAGTAGCCGCCGAAGAGCTCGTCGCCTCCTTCGCCGGAGAGCGCCACCTTCACGTCCTCAGCTGCGAGCTTCGAAACGAGGTAGGTCGGCAGTGCCGAGGAATCGGCGAACGGCTCGTCGAATGCGTCCGCAAGTGCCGGCAGCAGCAGCGCGGCGTTCGGGCGCAGCGTCAGCTCGCGGTGCACCGTGCTGTAGCGCTGCGCAACCGCGCGCGCTCCGTCGAGTTCGTTGAACGACGCTTCCTCGAAGCCGATCGAGAAGGTACGCACAGCCTCCGACGACTCCTCGGCCGCAAACGCGGTCAGCGCGCCGGAGTCGACGCCCCCCGAGAGCAGCACGCCGACGGGAACGTCGGCGATCAGATGCGCGCGCACCGAATCGCGCAATCGCGCCCGGCATTCTTCGAGCAGTTCGGCCTCGTCCTCGTCGTGACGCGCGGGCAGCGGGCCCGTGCGCGCGTACTGCTCGATCGTCGTTCGTCCCTCCTGCCAGGAGAGAGTGTGACCCGGCAGCAGCTTGCGGATGTCCTCGAAGATCGAGAGCGGCCCGGGCACGACGTTGAAC
>JANMWB010000278.1:0-9661 GCA_031393705.1 Thermoleophilia bacterium | reverse complement strand
CCGCGCCCTCGAGCTCGACGCCCGCTATCACGACCGGGTCGGCGCCGGCGATCTGATCTCGCGCGCCTCGAACGATGCAGAGCTGGTTGCCCGGGTCTTCGACTCGATCGGGCACACGATCGGCTACGTGCTGACGATCATCGGTGCGTCGACCGTGCTGGTGGTAATCGATTCGCGCCTCGGGCTCGCAGTGCTCGCTCCACTCCCGCTGCTCAGCTTCGGGTTCGGCCGCTATTCCGCGCGCTACGCCGCACGGACGAAGATCAACCAGGAGCAGCTCGGCGAGCTGACCTCACTCGTCGAGGAGACGATCTCCGGCATCCGCGTCGTCAAGGGCCTCGGCGCGGGGCCGTCGCTCGCCGCGCGGTTCCGCCGGCGCTCGGACGAGGTCGTGCGCACGGCACTCGACGTCGCTGCGGTCGATGCGGTCTTTCTGCCCGCGCTCGAGGCGCTCCCGCTCGTCGGCATCCTGATTGTGCTCTGGTACGGCGGCCACCGGGTGATCGCCGGCGACATCACGGTGGGCACGTTCGCGCTGTTCAGCTTCTACCTCGCGCTGCTCGTGAACCCGTTGCGCACGATCGGCCAGCGCGTCAGCACCTGGCAGCGTGGCGTAGCCGCTGCGCGTCGCGTCGTCGACGTGCTGAGCGCCCAGCCGACCGTCGTCGAGTCCCTTACACCGCGTTCGTTCCCGAAGCAGTCCGACGTGCGCTTCGACGACGTGCGCTTCTCCTACGGAGACGACCGCCTCGTTCTCGACGGCTTTTCGCTGGACATCCCGGCCGGCACGTCGCTCGCGCTCGTCGGCGCGACCGGCTCCGGGAAATCGACCGCCGCCGCGCTGCTCGCGCGCTTCTACGACCCGGAAGGCGGGCGCGTGACGATCGGCGGCATCGACGTACGTGAGCTCAAGCTCGAGGAGCTGCGCCGCGGCGTGGGCATCGTCTTCGAGGAGACGTTCCTGTTCGGCGACACCGTGCGCGGCAACGTCGGCTTTGCCTCACCCGAGGCGCCCCAAGGCGAGGTCGAGCGCGCGACCGAGCTCGCCGGCGCCGCGGAGTTCGTCGAGGAGCTCCCGGAGGGGTACGAGACCGTGCTCGGCGAGCGGGGGTTCTCGCTGTCCGGAGGTCAGCGCCAGCGCATCGCGATCGCGCGGGCGATCCTCGCCGACCCGCAGGTGCTGATCCTCGACGACGCCACCTCGGCGGTCGACGCGACGAAGGAGCACGAGATCCGCGCCGCGCTCGGCGAGGTCATGCACGGAAGGACGACACTCGTGATCGCACACCGGCCGGCGACGATCGCGCTCGCAGACCGCGTCGCCGTTGTCGACGAAGGGCGCGTCGTCGAGCAGGGCACGCACGCGGAGCTACTCGCGCGCTCGGACCACTACCGGTCGCTGCTCGCCCTCGCGGAGCAGGAAGCCGCATGATGCGGGACACGATCGGCCCGATCCTGAAGCCGCACCGCCGGCTGATCGTGTGGGCCGCCGCGGCGATGATCGGCGCAACCGCCGTGACCCTCTCGGCGCCGCTCCTCGTGAAGATTGCGATCGACCGCGGCATCCGCCACCACGACGTTCACGTGATCGACGTGATGGCACTCGTCTATGTCGCGCTCGTGCTGACACGACCGGTGCTCGAGCGCGTGATCGTGCTCTGCAGCGCCCGCGCGGGCGAGCGGTTCCTCGGCGATCTGCGCGTCGCCGCCTACGAGAAGCTCCAGGCGCTGTCGATGCCGTTCTTCGAGGAGACGCGCGCCGGCGTGCTCGTCTCACGACTGACGAACGACGTTCAGACGCTGACGACGTTCACCCGTCTCGTGCTCGTAGAGGTCGTCGGCTCGCTGCTGCTCTTCGTCGTTTCGATCGTCATCCTGATCACGCTCTCGCCGCTGCTGTCGCTCGTGATGCTTGTGTCGGTGCCGGTGCTCACGTGGTCGTCCCTGCGCTACGGGAAGCGTTCGCGGCCGGCGTTCCTGGCGCTCCGCGACCGCGTGGCCGACACGATGTCCTCGCTGCAGGAGGGCCTCACGGGCGTGCGTGTCGTGCAGTCGTTCGGGCGCGAGGACGATCGCTACGCCTCCTATCGCTTGCGGTCGAATGCCCAGGTGACGGCGTGGCGGCGCATCTCGCTCGTGAACATGGGCTTCTTCCCGATGATCGCGTTCGCGCAGTCGTTGGCGCTCGCGGCAGTGCTTGTCGTCGGTGGCTACCTGCAGCGGCACGGGCGCGTCTCGGTGGGAACGATCGTCGCGTTTGCGCTCTACTTGATCTCGCTCTTCGATCCGATCGCGCGGTTGGGCGACTGGTTCAGCGAGTTCCAGTCCGGTCGCGCAGCACTCTCCAAGATCGCGACCCTGCTCGCAACGCCCGTCACGGTCGTCGGAGGCTCGACGCCGCTACCGGCCGCGGGCGAGCTTCGCGCGGACGGCGTGACGTTCGCCTACGGCGACAGCGCACCCGCTGTCGTCGGGGTGACCCTCGTGATCTCCCCGGGAGAGCACCTCGCGCTCGTCGGCGCGACGGGCGCCGGCAAATCGACGTTTGCGAAGCTGCTCGTCCGCGCGTACGACCCGCGCGAAGGTCGCATCGCCTTCGGCGGCGTCGACCTGCGCGACGCGCCGCTCGACCAGCTCCGCCGGCGGATCGTCTTCATCCCACAGGAGGGCCACCTCTTCTCCGGGACGATCACCGACAACGTACGGCTCGCGCGGCCGGACGCAACCGACGACGAGGTGCGCGCAGCGCTCCGAGCGATCGGAGCGCTCGACCGCTTCGAGGCACTGCCGGGCGGCCTCGCCACCGACGTGCGCTCACGCGGCGTCCGCTTGTCAGCCGGAGAGCGGCAGCTCGTCTCGATCGCCCGCGTCGCGCTCGTCGATCCCGCGGTGATCGTGCTCGACGAGGCGACCTCGTCACTCGACCCGCAGACGGAAGCCGCAGTCGAGGAGGCACTCACGGCGATCTCACTCGGCCGAACGATGATCACGATCGCCCACCGACTCTCGACGGCCGAGCGCGCGGATCGCGTCGCCGTGATGGAGCACGGCAAGCTGATCGAGATCGCCGCGCACGACGAGCTTGTCGCAAACGGCGACCGGTACGCCCGCCTCTGGGCAAGCTGGCAGGCGGGACTGGTGATCTAGGCCGTCGAGCGCACGATCGGCGCACTCGTCGGCCGCTGCACGCCGCCGGCACGCTCGATCGTCACGGCCACGGTTGCTCCGGCCGGCACGTCGCGCTCGAGCGCTACTGCCGCAGCACGGCCCGTCGCGGAGAACACACCCGCGGGCGCGGCCGCGCCGCCGGAGACGACCCACGCCTCGAAGACCTTCCCGGCGCCGGGCTCCGGTAGGTCTGCGAGCAGGAGCGCCGCCCGTCCGTTGCGCGTGACCACGAGAGCGCCGTGGCCGCCCGAGAGCGGAATGCGACGTGCGTCGGGGCTGGCGGCGACGGCGAGTGCGCGCGCCTGGCTGCGCAGCGCCGCCTCACGATTGCCAAGCGTGTGATTGAGCGTTGCCGCCCAGATGCCGAACCCGAGCGCGGCGCACGCGGCGACGGCGGCGGCAGCTGCCACCGGCGCGGCCCAGCGCGGGCGGAGCGGCACAACGTTGCCACGCTCGGCGCGCGCCGTCGCGAGAATGCGCGAGCGGAGCTCGGCCGGAGGCGCCACGGCGGGCGCGTCGTGCGCAAGCGACGCTGCGGTGGCGCGCATCATCGCGACTTCCTCGCGACACCGTTCGCATTCGCCGAGGTGATCCTCGAAGGCCCGGACATCGTCGGCGTCGAGCGCGTCGAGCGCGTAGGGGGCCGTCAGCTCGTGAATGTCGTTCCGCTCCACGGGTCCCCTTCGAGGGTCGCGTCATCGAGCAGTTCGCGCAGGCGCGCGAGGCCCGAGAACATGCGGCTCTTGATCGTACCGAGCGGCTGCCCGAGCCGTTCTGCGAGCTCGGATTGTGTGAACCCTCCGAAGTACGCCAGCTCGATCGCCTCGCGCTGTTGGTCCGGGAGCTCGCGCAACGCTTCGCGCACGCGGTCCCGCTGGAGCCGCAGCCAAACCGTCTCATCCGCACCGTCGTCGCCCTTCTCCTCGCGCTGCGGCAGCTGCTCCGTCCGCCGGCGCTCCTGGTGGCGAACGACATCGACCGCCCGGCGGTGCACCAGAGTCAAGATCCAGACACGAGCTGGTGCACGCTCCGCATTGAATCGTGCAGCGGAACGCCAGATCGTCAGGAACGCATCCTGAACAGCATCCTCGGCCAGCGTGCCGTCCCGCAAGATGCGACGGGCGAGCCCGTAGGCCAGACTGTCGTAGCGGTCGTACAGCTCGGCGAACGCATCGTCGTCTAAGCGTGCAACGAGTGCGACGAGGGCTTCGTCGGAGAGGTGGGCGAAAACGTTCGGCACGGCTTTTCTGGGAGCAGTGTGTACCAAACGGCGCGAAGTGAGCCTTTGAACGTTCACAGAGGCTGTTCGCCCGCCGGCCGGCAGCGGTTCGATCCAGCTCGAATCGACTGAACCGAACCGAACCGAACCGAACTTGCAACTCCGCCGAACAAGGCCTGCGGACGGTGCACAACGGAATGGTTCCCTATGCCGCCGCGAGAGGAGTTTGCATGTCCATGCTTCCGAAATTGGAAGAGCTCGACGTCGACGGCGCGATTCGTGAAGCGGCGTCGAAGGTTAGCGGCGACACACGTGCCGCATTCCTGAAGAAGGCAGGAATCGGCGCAGGCGCCGTCGTTGCAGGCAGCGCGTTCGCCGGGGCGATCCCCGGGATCGCAAGTGCCGGAGTTGCGGCGAGTGACGTCGCGATCCTGAACTTCGCCCTCACGCTCGAGTACCTCGAGGCCGCGTTCTACGCGGAGGCAGTCAGCAAGGGCAAGTTCAAGGGCAAGGTCGGCACGTTCGCAAGTGTCGTCGCCAAGCACGAGGCCGCGCACGTCGCGTTCCTCAAGAGTGCGCTTGGTAGTGCCGCCGTCAAGTCCCCGAAGTTCAACTTCAAGGGCTCGAACACCGACCAGGCCAAGTTCCTGGCGACCGCTCAGGTCCTCGAGGACACGGGCGTTGCCGCCTACCTCGGCCAGGCCGGGAACATCAAGTCGAAGAAGATCCTCGGCGCCGCAGCCTCGGTGCTTGCGATCGAGGCCCGTCACGCAGGCTGGGTCCGCGACCTGAACAACGTTTCAGGTGCGCCCGCCTCGTTCCAGGGCGCCAAGACCAAGGCTCAGATCCTCGCCGCGGTCAAGGGCACTGGCTTCATCGTCGGCTAGTCCGACTGACTGCACGAGCCGGGGCGGGCAGCCGCCCGCCCCGGCCTTCAATCAAAGGAGTTCCAATGCCCGGTTTCATCGGACTGCCCGAAATCATCCTGCTTGGCCTCGTCGCTCTCATCCTGTTCGGCCCGAAGCGCCTGCCGGAGATGGGTCGCGGCCTCGGCAAGGGAATGCGTGAGTTCAAGGATTCGATCAGCGGCGATCACGGTTTCAACGAGTCGAAGCTCGACGTGCCGGCTGAGCTGACCGAAGCCCCGATGGGCCCGGAGCCGATCGCCGTCGCGACCACTGACATCCGGAATGCAGATCGCCGGAGCGTGGCGTAGCGATGAAGCTCCCGCGCCGTCTGGACCACGGCCAGGAAGTCGTGCTCGTCAACCACCTCGACGAACTCCGCTCGCGGCTGTTCGTCGCGGGCGGAGCGATCGCAGCGACGACGATCCTCGCGTTCGTCGTCCACCGCCAAGTGATCGCGCTGCTCGTGGCGCAACTTCCGCCCCACCACCGCCAGCTGCTCACACTCGGTGTGGCCGAGCCGTTCACCACCTCCCTGAAGGTGAGCTTCGCGCTCGGCTTCTTCCTGGCGCTGCCGATCGTCCTGTGGCAGCTGTGGAGCTTCGTCGCACCGGCGATGACGCCGAAGACGCAGCGCGGCATCACCGGCTTCACGGTCTTCGCTGCGGCGCTCCTTGCGGGCGGCGGCTTCTTCGGTTACCGCGTCGCTCTGCCGGCGGCGCTGCACTTCCTGACGAACTACGACAACTCTGTCTACAACGTCCAGATTCGCGCCGCGGACTTCATCTCGTTCTCGGTGCTCGTGCTCGCTGCCTGCGGTGCGGTGTTCGAGCTGCCGATCGTCGTGCTCGGGCTCGTCCGCGTGGGTGCGCTGACATCCAAGAAGCTCCGCAGCAACCGGCGCATCGGCTACATGATCGTCGCCGCGATCGGCGTGGCACTGCCCGGCGTCGACCCGGTCACCACGATCGTCGAGACGATCCCGCTCGCGATTCTCTTCGAGGCATCGATCTGGCTCTCGGTCTTCTTCGAGCGCCGCTGGTTCGCCCCGCTCGCTGCGGTCGAAGGGATCTAGGAGCCCGCGCGTGCGAGGATCTGGAATGGCCGATGCGCCGTTCCAGATCCGCGCCGCGCACGAGGACGATCGTGTCCCACTGGCGCTCGTGTTCGCCGCGGTCGCGGAGGAGCGCGACGGGATCGGCTCGGAGCCCCCGGTCGACGTCAAGGCCCGCGCCGCGAGCTGGACGCTCGACGGGACGATCGTCGCGGTTGGGGGCGGCGAGGTGATCGGCTCGATCCACGTCGGCGTGAGCGGCCACGGCTACGGCGAGATCGGGATGGCGATCGCGCGCGAGTGGCGCAACCGCGGCGTCGGCTCGTCGCTGATGGCGGCGGCGATCGACTGGGCGCGCGAGCGCGGCCTGCACAAGCTGAGCCTCGGCGTCTTCGCCCACAACGCCGCCGGGCTCGCGCTCTACCGCAAGTACGGCTTCGTCGAAGAGGGTCGCCGCGTCAAGCAGTACCGGCGCCAGAGCGGCGAGCTCTGGGACTCGATCGAGATGGGGCTGCTGCTCTAGAGGAGAGCCGTCAGTTCGCGGCGACGACCATGAACCAGCGGCCCTCGTGGAGCACTTGACCAGCGCCGAGCTTAGCGCTGAGCTCGGGAGCTGTGAAGGAATGCCTGTGCAGGCGATGGCGCGAACCGTCGCTGAGTGCTCGCTCATGCCACTCCTCCGCGGGAGCGTCCGCGCGACGCACATCCTCGACGACAACAAGCTCGCGTCCGACGCGACGGGCCTCACTGAGCGCTCTGGTCGAGCGCCACCAGCTCGCCGCGCAGATGCTGGGTGAGGAAGCCCGTGCCGCATGCGACATCGAGCACCCGTGCCGGCGGCAAGGCCCGCACTACGCCGATGAGCTGCTCGACCTCCGCAGACCAACCGGGTCGCTCGCGTTCCGCGAACGATCCTGTGCCGAGCCACCAGCCGTCGTACTCGGCCGCACGCTGGTCGAAATGCGCACGCATCGCCGGTGTTCGCCTCAGTGCGGAGTGTGGGTGGGCGTGTTCTCGCAGGAAGCGAGGCGTAGAGTCGTGGCACTCAACGCGAGGAGGCAGAACATGGCAATTGCAGTCATCCAGGAGTTCGCTATCGAGGGCGACGATCGGACAACCGAGAATTATGACCGCGTCCAGGAGGCACTTGGCGCGCGCGCCAACCCGCCCACCGGCGGACTCGTTCACACCGCCGGATTCGACGAGGAAGCTGGGGTCTTCCGCATCTTTGATGTGTGGGAGTCGCAGGAGGCATGGGATGCGTTCCTCAACGACCGCCTGATGCCGATCGTGCGCCCGATGATGGAGCAGGGTGGCCGTCCGCCCGAAACCCGCGTGTACCCGCTCCACGATTTCATGGGGTAAGCACCTGGCCGAGAGTTCCAAAATGACGCCAGGGCGTATTCAACGTTCGTCAGACGTGTCGACCGGGGTGTCAGACGCGTTGCCCCATTCGCACCACGAGCCGTAGTAGACGCGAACGTCGGGGTAGTCCAGGAGGTAGCTGAGGGCAAACCAGGCTTCGCTCGCCCGATTGCCGATCGTGCAGTAGACGATCACGCCCTTATCCGCGGTGACACCTGCGCTCTCGAGTACGCGGCGCAGCTCATCTGGAGGCCGAATCCGTTGATCCTCCGTGCGTAGGAAGTCGATCGGGAGGCTCACGGCGCCCGGAACGTGTCCAGCACGACCGGTGTCGGCGGTGGCGCCTGACGGCCAGAAACGTTCTCCGGCGTATTCGAGATCAGAGCGCACGTCGATCCAAGCGGCGAGGTGCAATCCGCGCCGGGCGGTTGGGCGTAGTCGTGAGCAGGGCGTGATGTCCTCCCACCGATGGAATGAACCACCGATGAACCGGTGGGACGCTTCCAGGAAACCGTTAGGAGCAAGAAATGACGGAACCGAGCTTGTACGAACGGCTCGGTGGCGCATTCGCCATCGCAGCAGTGGTTGACCACTTCAGCGAAGCTGTCGTGCACAACCCGATCGTCGGCCAGCAATCTGAGAACCCCGACCTCCGGGAATGGCACACCAACAATCTGGGCAGACTTCCGGGCCTCAAGTTCATGCGGACCCTGTGGGTCTGCAACGTTGCCGGTGGACCGCAGCAATATGCGGCCACGAAACCAGGCAGTACTCCTCTCGGCTTGGAAGCAGCGCATCGCGAACTGAAGATCTCTCCCGCGGAATTCGACGAAGTCGCGGCGGAACTTGGTCGGACGCTGGACTTCTTCAAGGTGCCCGAGCGGGAGAAGGACGAGGTTCTCGATGCATTTGCGGCACACAAAGGCGAGGTGACGAAGGGATACTCCCAGTAGGCGCCGGGCGGAAAACCACTGCACCCGCGGGCTAGCACCGCCTCATCGTTCGGTTCCCGTCGCGTTAGCAAGCCTGAGGTCCTTGCCTGGGCCAGTGTTCGCGAGCGTCCCCCGAACTGCACTAGCTTTGCGCGCCAGCGATGACGGCCAAGGCCAGGGTCGCGACCGCGAGCGTCACTAAGGGAATCACGAACGCGCCGACACGACCCGCCCATGCTTCCTTCACGCTGCCATCGCCGGTTACGGCGCCGAGAATCGCACCGACACCAATGCCGACCAACTCATAGATCAGCCCCCACCACCACACTGCATCGATCGCACCCCAGTACACCGTCGCGACGGCTACGCCAGCGATAGCGCCGAGCATCGCGTAAACGCGGTAGGCCGACGAGTCCATGAACAGCTGCCTACCCAGCGGCAACTTCGCACTCGCCTGGACCACCGTTCCGGAATGCACTTTGAGGCGAATCGGTGTTGGACGCGGCAACGCCGCGTTATCTTTGACCGGCGTGGGTACGTCCATCCGCATGAGTGTCGAGGTCCGCGAAGCGTCGTTTGAACGCCTCAAGTGGGCTATTACGGGTGCCGCCGCAGGGGGAGCTGTGACGGCAGCAATCTGGTTCCTGCTCGCGGATCCCCTCGTGGCTCTTCTCGGCGCTGCGATTGGGTCAACGTTGGGGGCCGGTTTGGGCGTGGCCATTGGCGGCCGCGCTAACGCGAGATGGGCGCGCGATATAGGGGCGGCAGTCGTGCCCGCGTTCGCCGTGGCGTTTCTGAACGGGCTTGTCCTTCTTTATCTGTTGACGCACTCTCACTGAGTCGAAGGTGACGGTGCTCAGCCGTCGCTTGGGCCAGCGTGCGGGAATGTACCCCGAGCGTCTAGGCGGTCTGAGCGGAAATCTTCTGAGCGGAAACCCTCCGAGCGCAGACGACGCTGAGCCAAACGATCGCGATCGCAAGGAGGAGTGCGCCCACTGTCCAGAAGAGCGAGATGCCG
>JANMWB010000270.1:0-26501 GCA_031393705.1 Thermoleophilia bacterium | reverse complement strand
ACTGAAGCCTGAGGCGGATTCTCGGCTGTAGTTTCCAGCGACTGACTCCCTGGGCTGGGCGAGCGTCCGTACGCCTGGTGAGGCCTAGCTCTTCTCGGACTGCTTTGCGAGGCGCCGCTGGTAGGTGCGATGCGCCGTGCGGTCGATCCAGTACGTCAGCGGGATGAACGCAAGACCGTAGAAGAGGCCGATTCCGATCCGCTGCGGCAGCGGGCCGCTCTTCAGAACGAAGAGGAACGCGACGAGCATCAGCCCGCCCATCGTCCCGCCGCGCTTGATCGCCCGGTTCCACGACGGCCGCGGCGGCTCCTTGATCGGGCGGCCGCTCTTCGACTTCGCCTGCTGCTGCTTGACCTTCGGCTTGCGCTCCTCCGGTGTCCGTAGCTCCGCGAGGGCGATCTCGTTGCCCTCGGAGTCCACCTCGAAGATCCGCATGTCGTGGCGGAAGTCCTTGGCGCGGCGTTTGCGCTGCTTGCGGGTCGACATGGGAACCAGGTTAGCGCTGGCAGGCCAACGTGCCGCCACGAATCACGGTCGCGACGAGGTCACCTGCGAGGTGGTAGGCGAGGTAACGCCAGTCGGGTGCGTCGATCAGAACCAGGTCCGCGCGGAGCCCTGGTGCGATCCGGCCACGATTGCCTGCGCAGCCGAGCACGTGCGCCGCGTTGACGGTCACCGCCGCGAGCGCCTCCGCCGGCGAAAGGTGGAGCTGCGTGCACGCAAGCGAGCAGACGAACGGCAAGCTCGTCGTGAACGAGCTGCCCGGGTTGAAGTCGGTCGCAAGCGCAATCGCGGCGCCCGCATCGACGAGCTCCCGCGCCGGTGGCATCGGCCGGTCGAGGAAGAGCGCGCTCGCCGGGAGCAGCACGCCGGTGACGTCGCTGTTCGCCAGCGCCTGTACGCCGTCGGCGCCTGTCGCTTCGAGGTGGTCGACGGAGCGGGCGCCGAGCTCGAGCGCGAGCGCGATCGCGCCGCTCTCGGTGAACTGGTCGCCGTGGAGCCTCAGCACGAGGCCGGCGTCGCGGCATGCTTCGAGATAACGCCGCGCCTGGCCGGCGTCGAACGCGCCACGCTCGAGGAAGACATCTGCGGCGGCCGCGATCTGCGCCGCGTCGGGCAGCACCTCCGCGAGCGCAAAGTCGAGATACGCGTCGCCGTTCTCGAACTCCGGCGGCACCGAGTGGGCGCCGAGCCAGGTCGGCAGACCGCCCGCGCCGCGGATCGCTCCGAGCGACGCGAGCTCGGTGTCGCGATCGAGCCCGTAGCCCGACTTGCCCTCCCAGGTCGTCGTGCCGTGCGCGAGCATCCAGCCCGCGTGCTGCTCGACGCGCGCGCGCAGGCCGTCGCCGTCCAGAGCGCGGGTGGCGCGAACGGTCGAAAGGATGCCGCCGCCCGCCGCGTGCAGCTCCTCGTAGTTCGCACCGCCCGCGCGCAGCGAGAACTCCCCGACGCGGTCGCCGCCGAACGCCGGGTGCGTATGGCAGTCGACGAGGCCGGGCACGGCGCACAGCCCGCTCGCGTCGAGCTCCTCGACGTCGCCCGCGATCGGCTCGAGCTCCGACATGCGCCCGAGCTGCTCCACCTTGCCGTCGCAGCAGAGGACGTAGGCGTTCTCGAGCACCGTCACCTCCCGCAGGGCGGCGCCGCGTAGCGGCGCACCGGCGCCCGAGGGGGTCGCGAGCTGCGCGAGGTTGCGAACGAGCAGCCGCTTCACGGGCGGTGCGCGACGCGCATCGGCGTCGAGAGCCCGTGCTCGTCGGCGGCGGCCTCCGCCTCGGGATAACCCGCGTCGAGGTGCCGGACGACGCCCATCCCCGGGTCGGTCGTCAGCACCCGCTCGAGCCGTTCTGCCGCGTCGTCGGTGCCGTCGGCCAGCACGACCATGCCCGCGTGGATCGAGTTACCGATCCCGACGCCGCCGCCGTGGTGGACGCTGACCCACGTCGCGCCCGCAGCCACGTTGACGAGCGCGTTGAGGATCGGCCAGTCGGCGATCGCATCGGAACCGTCGCGCATCGCCTCGGTCTCGCGGTACGGCGAGGCGACGGAGCCGGCGTCGAGGTGATCGCGCCCGATCACGATCGGCGCTTTGACGCGACCGCTGCGCACGAGCTCGTTGATCGCGAGGCCGGCTTTCGCACGGTCGCCGTAGCCGAGCCAGCAGATGCGAGCCGGCAGCCCCTGGAACGCCACCCGCCCGGGCGCCAGGTCGAGCCAGCGCTGCAGGAGCGCGTCGCCGGGAAAGAGCTCGCGCAGCGCGTCGTCGATCACCTGGATGTCGGCCGGGTCCCCGGACAATGCTGCCCAGCGAAACGGCCCGATCCCGCGGCAGAAGAGCGGCCGGATATAGGCCGGGACGAAGCCCGGGTATGAGAAGGCCCCGCTTACGCCGGCTGCTTCGGCCTCACCTCGCAGGTTGTTGCCATAATCGAAAACATAGCTCCCGCGCCGGACGTACTCGAGCATCCCTTCGACGTGCGCCGCGATCGATTCGCCCGCACGCCGCAGGTACTCGCCCGGGTCGGACGTGCGCAAAGCAGCCGCGTCCTCGACGGACAAGCCGCGCGGGATGTAGCCGGTGAGCGGGTCGTGCGCCGCGGTCTGATCGGTGACGAGATCGAAATGCTCGCCGCGACGCGCCAACTCGGGCACGACCTCCGCCGCATTCCCGAGCAGCCCGACCGACAGCGCACGCCCCTCGGAAGCCGCAGCGCCCACGCGTGCAAGCGCATCGTCGAGCGACTCGGTCGCCTCGTCGAGGTAACGCGTCTCGAGCCGCCGTTCGATGCGCGTCGGGTCGACCTCGACACAGAGGATCGCGGCCCCGGCCATCGTTGCGGCGAGCGGTTGCGCTCCGCCCATGCCGCCCAGGCCGGCGGTGAGGATCGTCTTTCCGGCGAGCGACGGCGCACCGTAGTGCAGCTCCGCCGCCGCCATGAACGTCTGGTAGGTGCCCTGCAGAATCCCCTGCGTGCCGATGTAGATCCACGAGCCGGCCGTCATCTGGCCGAACATCGTCAACCCTTCGGCCTCGAGTCGCCGGAACTCGTCCCACGTCGCCCACTTAGGCACGAGGAGCGAGTTCGCGATCAGCACGCGCGGCGACTCGCGCGTCGTGCGGAACACCGCGACGGGCTTTCCGGACTGGACGAGCAGCGTCTCGTCGTCGCCGAGGTCGAGCAACGCGCGCACGATCGCCTTCAGAGCCTCGTGCGAGCGAGCAGCCTTGCCGCTGCCGCCGTAGACGACGAGATCCTCGGGGCGCTCCGCGACCTCGGCGTCGAGATTGTTCAACAGCATCCGGAGCGGCGCTTCGGCCGCCCACGAGCGGGCGTTCAGTTCCGAGCCGCGCGGTGCGCGAATCGTCGCGAGGTCACCGCAGAGCGACTCGACGAGCGCGTCGCGAGCCGGGGCGACCGTCACGACCGATCTTCCCGTGCGCGCTCCGCCTCCTCGCGCAGCCTCGTGCGCCAGCGCGAGATGCTCCACGCCGACGCGACGACGTAGAAGAGCACTGCGACCCCCGCAGCGCGCGCAACACCGCCGCCGGTCAGCCACGCCACAACAACGATCAGGACCGCGAACACCGCGTAGATGATCAGCGTGTCGCGATAGGGATGCTTCGGCGGCGGCTGCTCCGGCACGCCCCACTGCAAGCGGCGCGGGCGGCTCATTCGAGCTCCCCCACTTCCGCCTCGACCGCAGCGAGCAGCGAGCCGTCGCGAATCGAGTCGGCGACCGCCTCGATGTCGGGGCCGAGCGGACGGTCGTCCCGGAGCCGCGGCGAGAGCGAGCGCACGAACTCGTGCGTCGCAGCCGCGCCGCGGCCAGGCCCGAGCGGAGCAAGGAACTCGACCGCCTGCGACGCAGCGAGCAACTCGATCGCCAGCGCGTGCTCGGAGTTGGCGACCACCTGCCATGCCTTGAGTGCGGATGCATTGCCCATCGACACATGATCCTCCTGTCCCGCGCTCGTCGGGATCGAGTCGACCGACGCGGGATGGCAGAGCGACTTGTTCTCGGAGACGAGTGAGGCGGCCACGTACTGCGGGATCATGAACCCCGAGTTGAGACCGCCGTCGGTCGTCAGGAACGCCGGGAGGCCGTCGCTCAGGTTCGGGTTGACGAGACGCTCGACGCGACGCTCGGAAATGCTCGCAAACTCGGACACCGCCATTGCGAGCGCGTCGAGTGCAAACGCGAGCGGTTGCCCGTGGAAGTTGCCGGCTGAGACGAGCAGTTCTTCCTCGACAAGCACGAGCGGATTGTCGGTCGCCGCGTTGAGCTCGGTCGTGATCGTGTACTCGACGTAATCGAGCAGATCACGGGACGCGCCGTGCACCTGCGGTGCGCAACGCAGCGAGTACGCGTCTTGCACCTTGTCGCACCAGCGATGCGACTCCATGATCGCCGAGTCCGCGAGCAGCCGAGTCACGTTGCGGGCCGACGCCGCCTGTCCACGCAGCGGACGCAGCGCGTGCACCTGCGGAATGAACGAGGTGCGCGAACCTTGCAGCGCCTCGAGTGAGAGCGCGCAGGCACAATCGGCGACTCGCGCCAACCGCAGCGCACGCACGAGCTCGATCGCACCCTGCGCGGCCATGAATTGCGTGCCGTTGATCAGCGACAGGCCTTCCTTCGCGAGTAGCCGCACGGGCGTGAGCCCGGCGCGCGCGAGCGCCTCACCGCCGTCGAGCAACTCCCCCTTGAACCAGGCGCGCCCTTCTCCAACGAGCGGCAGCGCGAGATGCGCGAGCGGTGCGAGATCGCCCGACGCGCCCACCGAGCCGCGCGCCGGTACGTCCGGCAGCACGCCGCGGTTCAGGCACTCGAGCAGCAATTCGACGGTCTCGACACGCGCGCCTGAGTTCCCTTTCGCGAGCGCGTTCGCGCGCAACAGCATCGCAGCGCGCACGACCGCGTCGGGATACGGCTCGCCAACGCCGCAGGCGTGCGAGCGAAGCAACCGCAGCTGCAGCTCCTCTGTCAGCTCCTCCGGGATCACCTTCGAGACGAAGCGGCCGAAGCCGGTGTTGACGCCATAGGTGTGCTCATGCGCACCGTGGGCCACCTTCTCGACGACACGGCGGGCTGCACGCATCTGCTCGCGCGCCTCCTCGGAGAGCTGCGCCGCCGCGCGTCCCTCGACGGCAACCGCCCAGACGTCCGCCAGCGTGAGGTCGTCGCCCGTCAGGGCATGCGTCACGGTCACAGCCGGGACTCTAGTCTCGCCGTCGGGATACTCCGGAGCGGCGTCCGATCCGATCTTCGATCAACCCCGCGAGCTCGAGCTGCCCGCAGCGCCGGCTACGGGAGCGCTCCAGCTGCTCCGCCGCCCCGACTTCCGCCGGCTCTACCTCGCTGTGGCGGCAAGCGAGCTCGGCGACTCGCTGCACTACATCGCCCTCATGTGGTTCGCGCTCGAGGCGGGTGGTCCACTCGGCGTGATTGCAGTTCGGCTCGCAGACAGCATTCCCGCGATCGTCTTCGGACTCCACGGCGGGCTCGCGGCCGACCGGTGGAGCCGCAAGCGGCTGATGGTCAGTGCGGACCTGGTGCGTGGCGTGGTGCTCGTGCCGGTCGCCGCCGCAGCGCTGACCGGATCGCTGCCGCTGTGGGGGCTCATCGTCGCCGCCTTCATCCTCGAGGCGGCAACGAGCTACTTCGCGCCCGCCTACGGCGCAACGGTTCCCACCCTCGTCGACCGCGAAAATGTGCAGCAGGCGAACGCGCTCGTGCAGGCGAGCGTGCAGGCGCTCTCGATCGGCGGCTGGGCGATTGCAGCGGCGCTGCTCGCGTTCATCCCCGTCAGCGTCTTCTTCGCCGTGAACGCCGTGACGTTCTTCATCTCCGCCGCCCTGATCGCGGGCCTCCGCCACGGACGCGAGCGCAACGAGCACGCAGAGCCGCCGCGGCTCCGCGAAGGCTTCGGGGCGCTCCAACCTCTTCCACTCCTCGCGGCGGGCGTCGCCGCGCTCGGCGTCGCGGTGACGATCACCGCCGGCACCTGGATCGGCGGCGTGCCGACGCTCGTCCGCGACACGCTGCATCATGGCGCGGGCGGGTTCTCGCTCGTGATGGTCGGCTACGCAGCAGGCTCGATCGTCAGCGGGATCGCCCTCGCGCGCATTCCGGTCCGGCGCAAGGCCCGCGCAAGCCTGATCGTGTGGGCGATGTACCTGCCGGGATACGGGCTCGTCGCGCTCGCGACCTCACTCCCACTCGCGATCGCGGGCGCGTTCTTCGCGGCGCTCGGCCAGAGCACTTCTGTCGTGCTGCTCAACTCGGCCGCGCAGGAGGAGGTGCCCGACCACCTGCTCGGCCGGGTGCTCGGCCTCATCTCGTTCACGCACCGTGGCGCGCACGCGACCGGGCTGATCCTCATTTCGCCGCTCTTCGCGTTCGTCGCGGCGCGCGCGGTCTTCGGGGCCGCCGCGGTCGTTGTGCCGCTCGTCGGGTTGGTGGCGCTGGTGCTCGCTACTCGTCGAGGAGGCGCAGCTCGAGCACGTGCGACTGATCGAAGCCGTCGATCCTGAGCGCGGCGCCCGCCGCGGCGGCAGCGGCGCCGGCGGGCATGAGCCCGACGAGCTCCGAGCCGACCACCTCCGCGCCGCGCGCTTCCGCTTCCTGCTCGATCCGCGCGACGATCTCGTGTAGCGCCGCCGCCTCCCAGTCCTCGACGTTCATCGAGACCTGCACGAGACCTGCGCGCGGCAGATCGAGGCCGAGCGCGCGCACGCCTGGAAAGCCGCCGCCCTTCTCTCTGACCATTGCTGCGATCTCTCGCGCGACGGAGATGTCGCCGCGTAGGTTGACGTTGAACGCGATCAGCGGCAGACGCGCGCCGAGGATCACACCGCCGGCCGACTCGTGCAGCCGCGTCGGCCCGTAGTCGGGCGCGAGCTCACCCAAGTCGACGCGACGCTGCAGCTCGACGGGGCCACCACGTCGGTAGAACGCCGGACCGCGCTCCGGCGGCGCATAGACGAACACCGGCAGCCCGAGCTCCTCGCCGATCCTCGCGCCGACGAGCTTGGCGGCCGCGCGCGCGCGCTCGAGGTCCTCCGGCCGCAGCGGCACGATCGGGACGACATCCGCCGCGCCGATCCGCGGATGCGCGCCCTCGTGCTTACGCAGGTCGATCCGCTCGGCCGCAACACGAACACCTGCAACGAGCGCGTCGGCTAGCTCTCCCTCGGTCCCGACGAGCGTGAAGACGGAGCGGTTGTGGTCCTCGTCGGCGTGCACGTCCAGCAGCCGCCCGTGCGCGCCCAGGGCATCGCCGATCGCCGCGATCGTCGCGGAATCGCGACCTTCACTGAAGTTGGGAACCGACTCGAGCGGCAGCACTCGCCGTACTCTAGGAGGCGGTGAAGGAGTACTACGACAAGCGGGCGCCGGAGTACGACGACTGGTACCTCGGGCGCGGCCTGTTCGCACCGCGCGACCGCGCCGGCTGGGACGCCGAGCTCCAGCAATTGTTCGCGGTGATCCGCAGCCTCAAGCCCGGCCGGACGCTCGACGTCGCCTGCGGCACCGGCTTCCTGACCCGCCACCTGCGGGGTGATGTCGTCGCTCTCGACCAGAGCAAGCGCATGCTCGACGAAGCCCGCACGCAGGCGCCGAGCGTCACCTGCGTGCAGGGCGACGCGCTCGCGCTGCCGTTCATCGACCATTCCTTCGACCGCGTGTTCACCGGCCACTTCTACGGTCACCTCGAGCCGGCCGAGCGTGAGCGCTTCCTGGCCGAAGCGCGACGGGTCGCCTCCGAGCTCGTCGTCGTCGACGGGTCACGGAAGGGCAGCGAGGTCGACGAGCAGATGTCGCCGCGCGTCCTCAGCGACGGCTCGACCTGGGAGGTCTTCAAGCGCTGGTTCACCGGCACGGGCCTGGCCGAAGAGCTCGGCGGCGGAGAGGTGCTGTTCGAAGGCGAGCACTTCGTCGTCGTCCGCTCATAGAGGCTTGATGTGGATTTAGGGCACTCACGGATGGCGGCTCAGACGCGGCGCATCTCGCCCGGTTCGGGCTGGAACGTAGACACCGCTATGCCCTACGCCCGACCCGTGCGACCTGCTTGGTCTGAACCATCCCCGCAAGCACCCCAATCCACATCACGCCTCTGACGAACCGCAAATCGACGTACCGGTCGCTCGCGTCGCTGAAGCGCGACGAAGCTGTCTGCCGAGCGTGCGTCGAGGCGGGCTATCCGCTCGAGTCGCTACCGGTGATCGCGCCGGGTGAGAGGCAACGCGCCTACCTCTTCGGGCAAGCGCCCGGGATCGTCGAGGGCGAGGAGCGCCGACCGTGGCGCGGCCGCGCCGGGCAGACGCTCCGCCGCTGGCTCGCAATGGACGAGGACGAGTTCTACGACACGTTCTATTGCGCGTCCGTCACGCGCTGCTACCCGGGGAAACCGGCGTCGGGCCGCGGCGACCGGACGCCAACGCCTGCCGAACAGCAGCTGTGCGCATTCTGGCGTGACCAGGAGCTGAAGCTCCTGCGGCCGCAACTGATCGTCACCGTCGGCGGCCTCGCCGCGCGGAGCTTGCTTGGCGTCACGAGCGTGACCGAATGCGTCGGCGTCCGCTACGAGCTCGGCGCCGCCGTCGCGATCCCGCTGCCGCACCCCTCGGGGGCGAGCAGCTGGCTGAACGTGCCGGCGAACAAGGCGCGCGTCGCCGCGGCTGTCGAGCTCGTCCGCGCCGAACTGGCACGGCTCTGACCCCCGGTACCCTCAACACTGTGACCGAGACGCCGCGCTATCGCACGACCTTCATCCGGCTACTCGGCTTCCTGCGCCCCTACAAGTGGTCGATGCTCGTGTCTGTCCTGCTCGCGGTCGGCCAGCAGGCCGCTGGGCTGATCGGTGTCTTCCTGACGGGCTCGGTCGCGGCGGCGCTCGTTCACCACCGCCGGCACGACCTGCCCTGGCTCGTCGCAGCGATCCTCGGACTTGGCGTCGTTCGCGCGGCGATGATGTCCGGCCGTCGCCTGATCGCCGGCAAGCAGGCGCTGTACGTCGAGATGGACGTCCGCACCGCGGTCTACGCGAAGCTTGTCCGCCTCTCGTTCGGCTTCTACGACCGCCACCAGACCGGGCAGCTGATGAGCCGCGCGACCGTCGACCTGCAGGGCGTCCGCTTCTTCCTCGGGTACGGCCTCATCTTCTTCTTCCAGCACGTGTTCACGATTCTCGGCGTCGGGATCTTTGTCTTCCTGATCTCCTGGAAGCTCGCGCTGATCGCGATCGCGATCTCCCCGGTGCTGATCGCGGTCGCGTATCGCTATAGCCACGTGTCGCACCCGCTGCTGCGCGACGTGCAGCAGAAGATGGCCGACGTCGCGACGGTCGCCGAGGAGAATATCGTCGGCGTCCACGTCGTGAAAGCGTTCGCGCAAGAGGAGGAACAGCAGCGGAAGTTCGAACGCAGCTCCGAGGAGGTCTTCCAGCTGAGCGTGAAGGCGAACCGGCAGCGCGCGTTCTACATCCCGTTGCTCAGTTTCCTGCCGCTGCTCGCGCAGGCGGCGATCCTGCTCGTCGGCGGCCGTATGGTCGCGAGCGGCTCGCTTTCGCTCGCGAGCTTCGTGCGCTTCAACCTCTTTCTCGCGATGCTGATCATGCCGCTGCGCGCACTTGGCATGTGGATCGGCCAGGCACAGCGCGCAACCGCCTCCGGCGAGCGCATCTTCCAGGTGATCGACGAGCCCGAAGAGATCGCGGACGGACCCGACGCTCGCGAGCTCGCGCCCGGGCCCGGCCGCATCACGTTCACCCACGCGACCTTCGGATACGACGCCGAACGCCCCGTCCTGCACGACATCGACCTCGAGCTCGCACCGGGCAAGGTCGTCGCGCTGATCGGCCACACCGGCTCAGGCAAGACGACGCTTGCGTCGCTCGTGCCGCGGTTCTATGACGTACAGATAGGCGGCGTCGCGATCGACGGTCAGGACGTGCGCACGATCAAGCTCGCCTCACTCCGGCGCGAGATCGGCGTGATCGCGCAGGACCCGTTCCTCTTCTCGGCAACCGTCCACGAGAACATCGCGTTCGGCCGGCCGGAGGCAACCGACGGGGACGTGCAACGCGCAGCCGAGCTCGCGCAGGCGCACGAGTTCGTGGCAGTACTTCCGGACGGCTACGACACTGTAATCGGCGAACGCGGGATCACGCTCTCCGGCGGCCAGCGCCAGCGCATCGCGATCGCGCGCGCACTCCTGGTCGACCCGCGCATCTTGATCCTCGACGACGCCACCGCGTCCGTCGACGCGACCACCGAGTCGAAGATCCGCGACGGCCTTCGCGAGGCAATGCGCGGACGGACGACGATCATCATCGCCCACCGCTTGTCGACTATTGCCCTTGCGGACGAGATCGTCGTGCTCGATGACGGGCGGGTCGTCGCCCGCGGCGGTCACGACGACCTCGTGACGACCAACGAGGTCTACCGCGAGATCTACGAGCACGGGCTCCTCGACCGCGTGTTCACAGAGGAAGTGGCATGAGGGTTCACCAGCCCGGCTCTCATCTGATGCGCGGCGGCCGCTCACAGGTCGAGGACTGGTCGTGGGCGCAGACGAAGCGCCGCCTGACCGCCCTCTACCGGCTGGCGCGTCCGTACAAGGCGCGCACCGCGCTCGCGATCGTCTCACTGCTTGGGGCAACGGCTGTCGCGCTCGCCCCGCCGTACCTCGTGGGCCGCACGGTGGACGAGGTCCGCCGCGGCGACACGCACCTGCTCGGCTGGTTCGTCGTCGCGTTCGTCGCGGTCGGTGCGTTCGGGATCGTCTTCACCTACGCGGAGACCTATTTCACGGGCTGGACGGGCGAGCGGATGCTTGCAGACCTGCGCAACCACCTTTTCCGTCACCTGCAACGGCTCTCGCTCGGCTTCTACGAACGCAACCGCGCGGGCGTGATCATCAGCCGCCTGACGAACGACGTCGAGGCGCTCGACCAGCTTGTGACCGACGGCATCACGTCGCTCGTGCAGAATTCGCTGACCCTCATCGGCACCGCAGTGATCCTCTTCTTCCTCGACTGGCGGCTTGCGCTGGCGACGCTCGTCGTGATGCCGTTGATGGGGCTCGCGACCGCGTGGTTCCGCAAGCGCTCGGGCGGTGCGTATCGTCGCGTGCGCGAAACACTCGGTGCTGTCACCGGAACACTTGCCGAGGACATCGCGGGGATGCGCGTGCTGCAGTCGTTCACGCGCGAGCCGGCAGCGCGCGAGAACTTCCACCAGGTGAGCGACCGCTACCGCGCCTCGAACATGGAGACCGTCGTCCTGAACGGCATCTACTTCCCGGTCGTCGACTTCCTCTCGTCGGCTGCGACCGCGGTCGTGCTCGGCTACGGCGGCTGGCTCGCATTCAACGGCAACATCTCGATCGGGATCCTCGTCGCGTTCCTCGGCTACCTCTCGAACTTCTTCGATCCCGTGCAGCAGCTATCACAGCTCTACAACACGTTCCTCTCCGCCGTTGCCGCCCTCGACAAGATCACCGACCTGCTCGACGAGGAGCCCGAGGTGCTGAACCGCGCGGGCGCGCGCGACCTCGGCCAGGCCGCGGGTCACGTCGCGTTCGACAGCGTGCGCTTCGCATACGGCCGTGGGCCTGAGGTCCTGCACGGGCTCGACCTCGACGTTCCCGCCGGGACGACCGTCGCGCTCGTCGGTCACACCGGTGCGGGCAAGTCGACGATCGCGAAGCTGCTTGCCCGGTTCTACGACCCGACCGAGGGCCGCATCACGATCGACGACGTCGACCTGCGCGACGTCGCGCAGTCATCGCTGCGGCGCCAGCTCGGGATCGTGCCGCAGGAAGGCTTCCTCTTCGCTGGCACGGTCGCCGAGAACATCGCCTTTGCCCGCCCTGGCGTCGCGCGCCAGGAAGTGATTGCCGCGGCACGAACCGTCGGAGCAGACGAGTTCATCGAGCGCCTCGAGGACGGCTACGAGACGCAGCTCGGCGAACGCGGCTCGCGGCTCTCACTGGGCCAGCGACAGCTCGTCGCATTCGCGCGGGCGCTGCTCGCCGATCCACGGATCCTGATCCTCGACGAAGCGACGAGCTCGGTCGACATCGGCACGGAGCGGAAGATCGAGCGCGCCCTCCGGCGGCTCCTCCACGGCAGGACCGCGTTCATCATCGCGCACCGGCTATCGACGATCCGTGACGCTGACCTGATCGTCGTCCTCGAGCATGGGCAGGTCGTCGAGCAGGGCTCGCACGACGAATTGCTCGCCGCCCGCGGGCTCTACACCTCGCTCTACGGCGACTGGGCCTCGACCGCGGCCTAGAGCATTGATGTGAAACGCACGCGCACCCAGTTCCACATCAAGGCTCTAGCTCGGAATGACCACCGAGTTCGCAGCCTTGTCGTGCCAGGTCTGCTTCTCGCTGTCCCAGAGCATCCAGAGGTAGCCGATCAGGATCACGAAGCCGGAGACGAGCGAGACGAGCCAGCGCACGAACGCGCGCCCGTAGCCGATCGGGGCGCCGTCGTCCTTGCCGACGACCCGGATCGAGAGGGCCGCGTTGCCGGGAGTTTGGCCCGTCGTCCCATGGAAGTACACGAAGTAGGCGATCGAGATCAGCGTCCCGAGCGCGTAGCCGCCGCCCGTGCCGAGGATCGCCTGCAGGATCCCAGAGACGATGCCGAGAAGGATGCCGTCGATCAGCGAGGCGGCAAGCCGCCGCCAGAAGCCGGCGCGCGCGCTCGTCAAGGTGACTGTTCCCCCGGTCGAATAGCTCGGGTCTAGCGACGACATAAGCTTCCCCCTGTGAGTCTCGATCCGGAAACTGAAAGACGTATTGAACAACCCGCATCGGACGAGGCGGAGCGCGAGACCCGTCTGACCCCGGCCGAGGCGGTGAAACAGATGCGGATCCGAGTCCCCGTGCGCGCGAACAAGAAGCTGCGCACGGTCATCGACCGGGTCAACAAGGACGACCAGATCAAAGGCTGGTGGCACGTTGCGAACGTGAACGCGGTCGCGCGCATGGAGATCAACGATCACTCGTGGGTGCACATCCAGATCGTCACGAACATCGCGCTCAAGCTCCTGCGCCAGCTGACGAAGCACCACGTCGAGCCTGCGATGGTCACGGACTACGGCATGACGCGCGACGACGCCGAACTCGTCGTGGCGTTGACCGCGTTGACCCACTGCATCGGCATGTCGGTTCACCGCCACGGCCACGAGGACTTCAGTCTCTTCCTTGCAGAGCCCAAGCTCCGTGAGCTACTGGTCGGGATCTTCGAAGAGCCCGAGCTCACCGTCGTCGTCTCGGAGGTGCTGCAGGGGATCATCAGTCACCGTGCCGACGGCGAGCCGCTGACGCTCGAGGCGGGGATTCTCCGCGTCGCAGACGCGCTCGACATGGAACAGGGACGCTCGCGGATTGCGTTCGAGCGCGGCCGCGTCGGCATCCACTCGCTGTCGGCCGCCGCGATCGAGGAAGTCGAGATCACCGACGGCAAGGAAAAGCCGATCCGCATCTCGATCCGCATGAACAACTCGTCGGGCATCTACCAGGTCGACGGCCTACTCAAGGCGAAGCTGCGCGGCTCCGGCCTGGAGCCCTACGTCGAGGTGATCGCGCACATCGACACGGAGGCCGAGAAGCGCCTCGTGCCGCTCTACGAGCTCGAGCTCTAGCGGGCCGTTTTCCCGACGCTGCGGCTACAATGCCGCCGCTCTGCGGGATCGTCTAATGGTAGGACGCCGGACTCTGAATCCGGTAGTCTAGGTTCGAGTCCTAGTCCCGCAGCCTTTGAAAAGCCCCGTAACTGCGGGGCTTTTGTTTTCTTCTCAGGCGACAGAGACTGCGTCGAGCTCACGGACGGTGAGCGGCAGGTGGACAACGAAGGTCGTGCCCCCGCCCACCGTGCTTTCGACGCCGACGGTGCCCTCGTGGCTCTCGACGATCGCGCTGACGATGGCGAGGCCGAGGCCCGTTCCCTGCACTGCAGCGACCGTGGCGCCGTTCGTGCGAAAGAAACGTTCGAACAGGTGCAGTTGCTCTTCCTCGCTGATTCCGCCGCCCGTGTCCGAGACACTGATCACCGCGGTGGTGTCAGACCGGACCACGCGCACCGCGACGCGGCCGCCGGCGGGAGTGAACTTGATCGCGTTCGAGATCAGGTTGTCGAACACCTGCGCGAGCCGAATCCGGTCGCCGTCGACGACCAGCTCATCGTCAACCTCGATGTGCAGCGCGATCTCCGATGCATCGGCTCGTGGACTGGCCGCCTCGACCGCCTCGACCGCCAAACCCGCAAGATGCACCGGTTTCGATTCCAACGTCAGCTTGCCTGCGTCGACCAGCGCCATAAAGAGGAGATCGGTGACGAGCCCGAGCAACCGGTCCGCGTTGCGATCGACGATCCCGAGCATCCGATCCTGTTCATCGTCGAGTCCGCCGTCTTCGCGCACGAGCTCGAGGTAGCCGCGAATCGACGTCAGCGGCGTACGCAACTCGTGCGAGACCGAGGCGACGAAGTCGTCTTTCATGCGATCGAGCTCGCGCAGACGCTCGTTCTGCGCGGCGAGCTCGGTGAGGAGCGCGTCGCGCTCGGCCTCAGCCGCGCGGCGATCGGAGATGTCCCGTGCGATCGTCGAGATTCCTCGCACGACGCCCTCGGCGTCGCGCACGGTCGACACCGTCAATGCAACGGGTCTGATCGTGCCGTCTTTCCGCACGCCGGTCGTCTCGTGCGGTTCGACCGACTCGCCCCGCGCCAAGGCGACGAGCGTCTCGTCGACGTCGGCATGACGTTCAGGCTCGACGATCTTGTGGATCCGCTGCCCGATCATCTCGTCGGCCCGGTAGCCATACAGCCGCTCGGCCGCCCGGTTCCAGCTGACGATCGTCCCATCGACGGTTGACGCGGTGATCGCGTCGTCTGTCGACTCGACGATCGCAGCAACCTCGGCGAGCTGCTCGTACTGGGCCCGGACCTCGCGGCGGAGGCGCTCGCTCTCTCGCACGCCAGCGGCGAGGCGACCGAGAACAAGGAGCGCAATCACGGCGACCAAGCCGATCACCGGAAACGACTGGAGCTCGCGACCGGAGAAGTGCTCAGCCAGCGATAGCGCCGGAGACACGAGCACGACCAACCCAAGGAGGGCGACGTAGGAGCGTCCCAGCTTGCGCCGAGCCTCCTGACTTTCCTTCCACATGGTCGTGGTATCGGCAGCTTCCCGGGTGACCGCTCATCCGAAAGCGGTCGACTTCGTCCTCAAAAGGGGTAGTGCGAGCTCAGGCGGCGAGCGCCGCAAGCCGTTCGATGCCTTCGTCGATCTGCTCCTCTTCGACGAGGCTGAACGAAAGACGCACGCTGTCGGCACCGCGCCCGTCGGGGAAGAACAGCGAACCGGGAACGATTCCAACCTGCTGTTCGACCGCGCGTCGCGCGAGCCCGGTCGTGTCCACACCCGGCAGCGTCAGCCAGGAGAAGAACCCGCCGTGCGGCGTCGTCCACCGGGCGGTCGCCGGCAACGACCGCTCGAGCGCCGTCAGCAGCCGCGCACACTTCCGCTCGTAGAGCGCGCGCGAGAGCACCAGCTGCTCGTCGATCCAGCCGCGTCGTTGGAACTCTTCGAACACGCGCTGCCCGAACGCCCCCGCGCACTGGTCGGTCGTCTGCTTGGCCGAGACGAGGCGGGCCGCGACATCAGGCGGAGCAAGAGCCCACCCGAGCCGCACACCCGGGAACAGCGTCTTCGATGTCGTCCCGGCCTGCACGACGACATCGGGCGCGAGCGACCAGAGACTCGGCAGCGCCTGCCCCGCAAACCCGAGCTCGCGATACGCGACGTCCTCGACGATCAGGAACCCGTGCGTGCGCGCGAGTTCGACGAGCAGCGTGCGCCGCTCGACCGACAGGGTCACACCGGCCGGATTCTGGTGATCGGGGATCGTGTAGACGAGCTTCGGTCTGAGCCCGCGGACGAGCCGACGCTCCAGCTCGTCGACCTGCAGCCCTTCGTCGTCCAGCGGCACCGCATCCAGCGTCGTCTCGAAGCTGCGGAACGCCTGGATCGCGCCGAGGTAGGTCGGCCCCTCGACCACGACGAGGTCGCCGACGTCGAGGAACGACTTGCCGACGAGCTCCAGCGCCTCGATCGCGCCGCTCGTGATCAGGAGCTCGTCGTCGACGGGGCGACGACCCTGCTCGCCTTCGATGCGGTCGGCGAATGCCTCGAGGGCGCCCGCGAGGCCGCGGGTCGGTGCGTACTGGAACGCTGCAGCCTCACCGGTCGCTGCGAATTCGCCGAGCAACGCCGAGATGCGCTCGCGCGGAAACGTCACCGGGTCGGGGAACCCGCCTGCGAACGAGATGACGCCCGGCACGCCGAGGAGCCCGAGCACGGCGGCGATCCCCTCACCGTGCTCGCCACGCGTGCGAGCCGCGTACAGCGTCTCCCAGCGATCCGTCTCCGGCGTCACCGCCACAAAAGCGATGCTAACGCGCTAGACGGGCTCGACGGCGACGTCGCGCGGCAATTGCCGCATGTTCAGGAGCGCGGAACGCCGCAAGGTCCGGAGCTGATCCGGCGTCTCGAAGCTGGCCACGACCGCAACGGCGTGCGGCGTCGACGCGTTGTGCGACACCTGGCCACGCACGAGCCCACCGGCAACCACGCCGAGAACGAGCACGGCAGCCACCGCAATCGTCGCGAGCAGGCGGCGAGGCGACCGCGGCAGGTCGACGGCGACCGGTGTCACGCGCTCGAGCGGCGCTGACCTCAGCGCGGCCGTCGAGGCGTCGAAGCCGCCTGCGATCTCACGGCACCCGGCGCAACGTACGAGATGTGCGTCCAGCAGGGCGCCCTCGAGCTCCGACAGCTCACCGTCGAGGCGAAGCGAAGCCCAAAAGCGGGCGCGTTCACACAGATGACCCGATTCATCCATCAAATGCGTCAGACGAGCCTCCGAAAGAATAGTTAGCCACGTTATCGATCATCGCCGCAAAACCTTTAGCGGTCAGACGAAAGACGCGGCGGCGCCAAGGTTTCTTCCCTCCGGAGGTGCGAGAGCTACACCGCGGCGACGACGGGCACGAGCCCGGTCACTGCAAGCGCCGCTTCGAGCGCCCGCTCGAGCGCGTAGAGCGGGAACGGCTTGACGAGGTACGCCGCGGGCTCGAGCTCTAGCACGTCGGCGTCCGCCGGATAGATGCTCGTGAAGAGCACGGGCACGTTGCGTGCGCGGAGGTTGCGCGCAACCGCCAGAGCCGACGCCTCGCCCGGCTCGATCACTGCGGCGTCGATGCCGATGTGATCGACGTCACCGCCCATGAAGGCGACCGGTTCGTGCCCGAGCCGGCGGACAACGAACTCCAGCAGAGCGCTGATGTCGTCGTGCGGTTCGCAGATGAGGACCCTTGCCACAGGCCTAGAATCGACGACCGCCGCAGGGATTGGGCTGCCGGGATGGTATGAAGGCCGTATGAACGCTCGTCCAAGAGTGCTCGTGGTCGACGACGACGAGGACATCAGAACCCTCGTCCGAGAGCTCCTCGAGCGCGCCGGGTACACCGTCGACGAGGCCGAGAACGGCCGCGCGGCGCTCCGCCACCTGTTTACGAACGCCCCCGCACTCGTGATCCTCGACGTGACGATGCCCGACATGGACGGCTACCAGACCCTCGAGCGCATCCGCGACCTCTCGGACGTACCGGTAATCATGCTCACCGCCCGCACCCAGGAACTGGAGAAGGTCCGTGGCCTGTCGGCCGGCGCCGACGACTACGTGGCGAAGCCCTTCGGCCGGCAGGAGCTCCTTGCACGCGTGCAGGCGCTGCTGCGGCGAAGCGGCGGCAAGTCGGAGGTGCTCGAGGCCTACCAGGACGACTTTGCCGAGATCGACTATGCGCAGCGGCGCGTCCGCATCCAGGGTCGAGACGTCCAGCTGACGCCGCTCGAGTTCAAGCTGCTCGCCGCGTTCGTGCAGAACCCGAACCAGGTGCTGTCACGCGACCAGCTGCTCGAGCTCGTCTGGGGAGACCCCTACGGCGTCTCGGGCGACCAGGTGAAGCTCTACGTCGGCTACCTGCGGCGGAAGCTCATGCCCGATGCACCGGAAGAGGCGCCGATCGAGACGGTGCGCGGCTTCGGCTACCGCTACCGCAAGACGCAGACCTAGACCTAGACCTAGACCTAGACCTAGACCTAGACCTAGACCTAGACCTAGACCTCGCGCAGGAGCTCTTCGACCTTCGAAACGAGGTCCTGCGCCTTGAACGGCTTCGCGAGGTAGGCATCCGCGCCCGCGTCCATCCCTTGCGCGATGTCGCCCTCCTGCACCCGGGCAGAAAGCAGGATCACCTTCATGCCGCGCAGCGACTCGTCTGCGCGCACCGCGGCGAGCACCTCGTAGCCCGTGCGCTTCGGCATCATCACGTCGAGAACTGCGAGCACGGGGCGCCGCGATCGTGCAATCTCCACCGCCTGCTCGCCGTCGGCGGCAGTCGCCACCTCGAAGCCGGCCCGGCGCAGGCGGAGCGAAACGAGCGACAGGATGTCCTCGTCATCGTCGGCGCAGAGCACAAGCCGGGTGTCGGTCACGTGTTCACCGGAAGCTCGACGATAAAGGTCGTGCCCTCGCCGGGGGCACTCTCAACGCCGATGCGCCCGTCGTGGGCATCGACGATCGCCTTCGAGATGTAGAGCCCAAGGCCCGTGCCCTGGATCTGCCGCTCGAGCGCCGATTGCGCGCGGAAGAAGCGCTCGAAGAGCCGCTCCCGCTCCTGGTCGGGGATGCCGATCCCGGTGTCCGACACTTCGATGCGGATCAGCTCGGGATGGGCGGCCAACCGCACACTGACCTGCCCGTCACGCGGCGTGAACTTGATCGCGTTCGAAACGAGGTTGTCGAGCAACTGCGCGAGCTTCGCGAGCTCCCCCATGATCTCGGGCACGTCCTCCACCTCGACCTCGAGGCGCACCGCGGCGGCCTGGGCGCGGGGCCGTGCCGAGTCGACACACTGCTCGACGAGGCGCCGCAGGTCGACCGCCGTCCGATCGAGCTCGAGCCGGCCGTACTGCAGCCGCGCCGCAAAGAGCAGGTCGGTGACGAGTGCGAGCAGCCGCTCGGAGTTCCGCCCGACGATTGCGAGATGGCCGAGCTTCTCGGGGCTCTCCTCCTCTTCCTGCAAGAGCTCGACATATCCGGCGATCGACGTCAACGGCGTCCGCAGCTCGTGCGAGATGCTCGAGACGAACTCGTCCTTGAGCCGGTCGATCTCGACGAGCTGCTCGTTCTGGAAGGTCAGCAGTTGCTGTGCCTGCTCGGCCTCGCGCCGCGCGACGCGCTCGGCGAGCCCGGCGCGCTCGACCGCGTGGACGAGCCCGGCGAGGCGAAGCAGCACCACGCCGCCGAGAGCGGCGCCGCCGCACGCGATCACGAAGGCGTGCACCCGATGGTGTGCGACCCGTTCGATCAGGAGGGTGAGTGGCGCGGTCAGCAGCGCGCTCGCGAGCAGCACCAGGCGCGTTCTCGTCAGCCGGGGCAGTCGGCGCCGGTCGGGCACCGCGAGGCGCGCCATCGACGGATCGAGCGCTGCTGCGGCCCAGACGACATACGAAGTGAGCCAGAGCGCGTCGATCCAGCTTCCGCCTTGGTAGACGTCGACGTTCAGCCCGTAGATCTCGTCCGCGACCACCCACAGCGCGATGCTCACGAGCAAGAGGCGATAGGCGCGAGTGCGTCCCCCCGGCCCGACGAGCAGCTGCGCGAACGCGACCAACAGCAGCACGTCCACGGCGGGGTACGCCATCGCAACGAGCCGGGAGAACTCGGTCCCGAAGTACATGTGGTTGTACGGGTCGATGAAGAAGACCCACTGGATGAGCGCCACGCCGCTGAAGATGACGAGCGTGTCGAGAATCGCGGCACGGCTTGTCTGCCCACCGAGCTTCCGCAGGACGAGGAGCACGCCGAGGGCCAGCAGCGGGTAGCCGCCGAGATAGAACGCGTCAGCGATCGATGGGGACGGGGGCTCGCGGTCGAGCGACACCTCGTAGACGGCGAAGATCGCGTCGCCTGCGACCTGGCCGAGCAAACCGAAGGCGAAGAGCTGCCAGGGAAGACGCTGCCCGCGCGGCAGGTTCCGGGTGCTCCCGACGTAGATCGCGGCCACCGAGGCGAATCCGATCACGACGTAGAAGACCGACTGCACGTCCCCGTGCGCCGGCAGCAGGAAATAGACGCCGACCGCGACCGCCCCAGTGCCCAGGAACGCCCACGCGGCGGGAGCGGACCGAACGCGGGCAGCGACTGCAGGCATGGCGCGGCTGGTGATGGAAGAGCTCGTCACGTAGTGCCTTTCGGCGCCACCCTATGCCTACCTTTACCCCGGCCCGATTGGCGCGGTTGGGTTGGCAGTCTATGCTCTCCCAGCATTCCCCTGACCCCCCTGACAGGAGGACGAGTGAAGAAGCGCATGTACGCGGGCACAGGAGTGCTCGCGCTGGTCGCGATCATCGCGATGGTTGCGATGGTGAGCGGGGCGGTTGCCCGGAGTGGTGCTACGCCGCTGCCGGCATCGTCGTGCTCTGCGATCCAGAATGCAGGAGGGAATCTGCTGATCGCCTCCGACCTGCCGCTGCAGGGATCGGGACGGACACAGACATCCCAGATGACCCGTGCGATCAAGTTCATCTTCACGCAGCACGGCTGGAAGGCGGGCAAGTACACGATCGCCTACCAGAGCTGCGATGACTCGACCGCACAGGCAGGCAAGTGGGACTCGGGCAAGGCGTCGGCCAACGCGAACGCGTACGCACAGAACTCCAGCGTCGTGGGCGTTCTCGGCACCTTCAACTCGGGTGCGGCGGAGATCGAGATTCCGATCCTCAACCGCGCACCGAACGGCCCGATCGCCATGGTGAGCCCGGCGAACACGTACGTCGGCCTGACCCACGGCGGCCCCGGCACGGCTGCGGGTGAGCCCGGCAAGTACTACCCGACCGGCAAGCGCAACTACGCGCGTGTCGTCGCGGCCGACGACTACCAGGGCGCTGCTGACGCGATCCTGGCGAAGTCGCTCGGAATCAAGAAGGTGTTCATTCTGAACGACAAGGAGGCCTACGGCCTCGGCGTCGCGACGAACTTCAAGAACGCCGCAACCAAGCTGGGTGTCAAGGTCGTGGGCTTCACCGCGTGGGACGGCAAGGCATCGTCCTACGAGGCGCTCGCGGTCAAGATCAAGGCTTCCGGGGCGCAGGGCGTCTTCGTCGGCGGACTGATCTGTGAGAACGGCGGCAAGGTTGTCAAGGACATCGCGGCCGGTGCACCCGGCGTGAAGATCTTGATGCCGGATGGGTTCACCCCCATCTCCGCAACCGTTCAGCAGGCCGGTGCGGCCTCTGAAGGTGCGTATGTGTCGGTTGCCGGTCTGCCGAACACGTCTCTCAAGGGCGCCGGCGCGAAGTTCATCAAGAACTTCACCAAGGCCGACAAGAAAGCACCGGATCCGTACTCGGTGTATGCAGCACAGGCCGCTGAGGCAATCGTCGGCGCAATCGCGCAGTCGAACGGCACTCGGGCGGACGTCGCGAAGCAGCTGTTCAAGATCAAGCTCCAGAACAGCATTCTCGGCACCCTGTCGTTCAACGCGAACGGAGACGTGACCGCAAACCCGGTCACGATCTACAAGATCAAGGGTGGCAAGTCGACGACCTACAAGGTCATCGTGCCGCCGAACTCGCTCGTCAAGTCCGCGTAGTCCGGGACTCCACGAACGACGTACGGAACAAGCGGGGAGGGCGAAAGCCCTCCCCGTTTCTTATGCTCGTAGGGGGATGGCTGCCATTACCGGATCGGACGCCGAGCTCGTAGCCCGCTGTCGCGCAGGGGATGCGTCGGCGTGGAACGAGCTCGTCGAGCGCTTCTCGCGCTACGTCTATGCGATCTGCACGCAAGGTTTCCGGCTCGGCGAGCACGATGCGGAGGATGTCTTCCAGGACGTTTTCACACGCGTTTACACGCATCTCGACCGCCTGAGGGACGACGAGGCGTTCCGCCCCTGGCTCGCACAGCTGACACGGCGGACGTGCCTCGACCGCCTCCGCTCGGGTGGCCGGGAGACGCCGATGGAGGAGGTCGAACCGGGCGAGCTCGACGAGACGCTCTCGCAGCTCGACGAGTCGCTCGCGATTCACGACGCCATGGCGGCGTTGACCGACAACTGCCGCGACATCCTCGACCGCTTCTTCGCCCAGGACGAGAGCTACCGCACGATCGGCGAGGCGCTCGACCTCCCCGCGGGGACGATCGCGAGCCGGATTTCCCGCTGTCTGGACAAATTGAAGGCCCTGCTGGAAGAAACGCCCCCTCCCGCCCGTCCAGAGGCCAGGTGATTCGATGAGCACATACGACCACGACACACTCGGCAGGCTGATCGCAGCCCTCCCCCCGCCCCCTGACGGGTGGGTGCGCGCTGCACAGGAGCTGCCGGCGGCCAGGAGGGGACTTGACGACATCGTCAACCGGGCTGTCGCAGACGCTGCCTACCGGGAGCGTGCGGTCGCTGATCTCGAATCGGCGCTGGCGGAGGTGGGCATCGAGCCCACGCCGCCGATCCTCGAAGAGCTGCGGGAACGATTCCGGTCAATCTGACGCGCTGGCTCTGACGTCCGTGACGGGCTCGGGATGTGGGACGATCCCGGGCCCGTGGACGTCCTTCGCATTGAACTGCTGCTCGACGCTCTCGCGTCGGAGGAGCCTGCGCCCGGCGGCGGCTCGGCCGCTGCGCTCGTCGGCGCGATGGCCGCCGCGCTCTGCGCGAAGGTTGCGCGCTTCTCGGCGGACGGCGGCTCCACTGCGCAGGCTGCTGCCCTTTGCCGGCGGCTGACCGCACTCGCCGACGAGGACGCACGCCTGTACGTGACCGTGCTCTCGGAGCTCGAGCTGCGCGACGACGACTTCAAGCTCGGCCGGGCGCTCGAGGAGGCGGCCGATGCCCCGCTTCGCATTGCAGAGGCCTGCGCCGACGTCGCGGTGCTCGCTTCCGCCCTCGCCGAGCACGGCGGCTCAGAGCGCCAGGCCGATGCGAGATCGGCCGCTGCGCTCGCCGCCGGCGCAGCCCGCGCGGCCGCGGTCCTCGTCGAGGTCAATCTCGGCGTCACCGACGCCGACGCGCGCGTGCAGCTCGCCCAGAAGCTCTCGGCGCAGGCCGACGCCGCGGCGCGGCTTTGAGAGTGCTGACCTGATGGCGCCTCCGCTCGCATCTGTGCCCGATCTCGACCGGGAGCTCGACGCCCTGTACGACCTGCCCCTCGAAGAGTTCACGAAGGCGCGCAAAGATCTTGCGGGCCGACTGCGGAAGGCGCACCAGTCGGAAGCCGCCGCCGAGGTGCATGGACTGAAGAAGCCGAGCGTCGTCGCGTGGGCCGCGAACCGGTTGGCACGCGACGAGCCGAAGTTGACCGCGGCCCTGCTCGAAGCAGGCGAGCGCCTCCGCGAGACGCAGCAGCGGGCGCTCGGCGGCACGGCGAAGCAGGACGAGGTGACCGAGGCCGCGGCCTCGGAGCGCGAAACGATCCGCGCGCTTCTCACGGCCGCGCGCAGGCACTTCGGCGACCGGGCGACCTCGGCGCTCCTCGACAAGCTCTCCCAGACGCTGCGAGCCGCAGCGGTCGACCCGGTCGCGCGGCAACTGCTCGAGCGCGGCCGGTTGACCGAGGAACTGCAGGCCGTCGGCTTCGGGCCACTGGAGGCGGTGAAGCCGGCTGCGCGTCGAGGCGACGAGGTCGGCCGCGCCGCACGCGACCGCGTCTCGGCCCTCCGGGCCGAAGCGAGAAACCTCTCCGCCGACGCGCAAGAGGCCGAGCGAGAGCTCGCGGAGGCCGAACAGGCCGTCGAGGTCCTCCGCGAGGAGGCGAAGCAGAAGCGCGCCGACGCGACCCGCGCCGCGGTCGAGCTCGGCGAGGCAGAAGACGCCCTCCGCGACCGCCGCTAACGAAGGAAGAGAGCCGCCCGCGCAAGCGCAGACGGCTCAATGGGTCACTGGGCGGAGGAACTTGGGAGTAGCCACCGACCGAGGACGCCGCGGCCAGGCTACGGGGTCCGGGCGCTCCTGAGCCACCCTCGTTCGGGTGATGTTCAGGAGCCAATAAGCAGAAGGCCCATACGGCTTGAACACCCCTGCTAATCGAGGGTTTTTGCGGCCGGGGTATGCACCGGGGTATGCACCGTGCGAGCTACTCCGGGAGCGGTTGCTCGGCGCGAATGCGTTCGAACCGTTCCTGCAGGGGTCGGACGACATCACCGTAGTAGTTACCACCGAAGATGTCTCTGAATGCTGCGCCGACAACGAGAAGCACCTCCTCCAGGAGCTCGCCGGCGAAAGCCAGGTGACCTGCGCGCCGTTCGGGATCCGGGTGCGGCCCATACGCAAATCGCCGAAGCGCCACGGAGATAGATTCGGGGAACCCTCCGCGTTCATGGTGCGATGAGGACGACATCGCGCTGTAGATCTCCTTCCCCAACTCGGCGAAGTTGCCGGGCTCGGGCTCAATTTCCGCCTCTCGCATCCGTTCGACGGCGAACGCGTGGTGCCGCTCTTGGATCTGGCGTACCTCCCCTGGACGAACCCACTCGCCAGCGAGCCACCGTCGCACCGCGTCTTCCTCGAGGTGGGACGAGAGCGCGGAGAGCAGCTGCACAGCCTCGTGGAGCGAGCGCAACGTCCCGTCCGACTCGGAGCAAAATCCAGCGCGGAGGTCATGCAGCAGGACTCGTGCGGTCGACAAGCAGCGGCCCCCCATTTCCCACATCGCTGACCAGCGCGTATCAGCACCGATCACGAGATCCGTCCTGTCCGCTATCTCGCGATGATGCTCGACCAGCCTGTCAATCACGCCTGTGTAGACCGCGAGGTGAGCTTCGATGCGTGGCCCCCAGTACGCCTCGGCGATTGCGTGCTCGGCGTCCGCCGCAATCCGCAGTCGAGCAACCTCATCGGGCACGTCGGCAGGATGTATCTCGGGTTCTAGGTCGCCCACGTGCTCACTGTCGCAAACCCGTGTGGGCCGAAGCGCGATCTCAACGCCGCCGCATAGTCGATCTCGCTGCGATCGTCGACGGCGTCCTCGTCGATCAGGGCGATCCCTGACCGGCGTGACGGTCGAAGCGCCGCGGCTCGTCCTCTAGGACCAAAGAAGCGACTCACGCCTCCGTTGGATCGACGCGTTCGAGGAGGTACACGCCACAGCGCGGGCAGAGGACGGCGTAGCCGAGAAAGCCGAGTTTCTTGTCGGGCATCCCGATGAGTTCGGCGGATTCCCGGCAGGTGACGCAGGTGACGGGGAGTAACCACTCCGAGTTCTTGAGGCGTGGGTCAAACTCCATCAGGCGGGCTTCGTCGGTTCTCGGGGGCCAGGGCAGATAGGTGGTGCGTCTGCGAGTCCACCCGCGACGGATGAACCACGGGCCAAGTACGGCCGCGACAGCCCCGAGGCCGTTGTGCCACGTGTCCCAGACCGCGCCTCCGGTCTGCCAGAACCAACTCCAGGAGACGACGAGCAAGACGCAACCGACCACCAACTCGACCCCGGGATCGACCGACGCATCCTCCCACCTGCCGACGAAGCGAAGCAGCTTCACGACCCCGATCATGTGTGCCTATTCGGACGTCGCAGCGAGAGTGCTCCTTCTGGCTCGAGCGGTTTCACACCCGACGAGATCCGAGAGCTCGCCGAGGCGTTCTGGCCGGCTTAGCCGTACTTGTCCGTGATCCCGTTGAGACTCGTTTAGTCTTCCGAACCGTGCCGCCACTCAGCGAAACCTCACGTTTTCGCTTTGTCGAGATTGGCCGTTATCTCGCGCACGTCAACACGTTGAGCGCGGGCTCGATTGTCGTCATCGCCACCTTCGCCCAGAAGTTCCACGGGCAAGGGCCAGGATGGTTGTTGGCGGTCAGCGTCGCGGGTTTTGCCGCTGCCATCGCAGCCGGTGTTGGCGCCTCGATTAGCACGTTAGCCCTGATGCAAGACAATCTCAGGCCCGACGACCCGGCGGCGAACTGGGCTGCCGGTCTCTTCGCCGCGTCTGCGGTTCTGTTTGGCGCCGCCCTGGCGTGTCTCGCCACCTTTGCGTGCATCGCGGTGACGTAGCAGTTCGTCCGAGGTACCACCGGGGTATGCACCGCACGTCCCGCGACGGCATCCATGACACGTATGACCCGCACAGCTAAGCCATAGTCGCCTAGCTGTGCGGGTCTGTAAGGCCCATACGGGATTCGAACCCGTGCCGCCGCCGTGAGAGGGCGGTGTCCTAGGCCACTAGACGAATGGGCCCTGTGACGCGGGCCAGTGTACCGAAGCAGACCTGCGGGGTCAGACGCACACACCGGCGAGGTCGAGGCCGTAGACGGGCTGGTAGGTGATGCACCCGACCCGCGGGGAAACGAACACGCGCGCGTTCAGCACCGCGTATGCGGCGAGCGGCGCATCGGTGCGCGCGACCTGGATCCCGAGGCGCCC
>JANMWB010000233.1:0-4191 GCA_031393705.1 Thermoleophilia bacterium | reverse complement strand
CCGACGTCGACTGCACGCGACACCGCCTCGGCGAGCGCCGTTCCCTGCGGGCCGGACTTCGCGCGCGCGATCCCCACGCGCATCGCGATCAGGTCGTGCGTCCCCGGCACCACCACGGCCGCGTGATCGGAGAAGCTCACGAGCGCCATCCGATAGCCCTTGGGGAGCCTGTCGACGAACTGCAGCGCCGCAATGCGAGCGGCGCCGAGGCGAGACGGCTGCGCGTCCTTCGCGGCCATCGAGCCGGAGACATCGAGCACGAGCACCACAGTCGCCTCCTGGCGCTTGACGCTGATCGATGTACGTGGGCGCGCGAACCCGACAAGCAGGAGGGCAACCCCCGCAAGGAGCAGCGCGGTCGGCAGGTGCCGCCGCCAGCTCGGGGGCCGCTCGACGAGGTTCGGCAGCAGCGCGGGAGCAGCCCAACCAGCAGCACGTGCTTCGCGCCGCCGCTCGAGCCAGAAGTAGCCGGCGACGGCGGCCGGGACGGCGAGCAGGAAGAGCAGGAGCAGCGGAGCGGCAAAGCTCACCGGCCGCGCCTCCCTTGGCGCAGGAACGCCGCGAGCGGACGGAGCCAGTCACCCTCGGTCGAGACCGCGACGTGCCGCACACCCGCCGACGCGAGACTTGCGACGAGCGCGCGCCGCTCGTTGGCCGCCGCGGCGGAGAAGCGCTCGCGCAGGCGACGATCGCCGGTGTCCACCCGGAGCTGGCGCCCCGTTTCCGGATCGACCAGGCGAAGCTCGCCGACGTCGGCCAGCTCCTGCTCGCGCGGATCGCGCACCTCGACCGCAAGCACTGCGTGGCGTCCGGCGAGCCGCAGCAGCGGTTGCCGCCAGTTGGGAGGCCCGCGGAAGTCCGAGACGACAACGACGAGCGCACGCTGGCGCGCGACCTTGTCTGCGACCTCGAGCGCAGCGCCAAGCGAGCCCGATCCTGACGGCGGGAGATCGCGCAGCAAATGCAGCGTGTCGAGGAGCGCCCGCCGTCCCTGCCGAGGGCGTTTGACGGTCGGCTCCGCGCCGAACGAGATCGTGCCGAGACGGTTCCCACGACGCGTCGCGGCATAGCCGACCGCAACCGCGACCCCTTCTGCAACGTCAGCCTTCCGACGCTCTGCGGTGCCGAAGGCCATCGACGCCGACGCATCGAGCACGAGCCACGTGACGAGCACGCGTTCCGCCAGTTCGACGCGAACGTGCGCGTTGCCGGTGCGTGCCGTGACGTTCCACTCGATCCGGCGCACATCGTCGCCCGCTTCGTACGGCCGCACCTGCCATAGCTCACTGCCGACACCTGCGAACGCGGACTTGTAGTCGCCGGCGAGCAAGCCGTCGACGCGGCGGCCGACCGACAGCTCGAGCGCGCGCAGCGACGCTGACGACAACGGCCCCGGGCCGGGACGGTCCGGAGAGCGAACGGGAGCGAGCGGATCCGACGCCGTCGACACCTACGCGACGCGCGAGCGGCCGAGATCGATCTGCGGCACAGGCACCTTCGCGAGCACCCGATCGAGGATCGAGTCGGGCGCGACCTCCTCGGCGAGCGCACGGTATGAGAGAACGAGCCGATGGCGGAATGCGTCGCGCACGAGCGACTCGAGATCGGCGGGAACGACGTAGTCGCGTCCGCGGATCACTGCGAGCGCGCGCCCGGCCGAGACGAGACTGATCGGCCCACGCGGGCTGGCGCCGAACGCGACGTAGTCGGCGACGTCGTCGAGCCCGTGCTCCTTCGGCCGCCTGGTCGCGGTCGCGACGTCGACGGTCCAGCTGATCAGCGCAGGATCGACATACACCGCGGCGACCTCGCGCTGCAGCTCCTGCAGGTCCTCGAGCGACAGAACCTGGGCGAGCTCGGGCGCCGCTTCGAGTGACCGCGAGACGACAGTGAGCTCCTCGTCGTGCGTCGGGTAGTCGACGAGCACCTTGAGCATGAAGCGGTCGACCTGCGCCTCGGGCAGCGGGTACGTCCCTTCCGACTCGATCGGGTTCTGCGTCGCGAGCACGAGGAACGGCGTCGGCACCTCGAACGTGTTGTGGCCAATCGTCACCTGCTGCTCCTGCATCACTTCGAGCAGCGCCGACTGCACCTTTGCGGGCGCGCGGTTGATCTCGTCTGCGAGCAGGAAGTTGCAGAAGACCGGCCCGAGCTCGGTGTCGAACTCCGCGCGGTCGGGCCGGTAGACCCGGGTCCCGACGAGGTCCGACGGC
Organism: Thermoleophilia bacterium; assembly: GCA_031393705.1. GTDB lineage: Bacteria > Actinomycetota > Thermoleophilia > Gaiellales > Gaiellaceae > PALSA-600. Next base: position 1,978 of record JANMWB010000233.1, on the reverse strand, counting down.
ACGAGGTCCGGCGTGAACTGCACGCGCTGGAACGACCCACCGAGGACGGCCGCTGTCGTCTTGATCGTGAGCGTCTTCGCGAGGCCTGGCACGCCCTCGATCAGCACGTGCCCACCTGCGAGCAGGCACACGAGCACCCGCTCCAACATCTCTTCCTGACCCGCGATCACCCGCCGGATCTCGAACAGGGCCTGCTCGAGCTTCTCCACGCCTCGCCTCCTCGGTCGTCTGTTGGCTTAAGGATGCACCCGCCAACTAAGAACTTCTCGTTAAGTTCGCGAGCGGTTCAGCGCGCTCCGCCAGGCGTCCCGCAGCGATTGCCGCTGATCCGAGCCGAGAGCGGGCTCGTAGGTCGCTCCGACGGCAACGCGGGCGCCTCGGCCGGCCGCAAGGGCTGCCGCCCCGAGCGCCGTCGTTTCCCGCTCTGCGGCCACCTCGACGGGCACCCCGAGCAGGTCGGCCTGCAATTGCATGAGGAAGGTGTTCGCGGTCGCGCCACCGTCGGCCCGCAGCACCGCCGGCGGCTCCGGTAGCGCATCGACGACATCCGCCACCTGGTGGGCGATCGCCTCGAGCGCGGCTCGTGCGAGGTGCGCGCGCGTCGTCCCCCGGGTGATCCCCGAAATCACGCCGCGGGCGTCGGCGTCCCACCACGGCGAACCGAGACCGGTCAGCGCGGGAACGAAAACGACACCGCCCGACGAGTCGACGCTGCGCGCGAGCGTCTCGCTCTCCGCGGCGTCCGTGAGCACACCCAACCCGTCGCGCAGCCACTGCACGGCCGCACCGCTGACGAGCACCGCACCTTCCAGCGCGTACCCATCCGCCGCAGCGGTCTTCAGCAACCCATGCGGCGGTGGCGAGGCGTCGTCACCCGTGTGGACGAGCACGAAGGTGCCGGTCCCGTAGGTCGCCTTGCCCTCCCCTGCCGTGTGGCAGCCCTGCCCATACAGCGCGGCCTGCTGGTCGCCGGCGATGCCACGGATCTGCACGTGCCGGCCGAGCAGCGTTCCTTCGCCGAAGACGTCTTCCGACTGCGCGATCCGCGGAAGGAGTGAGCGGTCGACACCGAACAGCGCGAGCAACTCGTCATCCCAGTCGAGTGTCTCGAGCGAGACCAGCAGGGTGCGCGACGCGTTCGTGACATCGGTCGCGTGCACCTCGCCGCCGGTCAGCTTCCAGACGAGCCAACTGTCGACGGTGCCGAACGCGAGCCCGTCGCGCCGGTGCTCGCGCAGCAGCCACTCGAGCTTGGTCGCCGAGAAGTACGGATCGGGAACGAGCCCGGTGCGCTCGCGGATCAGCGCGGCGTCGAGCTCACGGCACCGCTCGGCCGTCCGTCGGTCCTGCCAGACGATCGCCGGGGCCACAGGCTCGCCGGTCGCGCGGTCCCAGAGCAGCGTCGTCTCGCGCTGATTCGTGATCGCGACGGTGTCGACGTCGTCGAGCCCCGCCGCACTCGCCGCAGCCAGCACGCTCTTCCAGATCCCCTCGGGGTCGTGCTCGACCCAACCGGGACGCGGGAAGTGCTGCGGCAGCTCCGCGTACCCCCGCCGGAGCACGTTCAGCTCGGCATCGACGACAAGGCAGGTGGTCCCGGTCGTCCCCTGGTCGATCGCGAGGATCAAGCCTCTAGGGCGTCGATGAACGCCAGCGTCCGCCGCCAGGCGTCGTCCGACGCAGCGGCGAACGCCTCCTGCTTGCGATCGAAGAAACTGTGCGGCGCGCCGTCGTAGGTCACGACCTCGTGCTCGACGCCCGCCTCCGTGAGTGCCCGGGCGAAGGCAGCGTTGTCGTCAGCGCTGATGCCGCCGTCGTCGCCCGCTTGCAACGCGAGGATCGGCGCCTCGATCTGCGCCGCCCGCTCGACCGCGCTCGGGCCGCCGCGCTGGCGTGTCGGCGAGCCGTAGAACCCGATCGCCCCCGCGAGCCCGTGGCCTGACGCTGCCGCGATCCACGAGGCGCGCCCGCCGAAGCA
>JANMWB010000231.1:0-47158 GCA_031393705.1 Thermoleophilia bacterium | reverse complement strand
GTGCTGCCGACCACCTACGGCGAGCAGGTCGTGCTCCGCATCCTCCACCGCGCCGAGGGCCGCATCGGTCTCGATTCGCTCGGCATGTCACCCGCGGCTGCAGAGACATTCATGCGAGCGATCCACCAGCCGTACGGTGCGGTGATCGCCGTCGGCCCGACGGGCTCCGGCAAGACGACGACGCTCTACGCCGGCCTCGACCTCTTGAACGAAGAGGGACGGGTGCTGCAGACAATCGAGGATCCGGTCGAATGGCAGATCCCCGGGGTCAACCAAGTCGAAGTCAACACGCGCGCCGGCCTGACGTTCGCGCGAGGGCTCCGCACGCTGCTGCGCTCCGACCCGGACGTCGTCCTGGTCGGCGAGATGCGCGACGAGGAGACCGCCCGCATCGCCATCCAAGCGGCGATGACCGGGCACCTCGTACTGACGTCGCTCCACACGCACAACGCCGCGGCTTCGATCGCACGGCTGAAGGACCTGGGCGTCGAGCCGGCGCTCGTCGCAACGGCGATCAACTGCATCGTCGCGCAGCGCCTGGCGCGCCGGCTCTGCACCGAGTGCCGGGAGCCCTACCAGCCCGACGGGGCCGAGCGGGCCGAATTTCGCCTGACCGACGGCGGAACGCTGTACCGCGCAGTCGGCTGCTCTCGTTGCGGTGGCACCGGCTACCGCGGCCGGGTCGCGCTCTACGAGGTGATGCCGATCCACGGCCGGATCCGCAAGCTGATCGAGGCCTCGACGGAGGAGATCTTCGCCGCCGCAGTCGAGGAAGGCATGACGACGCTGCGCAGCGACGGCATTCGACTCTGCATCGCTGGAACCTCGTCGGTCGACGAGATCCGCCGCGTCACCGGCGACCGCCTCGTCTAAGCCTCTAAAGGCGGTCTGTCGCGTCCCGGTCGGGCTCGAGGTCCTTGACCCGCGCCGCGTAGGTTTCGGACCCCGGCTTCATCGAGCGGGCAAGCTTGTAATGGCCGTTCGCCTCGGCCTGTCGTCCCTGCTGCTCGAGCGCGCGGCCGAGCGCGTAGTGCGCATAGTCGTCGGTCGGCTCGAGTTCCTCGACGATCGTCCGGAACTCCACTTCCGCCTCCTGCCAACGCTGGAGCCGGAAGTACGCGATGCCGAGCGCCTCGCGGATCGACGCCTTCCCGGGCTCGAGCTTCTTCGCCTTCTCGAGCGGCACCGTCGCCTGCGCGGTCATCCCTTTGCGGAGCCGCTTCTGGCCTTCGCGGTAGTGGTCATACGCGTCGCTCACTTTCGTTCCTTGCCTCCGTCGAGCTTGCCGCGAAGGTACGGGAAATTCTCGCGCACCAGGTCTGTCGGATCGGTGAGGTCGCGGGTGCGCCCTACCTGGATAGCAGACACCTTCGCTCCCGCATCGGCCGCGTTCCTGAACACGTCCTGCAACTCGTAGGGCGCTTTGCCGGGGAGCGGATCGAGAAAGCGGTGCACCTTCACACCCACGAGCCACAGCGGCAGGCGCTCGGCTGCGTGCAGCGCCACTGCACCGTCGAGGCCGGCACCTATGCGCGCAAAGCGCGCCAGATCACCTTCGGCGAACACGGTGTCGGCAGCCACCACGAGGTAAGGCGGCGTTGCGCCTGCGCGCAGCACCGCATCGGCCGAGCCTTGCCCCGGCGGCTGGCGCACGAAGCGGAGGTCGTACGGCAGCGGCTCGAGCAGTGACTCCACCTGCTCGGCGAGGTGGCCCGTGACGACAACGATCCGCTCGCAGCCGGCGGCGACGAGGTGGTGCACGAGCGTCACGACGACGGGTTTCCCGTCGATCGGCAGCACCGGCTTCGGCCAGGAGTCCGTGATCGGCCGCAGGCGCGTCCCCTCACCCGCGGCCATGACGACCGCTTCTAGAGGCTTGACGTGAAACGCACGCGCACCCGTGGCTGGTGGCTCAGACACGGCGCATCTCGCCCGGTTCGGGCTTGAACGTAGACCCCGCTATGCCCTACGCCCGACCCGTGCGACCTGCTTGGTCTGAGCCATCCCCACGGGCACGCAGTTCCACATCAAGCCTCTGTCAACAGCCTCTCGACCTCGTCCAGGATCGCCGCCGCGACCAAAGCCTTCGCTGCCTTTGGCACCGCGCGCTCGCGGTCGCGGGAGATCAGCACCACCTCGTTGTCGGCGGTATCGAAGCCGATGTCCGAGCGGCCGACGTCATTGAAGACGACGAGGTCGGCGTTCTTCGTCTCGAGCATGGCGCGCTTCCGCTCGAGCCCCTCCTCGCCGTGCTCGGCGCCGAACGCGACGAGCACCTGGCCGGCGCGCTTGCGCTCACCGAGAGCTTTCGCGATGTCGTCGGTCGGCTGCAGCTCGAGCGTCCACGCTTGGTCGTCCTTCACTCGCTTGCCCGCGAGCGCCTCGACGGGGCGATAGTCGGCTACGGCGGCCGCGAGCAACAGGACATCGACGTCGGGTAGCGCAAGCGCCGCGTCGCGCATCGACTCCGCGGTCGGGGTCGGGACCGTCTCGATCCCATAAGGAACCTCGACAGTGAGATTGGCGGCGAGGACGATCACCTCGGCGCCGCGGCGGCGTGCCTCCTCGGCAAGCGCGACCCCCATGCGGCCCGAGGAGCGGTTGCCGACGAAGCGCACGCTGTCCACCGGCTCGCGCGTCCCGCCGGCGGTGACCAGGATGCGGCGGCCCGCCAGCGAGCCCGGCGCGAGCAACTGTTCGATCCGCGCGGCGATATCCGCAGGCTCAGACAGGCGACCGACACCCCATTCGCCCTCCGCCATCTCGCCTTCGTCAGGCCCGACGAGCTCGACGCCGCGAGCCTTGAGCGTCGCCACGTTGGCACGCGTCGCCGGGCTCAGCCACATGCGCGGGTTCATCGCGGGCGCAACGAGGATCGGCCCCCGGTGTGCGAGAGCCGCTTCGGTGAGGACGTTGTCGGCGATCCCGTGGGCGAGCTTCGCGAGCGTGTTCGCCGTGCAGGGTGCGACGACGAGCAGATCGGCCCACGTCAGGTGTGGATAGACGTCCTCGTTCTTCGGCCGGCGGGCGAGCGCGAGGAACGTCTCCTCGGTCACGAAGCGCTGGGCACCCTCGGTGACGAGCGGGACCACGTCGTGGCCGGCCTTGACGAGCAGGCGCGTCAGCTCGCAGGCCTTGTAGGCCGCGATACCTCCGGAGACACCAAGCAAGATCCGGCTCATGCCCTAAAGCATGCCCGTTTCGCCCCGAGACGGGCGCTTATTTCTTGGGGGTCTTGGGGTATTCGTAGACGATTTTGCCCTCGGCGATCTCTTCGAGGGACATCGTCAGGTAGTTCTTCGACCGCGACTCGATCAGCGGCGGGGCGAACTCGTCGAACGTGCCCTCACCGAGCTGGTGGTGGTAGTTGTTGATCTGCCGCGCGCGCTTGGCGGCGACGATGACCAGCGCGTAGCGCGAGTCGACCTTGTCCATCAGTTCATCGATGCGGGGATGAATCATTGTGCGGCCATGGTAGCGGCACCGTTCAGTTCCTGCGCAATGATGGCTGCGAGGGCGTCTGCGGCCCGTTCGCGGTCGTCGTTCTCGACCACGTAGTCGAACTGCGCCTGTTCCTCGAGCTGGCGCTTGGCCGTCTCGATCCGTTCTTCGATCGCACCCGAGCTCTCGGTCGCGCGCTGGCGGAGCCGGCGCTCCAGTTCTTCGACCGGGGCCGTGACAAAGATCGTCACGGCGAGCTCCTCACGACGCTTCACGCGCAGTGCGCCTTCGGTCTCGAGCTCGAGCAGCGGCGCTTTGCCGGCGGCGCGCAGGCGGTCGATCTCCGATTTGAGCGTCCCGTACCGGTTGCCGACGTAGTCGACCCACTCGAGAAACTCGCCGGCGTCGATCTTCGCGTCGAAGTCCTCGCGGCTGAGGAACCAGTAGTGGACGCCGTCTTGCTCGCCCGGCCGTTGCGAGCGCGTCGTCGCAGACACTGCAGGCGCAAGCGCGGGAAAGCGCGGGAGGACGAGCTGGATCAACGTGCCCTTCCCGGCGCCCGAGGGGCCGGTCACAACGAAGACCGGCTTGGCGCCCTTAGCGGTGGTTGAAGAGGGCAATCAGCTCGTGCCGTTGTCGGTCGGAAAGGCCGCCGACCGTCTTCGACTGGCTGATGCGGCACTGGTTGAGCAGGCGAGCGGCCTTCACCCGGCCGAACTTCGGCACCGCCATCAGCATGTCGAACACCTTGGCGGTCGAGACGTACTCGGGCGGCTCGCCGAGGATCTGCTCGATGGAGACGGTCCCCAGCTTCAGGTCCTTCTTCAACTGAGCGCGCTTCACGCGAATGTCGTTCGCGCGCTTGAGGGCTTCCATCCTCTGGTCCAACGACCGGACCGGAGCCTGGACCTGTGTCTGGGGGGGCACCATGAGCGCCGCACTCTACCAACCTCACAGCCGCGTGCAAGCACCACGTTTTGGCCTAGTTTGCCAAGCGGGCAACGCCGTCGACCGCGACGGCGAATGCATCGGCCGGACGATCGAAGCCGGCGCGCGTCGCTTCGGCGTCGAGTTCTTCGCGCACCCGGGCCGGCGCGTCCGGGTCCACGAACAGCACGGTGCCGATCGCAACGTGCGTCGCACCGCACGCAATCAACTCGAGCGCGTCGCGTCCGTTGCGCACGCCGCCCATGCCGACAATCGGCAACTCGGTCGCGCGTCGCGCCGCAAGCACTGCCGCAAGCGCGACCGGTTTCAACGCCGGTCCCGAGTAGCCGCCAATCCCGCGTGCGAGCTTCGGCTGCAAGCGCCAATCGAGCGCGACACCGCGCAGCGTGTTGACAAGGCTGACGCCGTCGGCGCCCGCAGCCTCGACCGCGCGCACCGTCTCTTCCACGTCCCACGCATGCGGAGAAAGCTTGGCGTAGAGCGGGTTTGTGGTCACTTCACGACAAGCAGCGACGATCTCCGCAGCGGACTCTGGCGCCTCGTCCACGTTCGGGCAACTGAGGTTCAACTCGATGGTCACGTTGTCCAAGCGGGCGCACGTCTCGGCGTACTCGTGTGCGGCGAACCCACCGACCGACACCCACAACGGAACGTTCAACGCGCGCAACTGCGGCAGCGTTTTCGCAAGGAACACTTCGCGTCCCGGGTTCGCCAAACCGATCGCGTTCAGCATCCCGAAGTCGGTCTCCGCGATGCGCACAGGGGCGTTCCCGGCGCGCGGTTCGGGTGTCACCGTCTTCGTCACGAACGCGTCGAGTACCGACGCAACATCGGGTGCGGTGAGCGCGTCGAGGCAGCCGCTCGCGTTCAGGAGAAGCACAGGACCGGCCCCTCGATACACAACCGTTTCAGGTCTCCATCGACCTCGACGACGCACCCGTAACAGGCTCCGTAGCCACAGGCCATCGGCGCCTCCCACGCGAGTTGCGCGTCCGGAACGAGGGCGCGGACCGCCTCGAGCATCGGCTCCGGACCGCACGCGAGCACGTCGCGATCGAGGGGAATGACCTCCGTAACGAGTGTCGGGTCGATCACAACCTCGGCGTTCGGGAGCAGCACCGCCGCCTCGGCGTGATGCTCGGAACGAAAGCCCAGCACTGCCGGCGGATGCTCGAGCGCCTCGGCGAGATACGGGAGCGGCGCGATGCCGATCCCGCCGCCGACGAGCAACGGCCGGGGGACGTCGAGCCGGAAGCCGTTGCCGAGCGGGCCGAAGACGTGAATGCGGTCGCCGGTCTCCAGGGCCGCGAGCGCCTGCGTGCCGGGCCCGATCGGGTCGAGCAGGAACGCGAGCTCGCCGCGCGGTGCAAGACAGAGCGACATCGGACGCGGCAGGACGCGGCCGGGAGCCTCGAGCATGAAGAACTGCCCCGGCACGCCCGGTTCGATGCCGCCGCGCTCGACACGCACGAGCGAGTAAGGCCCGAGCGCCTCGACGCCCGCGACCCTAAGAAGCTCGCGCCGAGGCTTCGACATCAATCCGCTCCTGGAGTGAGAGGGCAGTCTCCGAGCGCGCGTTCGCAATCGCGTGCACCGCGGCTGCCGCACCGGCGATCGTCGTGATGCAGGGAATGCGTGCTGCGAGTGCCGCCTCACGGATCAGGTAGCCGTCGGTGCGAGGGCCGGATCCACCCTCCGGCGTGTTGATGACGAGGTTGCAGCGGCCACGCTTGATCAGGTCGACGACGCTCGCCTCCTCGCCCGGTGTATTCACCTTGCGCACTTCTTCGACCTCGAGCCCTGCGCCGCGCAGCGTACGAGCCGTGCCGTGCGTCGCGACAAGCTGGAAGCCGAGGCCGGCCAGCGCGGCGGCGACGGGAATCGCGGCAGCCTTGTCGTCTTCGCGCACCGAGAGGAACACCGAGCCGTCATGCGGGAGCGAGCGGCCCGCGGCCCGCTCGGCCTTCGCGAACGCCGTCGGCAGGTCGCTCGCGCTCGCCATCACCTCGCCTGTCGCTCGCATCTCCGGGCCGAGCACGGGGTCGGCTCCCGGGAAGCGGGCGAACGGAAGCACGGCCGCCTTGACGCTCACCTGGCGCGGCGGACGTTCGGCCGGCAGGCCGAGATCGGCGATCTTCGCGCCCGCCGCGAGCCGGCAGGCGGCAGCGACGAGGTTGACGCCGGTCGCCTTGGACGCAAACGGCACGGTGCGCGAGGCACGCGGGTTCACCTCGAGCACGAACACCACGTCGTCGATGACCGCAAGCTGCACGTTCAGAAGGCCGACGACGCCGAGCGCGGGGCCGAGCCGCTTCACGAGCTCCGAGATCTCGGCCGAGGCGGCGCCGCTCAGCGACTGTGCCGGCAGCACGCAGGTGGAGTCGCCCGAGTGCACGCCCGCCTCTTCGACGTGCTGCATGATCGCGCCGACGTAGGTGCTCTCGCCGTCGCAGATCGCGTCGACGTCGATCTCGATCGCACCCTCGAGGAAACGATCGACGAGCGTCGGCCCATCCACGCCATGGAAGGCTTCGACGACCTGGTTTGCGCGGTGGCAGACGCGCATCGCGCGTCCACCCAGCACGTACGACGGGCGCACGAGCACCGGGTAGCCGATGCGGTGGGCGATGGCCGCGGCCTCGGTGCCGGAGCGCGCGATCCCCCAGTCCGGGCAGCGGATGCCAAGCTCTGCGAGCAGCTTCCCGAAGCGCTCGCGATCCTCGGCGAGGTCGACCGCGTCGAATGGCGTGCCGAGGATCGAGAAGCCGGCCGCTTCGATCGCGCGCGCGAGCTTGAGCGGCGTCTGGCCGCCGAACTGGATCACGACGCCCTCCGGCTGCTCGCGCTCGAGCACCGCGAGCACCGACGCCTCGTCGAGGGGCTCGAAGTAGAGACGGTTGGACGTGTCGTAGTCGGTGGAGACCGTCTCCGGGTTGCAATTGATCATCACGGCCTCGTAGCCGAGCTCGCGGTAGGTCTGGACCGCGTGCACGCAGCAGTAGTCGAACTCGACGCCCTGGCCGATGCGGTTCGGCCCGGAGCCGAGAATCACCACGCGCTTCGTGTCGCCCTCGGGCGCGCCCTCGTCCTGCTCGTTCCAGGTCGCGTAGTAGTAGTTCGACGGCGCCTCGACCTCGCCCGCGACGGAATCGATGCGGCGGTACATGGGCCGCTCGACCTGCTGGCGCACCTCTTCCGCTGCGAGCTGCTCGAGCTCACGGATGAACCACGGGTGCATGCCGTCAGGCTCCCACTCGAAGTCCCCCTCGAGACCGCGCTTCGCCTTCACGAAGGCCTCGATGAACGTACGACCGATGCCCATCGTCTCGCCGACCGCCTTCATCTGCGTGCCGAGTGTGCGGTCCGCGCCCGGGAACTTCTCGAACGCGAAGCGCGGGATCTTCACGACGACGTAGTCGAGCGTCGGCTCGAAGCTGGCCGGCGTCGTGCCCGTCAGGTCGTTCGGGATCTCGTCGAGCGTGTAGCCGACAGCAAGCTTCGCCGCGACCTTTGCAATCGGGTAGCCGGTCGCCTTCGAGGCGAGCGCAGACGAGCGCGAGACACGCGGGTTCATCTCGATCACGCGGATCTCGCCCGAGTCGCGGTCGCGTGCGAACTGGATGTTCGACCCGCCCGTGTCGACGCCGACGGCGCGGATGACCGCGATCGCCGCGTCGCGCATCTCCTGGTAGGCCTCGTCGCTCAGCGTCATCTGCGGCGCAACGGTCACGGAATCGCCCGTGTGCACGCCCATCGGATCGAGGTTCTCGATCGAGCAGATGATCACCACGTTGTCGGCCTTGTCGCGCATGACCTCGAGCTCGAACTCGTCCCACCCGCGCACCGACTCCTCGACCAGGACCTGACCGATCGGCGACTCCTGGATGCCGCGCTCGACCTGGGCGCGCAGCTGCTCCACGTCGTAGGCGAAGCCGCCGCCGTGACCGCCGAGTGTGAATGCGGGCCGCACGACGGCCGGCAGCGACACCCCGAGCAAGTCGTCGGGCGACGTGACGATGCGCGAGGTCGGTGTCTTGAGGCCACAGGCTTCGACGGTCGCCTTGAAGAGCTCGCGGTCCTCTGCGCGCTGAATCGCGTCGAGCCGTGCGCCGATCAGCTCGATCCCGAGCTCGGCAAGGATCCCTGACTCTTCCAGTTCGCGGGCGAGGTTCAGCGCGGTGCCGCCGCCCATCGTCGCGAGCAGCGCGTCCGGACGCTCGCGACGGAGGACTGCGCTGACGCCTTCGACATCGAGCGGCTCGAGGTACGTGCGGTCGGCGAAGCCTGGGTCGGTCATGATCGTCGCCGGGTTCGAGTTGACGACGATCGTTCTGAACCCGTCCTCGCGCAATACCTTCAGCGCCTGGCAGCCGGCATAGTCGAACTCGGCCGCCTGCCCGATCACGATCGGGCCTGAGCCGATCAGGCAGATCGACTTGATGTCGTAGCGCCTCGGCACGACTAAGCGGCGGCTTTCAACTCGTCGACCCAGTTGCCGATGATCGACGCCGCGTCGTGCGGGCCGGGTGCGGCCTCCGGGTGGAATTGGGCCGAGCGCGCGCGCAGTTCCGGGTACGACAGCCCCTCGACAGTGCCGTCGTAGAGCGAGCTGTGCGTCACGCCCGACTCGTCTCCGGCGGTGACCGCGAAGCCGTGGTTCTGCGACGTCACGATCACGCTGCGGGACAGATGGTCGATCACCGGGTGGTTCGCGCCGCGGTGACCGAACGGCAACTTGAAGGTCTCCTTGCCGGTCGCAAGCGCGAGCAACTGGTGACCGAGGCACACGCCGAGCACCGGTACGCGGCCGAGCAGCTCCTCGAGCCGCTTCACCTCGCCGGTCAGTGGCGCAGGATCGCCGGGGCCTGGCGAGAGAAGCACGCCATCGTAGGAGGCGAGCGTGTCCGCGTCCGTGTCGTGCGGGAAGACATCGACAGCCGCGCCGTTCGCGGCGAGGCGCTTCAGGATCGAGCGCTTGCAGCCGTAGTCGACGACCGCGACCCGCACGGAGCCCTCGGCCGTGAACGTGTAGTGCTCCTTCGTCGAAACACCCGCGACAAGTGCCGCGCCTGCCATCTCCGGCTGCGCGCGCACCGCGGTCAGCACCTCGTCGATCGACGCGTCGCCGCTGACCGCCGCCGCGCGCATCGCGCCTCGGTCGCGGAGGTGCAAGACGACCGACCGCGTGTCGATGCCGGTGAGAGCGACCAGCCCGTTCTCGTGCAGCCAGTCGGTCCACTGCGGCCCGCGCGCCTCGCGCATCACAACAGCCTTCGCGTGCGCGCGTTTCGACTCGGAACGCCCTTCCTCGACGCCGTAGTTGCCCACCATCGGCGCAGTGAAGGTGACGATCTGTCCCTCGAAGCTCGGGTCGGTCGCAACCTCCTGGTAGCCGCTCATCGACGTCGTGAAGACGGCCTCACCGAACGCGAAGCCCTCCGCGCCGACCGATTCCCCTTCGAAGACCGTTCCGTCTTCGAGCACCAAAGCACCACTCTGTCCCTTTGATGACTCCGTCGAGCCTACGTTCATAGCTCGTGCACCACCCTGCCGGCGGCGATCGTCAGCCTCACGCGACTGCGCAACCGTTTGCCCAGCAACCACGAGTTCTGCGACCGCGACTGGAACCGCTCCGCTTTGACGCGCCAACTCGCCTCGGTGTCGATCAGCGTCAGGTTCGCCTGCGCGCCGACTGCAATGCGCGGCCGGTCGAGCCCGAAGATCGAGGCGGGCCCGGCGGACATCCGCTCGAGCACCGTCTCGAGTGTGAGCACACCGGGCTCGATCAGGTAGGTATAGAGCGAGGCGAACGAGGTCTCGAGCCCGGTGACGCCGAAGGGCGCCGATTCGAACGGGACGTCCTTTTCCTCCGGCGAGTGCGGCGCGTGATCGGTCGCGATCGCGGCGATCGTGCCGTCACGCAGCGCCTCGATCAGAGCGGCGCGGTCGTCCTCACTGCGCAGAGGCGGATTCATCTTCATGTTGGCGTCCAGTGTGCGGATCGCCTCGTCGGTCAGGCAGAGGTGATGCGGCGTCGCCTCGGCAGTCGCACGCGTACCGGCCCCGTGCGCGCGGCGCAGGTGGTCCACCGACTCGCGGGCTGAGAGGTGCATCAGATGCACAGCTTGGTCGGTCTCGCCGGCGAGGTCGAGATCGCGCGCAACCATCAAGCTTTCGCCGAGCGACGGCCAGCCGCCGAGCCCGAGCTCGGCCGCGATCACACCGGCGTGCGCGTGACCACCGCGCGTCAGCGACGCTTCTTCGCAATGCACGGCGATCATCCGGCCGGTGACGGCGTTGTACTGGAGCGCGCGCCGCATCACGCCGGCAGACGCGACGGGCCGACCGTCGTCGGTGAAGCCGGCGGCGCCGGCATCGGCAAGCGCTGCCATCTCGGTGAGCTCCGATCCGTCCTGGCCTTTGGTGATCGCGGCCAAAAAGCCGACCGGAATGTGCGCTTCGTCGTGCGCGCGGGCGCGCAGCCCGCGCAGAACGTCGGCGTCGTCGATCACCGGGTCGGTGTTCGGGATCGCGAGGATCGTACAGTAGCCCCCGGCCGCTGCAGCCGCGGTCCCGCTGGCGATTGTCTCTTCGTCCTCGCGGCCGGGCGTGCGCAGGTGCACGTGCGGATCGATGAACGCCGGTGCAAGCGTGAGCCCCGCCGCCTCGATTACCCGGTGCTCGTTGGTGTCGAGGTTCTCTCCGATTTGCGCAATCACGCCGTTGTCGATGCGCACATCGAGCGTCGTGTCGATCCCTTCCACGGGATCGAGCACTCGCGCGCCGCGCACGACGATGTTCTCTGCTCCTGTGCGTCCGGCGAGCATCAGGCGACCTCCACCGTGGTCTCGACTGCGACCGGGCCGGTCGTCAGGAGGTCGTAGAGCACTGCCATGCGCACGATCAACCCTGAGCGCACCTGGTCGACGATCAGTGCGGCGTCGCTGTCGGCGACGCGCGCGTCGATCTCGACGCCGCGGTTCATCGGGCCTGGGTGCATCACTCGCTGACCGTCGCGTACCCGTTCGGGCGTGATCCCCCACTGCGCGGTGTACTCGCGCAGCGACGGAACGAAGTTGGCGCCTTCGAGCATCCGTTCGCGCTGCATGCGGAGGACGTAGACGACGTCGGCGTCGGCGATCGACGCGATGTCGTGCGAGGTGGGCGCGAGCCCTTCCGGCAGGAGCGCCGGCGGCCCGACGAGGACCGCGTCTGCGCCGACGAGTCGTAGCGCCTGCACGAGCGAGCGGGCGACGCGCGAGTGCAAAGAGTCTCCGACGATCGCGACCTGCAGGCCGTCGAGCCGGCCGAAAGCCTCGCGCATCGTGTAGAGGTCGAGCAGCGCCTGCGTCGGGTGCTGATGCTTACCGTCACCGGCGTTCACGACGCGTGCGTCAGTCAGCCGGGCGACGTAGTCGGCGGCGCCGACCTCGGGATGGCGGATCACGATCACGTCGGGGTCATACGCCGAGAGCGTGAGCGCCGTGTCCTTCAGCGACTCGCCCTTGTCGACAGACGAGCCGACGGCCTTCAACGTCATCGTGTCGGCGGAGAGGCGCTTCGCCGCGAGCTCAAAGCTCGACGAGGTCCGCGTCGACGACTCGTAGAAGACGTTCAGGATCAGCCGGCCGCGCAGCGTCGGCAGCTTCTTGTTGTCGCGCTCCTGTGAGTGCGCGAACGAGCGTGCCGTCGAAAGCAGCCGCTCGACGTCTCCCTGCGAGAGGTCGGAGATCGAGAGCAGGTTGCGCTTCTGGTTCGCGGGCGGGAGCAGGTCACCACCGACTACGCGCAGGTCAGTCATTCTCGGCCCCCTCGCGCTCGGTCACCAGCACGACCCGGTCGACTTCGTCGATCTCCACCAGTTCGACCTGCACGCGCTCGTTGCGCCCAGTCGGCAGGTTCTTACCGACGTAGTCCGGCCTGATCGGAAGCTCACGGTGACCGCGGTCGGCGAGAACCGCGAGCTGCACGCGCTCCGGTCGGCCGTACTCGAGCAGCGCGTCGATCGCAGCGCGGATCGTCCGTCCGGTGTAAAGGACGTCGTCGACGAGGATCACCGTGCGCCCTTCGAGCTCGAAGTCGAGCTTCGTCTCACGCGCCAGCGGCTGCGCGCGGCGCGGCGCCTGGCCGGCGCGCACATGGACGTCGTCGCGATGAAAGGTGATGTCGAGCTGGCCCACGGCAAGCTCCTCGCCGCTGCGCTCCTCGATCAGATGCCGCAGGCGCTGCGCAATCGGCACGCCGCGCGTGTGGATGCCGACGAGCGCGACCGCGTCAAGGTCTTCGTTGCGCTCGATGATCTCGTGCGCGATCCGGGAAAGCGTGCGCCGGATCGATTCCTCGTCCAGCAGGACACGCGGCGCCGGTTTGACGGCAGAGTGAGACATTCGACTCCTTTTCGGTCTCTCTGGACCGGGTTAAAGGGGTGTTGGTGTGGTGAACGATGTGGTGCCGCCGGGGACTGTAGTGCATCCGGTCGGACGGACGAGTAAACCGATGTAGTGTCCCGCCTCGGTGGACGCCCAGACTCTCAGTCGCTACGCCAAATTGATCGTCGAGGTCGGCGCGAACGTGCAGCCCGGCCAGATCGTCTGGATCGTCGCCGAGCCGCGCGCAGCGCCTCTCGTTCGGCTCGTCGCCGCCGAGGCCTATGAGCGCGGAGCGAAGTTCGTCGACCCTTGGTACTTCGACCCGTTCGTCAAGCGCATCCGGCTCGAGCGTGCTGCGCAGGACACGATCGACTTCGTGCCCTCCTGGTTCGGCCGCCGGCTGCTCGCGCTCGGCGAGGGCCACGGCGTGCGGATCTCGATCACGCCGCAGATCCCGCCGGGGCTCCTCGACGGCATCGACCCGGCGATCGCCGGTCGCGACGCACTGCCGGCGACGAAGGAGAACTTCGACGTGATCAATGCGCGGACGACGAACTGGACGGTCGTGCCGTGGGCTGTACCCGAATGGGCGCGGCTCGTGCATCCCGGCCTCGACGACGAGACCGCGATGGCAAAGCTCTGGGAGCAGCTGATCTACACGTTGCGGCTCGACGAGCCCGACGCGGCCGAGGCCTGGCGGGTGCGCCTGGGCCAGCTGCACGACGCCGGCACGCGCCTCAACGACCAGCAATTCGACGCGCTGCGCTTCCACGGCCCTGGCACCGATCTGACGGTCGGGCTCCTCCCCACCTCGCGCTTCGGCTCGGAGACGCCCGGCATGCAGACGATCGACGGAATCGTGCACGCACCCAACCTCCCGACCGAGGAGGTGACGACGACACCGGATCCGTTGCGCGCCGACGGCGTCGTGACCGCCACGAAACCGCTCGACGTGGCGGGCACGGTCGTCCGCGACCTGCAGGTTCGCTTCGAGGGTGGCCGCGCGGTCGACATTCAGGGCGAGAACGCGGACGCGCTGCGCTCACGCGTCGCCAAGGACGAAGGTGGGTCGCGTCTTGGCGAGGTCGCGCTCGTCGATCGCGAGGGCCGCATCGACAAGACCGGCACAGTCTTCTTCAACACGTTGCTCGACGAGAACGCCGCGAGCCACCTCGCGCTTGGGAACGCGTACGCGACACACGTCGGTGACGCGGACCGCGATCGGATCAACAAGAGCGCGATCCACGTCGACTTCATGATCGGCAGCGATGAGGTGACCGTCACCGGCCTGAAGAAGGACGGCACCGAGGTGCCGGTGCTCGTCGGCGGCAACTGGCAGTTGTAGCTACAGGTTCGAAACGTTCGAATCTGGTTCGGCTGACACCGAATCAGGTTCGGTTCTCAACTGCCGCTCCTGCTCGGGCCGGGCACCGCGGCGCACGAGCTTCGGTTCGCCGCGTTCCGCGAACGGCACCTCGATCACGTCGAAGTCCTTCGGGACGACAGTGGCCGGAAACACGTCGCGTGCTTCGCGTGCGAGCTCGGGGCCGAAATAGCGCGGCGAGACATGCGTCAACGCGAGTAGGCGAACGCCGGCGTCGCGCGCCACCTCTGCCGCCTGCAGCGCCGTCGAGTGCAGCGTGTCGGCTGCGCGGTCGCGCTCGTCCTCGAGGAACGTCGCCTCGTGGATCAGAACATCGGCGCCTTCGGAAAGGACGCGGACGGTCTCGACCGGCGCGGTGTCGCCCGGGATCACGATGTGGCGACCAGGACGCGGCGCCCCCAGGACGGCGTCCGGCGTCAGCACGTTGCCGTCGTCGAGGGTGACCGACTCGCCGCGCTGCAGCGCCCCGCGCTCCGGCCCGAATGGAATGCCGAGCGCGTCGGCGGTGTCGGCGTCGAACTCACCTGGCCGTTCCTCCTCGGCGACGGCGTACCCGACAGCCGAGACGCCGTGGTGCACCGGAAAGACGAGGATCCGGTAACCGTCTCGCTCGAGCGCCTCCCCGGGGCGAACCTCCTCGACTTCGACGGAGTAACTGAGCTTGCCGATGATCCGGCCAAGGCTCTTGTAGAGGTCGCGCAGGCCCGCGGGTCCGTAGATCGTCAGCGGCAGCTCCCGCTGGCGGAGCGAGAAGGTCTTGAGCATCCCGGGCAGGCCGAGGTAGTGATCGGCGTGGAAATGCGTGAGGAAGATCTCCTCAAGGTCGGGCAGCCCGAGCGTCGAGCGCATCAGCTGCCGCTGCGTGCCCTCTGCGCAGTCGAAGAGCAGCTTGTCGCCGCCGCGGCGCACGAGCAGTGCAGCAGGCGCCCGCTGGGCGGTGGGCGCGCTCGCCGAGGTGCCGAGAAAGACAATGTCCAGGTCCATGCCGAGGCACAGTCTCGCAGCGGGGCTGCGAAACCGTTACGGCAGGACGAGCGTCTGGCCGACGCGCACGTCGGCGCTTCGCAGGTGGTTCGCCTTCTCGATCTGCCAGACGCCATCACGGACATCGCCGCTGTAGTGCTGCTGGGCGATCGACCAGAGCGTCTCGTACGCGCGAACTGTCACCACCTGCTTTGCGCCGTGAGCGTTCGACGAGCGCGCCATCGCGCTCCAGACCAGGACGGCCATTCCCACGATGAGCAAGATACGGACGAACATATGTTCGCCATCCTAGCGAACACCTGTTCGGTTTGTCAAGGGCAATCCATTTCGCGAGGAAGCCGGAAACGACGAGGGGCCCCATGCCGGGGCCCCTCGAGTCCGCGTCAGAGACGCGTTACTGCTTGACGCACTTGCCCTTGGGGTTCGCCTTGAAGCCCTTCTTGCAGGTCGGAGCCGGCTTGGGAGTCGGCTTGCCCTTCCCCGGCTTCGCGTTCCCCGGCTTCGCATTGCCCGGCGTGCCGGTGGAGCCTCCCGGGGTGCCGACCTTGAACGCCTTCGACGTCAGGGTCGTCGTCCGCGACGGATTCGTCGCCGCCTTCAGCACGATCGTGAACTGGTAGTACCCAGCCGCGAGCGGCTTCGGTGAGGCGAAGTGCAGGCCCGGCTTGAAGTACGCCTTGGCGGTGCCCGTCAGCGAGGCGAGCGCCTTCGCGCCGCCGCCGTTCGGACCGCTCACCTGCGAGAGGGTCGCCACGTAGGTCGCGTCCTCGTTCACGGTCAGGCTCGTCCACGCGCCCGTCGCACCGACCGGCTTGTCGGTCGGCTGGGAGCCCGCATCGGTGCCAGGGCCGCCGAAGATGCCGAGCGCGCCGATCACCTGCTCGGTGTGCGCCCAGGTCTGCGGGATACCGGCGACGCCACCCTGGCAGTTGCCCTTGGCCGAGGCGATCTTCGTCTTCATGCCGGCGTAGGACTGCTTCTTCGCGAAATCGGCGAAGAGGTTGCCGGACTGGAAGCCGCTCGAGATCCCCGTGTCGTCGATCAACGGGAAGTAGAGGACGGTCTTGACCGCCGGGTCGCAGGCACCGATCTCCGAGAGTTCGACGTGATTCGTCGACTGTTGCGCCTCGCTGATCGGGACGACGTTCTCCGGCGTGCCGTCGTACGCGGACTCGTGCCCCGTCACGACAGTCTGCTCGCCCGCCTCGTCCATGTCGATCGGCAGCCTCTGCGGTGCGGCGAAGGCCGCCGTTGCGCCGCCGGACTGCTCGGTGACCGTCGGCTGGCCCGTGCCGTTGAACGCATCCCAGAGCGCCTGCTTGATGCGATCGAGGTTCGCAGCGCCGGCCTGCGGCCACTGGAACTTCTTCGAGAATGGGTCCGTGTCCTGGATGGGCGGATACGGATGGAAGTTGAACTCGTCGAAGATCGGCTTCGACCGTCCCGACGCCTTGTAGGCGTCACCCATGTACTTGATGAACCACACGGGCGAGTGGCTCGGGTTCGACGCCGCGTCTGCGTTGTCGTTGCCGCGCGAGGAGATCGCGGGGCCCCAGACGATCGCATCGGGTCGTACCGTCTTCAACGCGTCGTACGACTGCGCGAGCGTGTGCTCGTAGTCGGTCGCCGCTGCGTCCTGGCCGTTCACATACTGCGGTTGCCAGAAGCGATTGACGTTCGGTTCGTTGCCGACGATCAAGTCCTTCACGGCCGGGAACGCCTGGCCGACGAGGCCAACGAAGGTCGCGAACTGCGCCTGCACGCCCGCGTTCGAGCCGATCGCGGCCGGGTGCAGCGGATAGATCGCGAGGATCGGCCGGACGTTGTTCAGCAACGCGCAGTCGATCGCCAGCTTCAGATTTGACTGGAACGGGATCACCGTCGGTGTCGCCTCGTTCCACTGGACGGTCATGCGGACGTCCTGGTAGGCGATGTCTTTAACGGACGTCCACCAGATGTCGCCGCACGGGTGGAACTTCGGCCAGTCGTCCGCGACGCCGTAGCGCATCGGATCGGCGCTGGCAGAGCCGACAACCGTCAGCGCCGCCACCGCGAGGAGTGCCGCAAGCAGTGTTTTCAACGTTGCCCTCTTCCTTGAAATCGACCTTGGTCTCGAACACCTTCGCCCGTTCGAGTCCCAGGCGAAAGTGCCGCTCGTCCTATTCGGTAGGCCGCAGCGGCCTAACTCCTTCAAGACGTTCGAGAGCGTCCACCAGCTTCCCTGCCCCGAACCGAACCGGATCGTCGGCGGGAAGCCCTGTCTCCGCCTCGGTTTCCTCGACCGCACGGCGTGCCGCCGCCTCGTCAAGGTCACGGGTGTTGAGGGCGATCGCAAGCACCTTGGCGGGCCGGGCGAGCAGGCTCATCCGGGCGTGCAGGTCGGCCAGCTCGGACAGGGGCGGGATCACGAATCGCTCGTCACCCTCGACGAACCGATCGCCCGCCTTGTGGCAGAGGACGTAGCCGTGGGGCGCCGAGCCGTGGATCAGCCCGAGCGTGACGCCGGAGTAGAACGGATGGAGCAGCGAGCCCTGCCCTTCGACGAGCAGCAGCTCACCCCCGCGCGCGGCCCCTTCGACAACGAGCTGCTCGGCGGCGCCGGCGATGAAGTCGGCCACGACCGCGTCGACCGAGATCCCCCAGCCTGCGATCGCGATCCCCGTCTGCCCGGTCGGCACGAACTCGCTCTTGATCCCGCGCCTGCGCGCCTCGCGGTCGAGCTCGAGCGAGACGGTCATCTTCCCGATCGCGCAGTCGGACCCGACCGTCAGGACCGTCGTCGCGCCGTGTGTCAGGTTCGCGCCCGTCGGCACGTTCAGTCCCGGCGGCGCCTTGCGCAAATCGCGGAGCTTCACCCCACGTTCGCGTGCGAGCTCGACGAGCTCCGGATCGTCGGACACGAACTCGTGCAAACCGTTCTCGATGTCGAGGCGGGCTTGGATCGACTCCTTCAGCAGCTCGCGCCACGCGGGCGGAAACCGTCCGCCCGTTGTGGCGACCCCGACCAACGCAATGGTGGGCTTGTACTGGAGCGCCTCTTCGACGCTGCGCACAACGGGGAAGCCATCCTGCGTGTCGCCCTCCGTGCGCTCCGTGTCGAGGATCGCGACGACGTCGTCGGGGCGGTAGCGGATCACGCCGCGCGCCGTCTTACCGTGGTGCGGATCCGCGGAGTAGCCCTCCGCGAGGATTAGCAGCCTACGAGGCTTCAACGCCGTGATTTTCAACCCCAAGTCCGGGGCGGTTCGAGGGACGCTGCACGCCATCGACAAACTCGACGCCAGGCCACGGGTCTGCGGCGAGCAGCAGGTTGCCGTCGAGGTCGACGTGATCCATCAGGCTCGCAATGTGCGCGCCGGCGGCGATGCCGAGCCCGGACTCGACCATGCAGCCGAGCATCACGCCAAGGCCGAGCGCGCGCGCGGCGTGCGCCATGCGCACGCCTTCGCGGATGCCGCCGGACTTTGCAAGCTTGATGTTGATGCCGTGCGCGCGCTCGACACAGGCTGCGACGTCGGCGAGCGTGTGGCAGTCCTCGTCGACGTAGATCGGGACCGGCGAGCGCTCCTTCAGCGTCGGGCCGTCGGGATCGCCTGCCTTCAGCGGCTGCTCGCAGTACTCGACGTCCAATTGCGGAATCACCTCGAGCGCTTCATCGAGCGTCCACGCTTCGTTCGCGTCGCACATCAACGGGAGGCCGGTGACGGAGCGCACCGCCTTGACGCGCTCGATGTCGAGGCCGTCGAAGCCGCCGAGCTTCAGCTTCAGCCGTTTGAAGCCGCGGTTCGCGATCTTCTCGGTGCGACGCGCCATGTCGTCGGGATCGCCGAGCCAGATCGTCCACGACGTCGGCGGGCCGACGGGGCGCACGCCGAGCAGCTGGTAGACAGGCCGGCCCGTTAGCTTGCCCTGCAGGTCGTAGAGCGCAGCGTCCACAGCGGCACGCGCGGCCTGCTCGCCCGGCGGCAGGCTGTCGAAGATCTCGTCGAGCGCGAACGGATCGTCGCCGAGCGTCACGCGCTCGAACCACGCAAGCGCGGAGGCCGCGGACTCTTCGTAGCGCTCGATCGGCGCCGCCTCGCCGTAGCCGGTCGCGCCGTCGAGCGCGATCTCGACCTGCACGACCTCGGCCTCGTCCTCCGACCCGCGCGAGATCGTGAACGTCTCGGCGAGCCTCAGCGTCTTCTTCTGGGCCGTGATTTCCACGGGGCTACACTAGTGGCCGTCCGCGCCCGTAGCTCAGGGGATAGAGCGCTCGCCTCCGGAGCGAGAGGTCGCAGGTTCGAATCCTGCCGGGCGCACTCAAGCAAGCGACGAGCTCAAGGAGACCACGTGGCATCACTCATCGGACGCGCCATTCGCCTCGCGCAAAGTCCTCAGGGCAAGAAACTGATCGCAGAGGCTCAGAAGGCGGCTCGCGATCCGAAGAACAAGCAGCGGATCGAGCAGTTGCGTTCGCGCCTTCCGAAGCGCTAGGCGTCGCCTACGGGCTGACGGTCGCTGTCGCACACGCCGCGCCGACCGCGCCCCACGACCGCCACGTGCGTCCGTCTCGCAGCCAGAGGAGCCAGGCACGGTGCAATTGCTCCTGCGGCGACGCAGTGAACGGATACGCGGGATCACCGGGATGAGCAAATGCCGGCTGTGAGTGGCCGTTCATTCGCTTCCACGTCTGCGGTGCGAATTGCATGCCGCCGAAGTAGCCGTTGCCGGTGTTCGCGTTCCACGGCGCCTCGTGTTCATGAACGCATTGCGCCTGCGCGAGCCACAACGCGGATGGACGCGACGGCTGCGCATTTCCAGCGGCCGCGAACGCCAAGCCGGCGACCACGACGAGACAGAGCGAGCGCATCGAACTGTTGTAACAGAGCCTCCGGCGAACTCGAGGCTCAGCGCCGCCGCTTCTTGAACTCATCCTCCGTCGGCAGCTCACCGCGCTTACGCGCTGTGACGACGCACTCCATGTGGGCGTGCCGTCGTTTCGACGCGTCGCCCTCGGGCGCGATCAGCGCGTGCTCGCTCGTCGCGTGCAGCATTCCGTCGCAGAACGGGCAGACGTAGCTCGCCGGCTTGAGACTCTGCGCCGGACGCATTGCCCACCACCGCGCCTGTGCGCCATGTGCGTCCACGTCGCCGACGATACCCTCGCCTTCAGCATGAGGTGGCTCCGCTCATTCGACCCACAGCTCCCGCGCGAGGTGTGGCTGCTGCAACTCGGCGGCGTGATGAACTCCTTCGGCAACGGGCTGGTGCTGCCGTTCCTCGTCATCTACCTGCACGACGTGCGCGGCTTCGGGCTCGGCGTCTCAGGCCTCGTCGTCGCGGTGTCGGCAGCGGCGCAGCTGACCGCGGGGTTGTGCGCAGGCCCGCTCGTCGACCGCCTCGGTCCGCGCCGGGTGCTCGGCGCAGGGCTCATCCTGCAAGGGGTGGGCTTCGGGTTCTTCCCGCTCGTGCGGAGCCCGTGGCACGCGTTCGTGCTGATCGCGATCGAGGGTGCAGGCAGCGCGGGCTTCTGGCCGAGCCAGTCGACGTTGATCGCACGACTCACGCCACCCGCCCGCCGTCACGCGGCGTACGCGCAGCAACGCGTGACAATGAACCTCGGCATCGGGCTGGGCGGTCTCACGGGCGGACTGATCGCAACCGTCGCGCACCCGTCATCGTTCACATTGCTCTTCCTGATCGACGCCGTGACGTTCCTCGCCTACGTCGGCGTGCTCGCGCTCGTCCACGACCCCGGCGTGGACGACGAGCGCCGCTCGGAAACACGCGCGTCGTATGGCGCGGTGCTGCGCGACCGATTGTTCGTGCGCCTCTGGGCGCTCAACTTCCTCTTCGTCACCGCCGGCTACTCGCTCTTCAACCTCATGCCGCCGTTCGCACGCGATCACGCACACCTGAGCGAGAAACAGATCGGGGTCGTGTTCTTCGTCAACACGGGACTGATCGTTCTCGCGCAACTACCGATCAGCCGGGCAATCGAAGGTCACCGCCGACTGCGTGCGCTCGCGCTCATGCCGTTGCTGTGGATCGTGTCGTGGCTGCTGGTCGACGCCGGCGGCTATTGGCTCACCGGCATGGCGGCGTTCCTGGTGATCACGATCGCGATGGGCATCTTCGGGAT
The DNA here is from genome assembly GCA_031393705.1 of Thermoleophilia bacterium. Lineage (GTDB taxonomy): Bacteria > Actinomycetota > Thermoleophilia > Gaiellales > Gaiellaceae > PALSA-600. The sequence goes on along the minus strand of JANMWB010000231.1, from coordinate 25,908 downwards.
CGGCGAGTGCTTCCACGGGCCGGCGCACCAGGCGCTCGTCGCCGAGATCGCCCCTGATCACCTGCGCGGGCGCTACTTCGCCGTGCACTCGCTCTCTTGGGGGCTCGCCGGCACCATCGGCCCCGCCGCCGGCGGTTTCCTGCTTGCAGCAGCGCCGTTTGCACTCTGGCCTGCCGCCGCCGCCGTCTGCCTGGTCGCGGCGATCGGCTCGCTCCGCACCGAGCCGCTGGTGCCGGAGCGCTTCCGGCGCATCCCGAAAACCGAGCCCGCCCCACCGGTGCTCGACGTCGCGGGGGCGGGTTGAGCGGGAAAGCCGGGTAGGATGGCGAACATGCCGATGGTCCCTGTGATCGAGGATCCGCTCAGTACCGATGCCGAGCCTGCCTCGCATCCGGCGCACTCGTGCGCGCGACACCGTGGTCACCGCCTCGGCGCCGCAGTCACCGCCCGCTGAGCTCAGCGGCGCCGGTCTCACCTGGATTCATCTCGACGCGCCGACGCTGCCGCACGCCCAGGAGCTAGCGGAGCAGTACGGCTGGCATCCGCTCGACGTCGAAGACGTGATGTCGAAGCGCCAGCGGCCCAAGGTCGACGACTACACCGACGAGGGGTATCTGTTCGCGGTCCTGCACTTCCCCGTCTACGACCGTGCGATCCAGCGCCTGAATGCGGCGGAGCTCGACATGTTCGTCGGGCCGAACTATCTCGTGACGCTGCCGACGGTCGAACTGCTGCCGATCACGCGACTGTTCCGGCGCTGTGAAGAGGACGAGGCGTTTCGCGAGCAGCTCTTCTCGAAGGGGTCCGGCCGCCTGCTCTACGAGGTGCTCGACGACCTCTTCGACTACTGCTTCCCGATCCTCGACAAGATCGGGCACAAGCTCGACTCGTTGGAGGATGACGTGTTCGAGGGACGTTCCGAAGAGGTTGTCCGGGACATCTCGAACGTCAAGCAGGAGATCATCAGCTACCGGAAGATCATCAAGCCGGAGCGCTCGACACTCCGTGTATTGGAACGTCACGTCGAGCGCTTCCTTCACGAGGAGCTCGAGCTCTACTTCGACGACATCGTCGATGCCGCCGAACGCATCTGGGACTACCTCGACAACTACAAGGAAGTCGTCGAGGCGCTCGAGGACACGAACGAGTCGGTGATCGCGCACCGCCAGAACGACGTGCTGCGGATCCTGACCGTGTTCTCCGTCGTGCTGCTCCCGCTGACGCTGATCACCGGCTTCTTCGGGATGAACGTGCAGTTCCCCGGCTTCGGAACGGTCTGGGCGTTCTGGACGATCTTCGTCGGCATGGCCGTTGCCCTGATCGGCCTGCTCTCGTTCTTCCGCCTTAAGCGCTGGCTGTAGCCGCAAGCGCAGCGCGCACTGCATCGTCGAACCCCGTGCGGCTGCCCGGTGTGAGCTCCCAGATCGAATCGTCGTAAGCGAGCGTCGGGATCTTCAGCCCTTCGATCAAAGGCCGCGTGACGGCAGCGTTGACGGGGGTGACGAGATGAAGCCACAGCGATGAGAGCCACGGCGTCAGCACGGGAACCTCGATCAGCAGCGGTTTGCGCCCGCGGATGCGCGCCGTTCGCTCCATCATCGCGCGGTAGGTCATCACCTCGGGTCCGCCGACGTCGTACGTCGTACCGAACGACTGCACACGGCCGCACACGACGACGAGCGCTGCAACAACGTCGACGAGCGCGACGGGTTGCGTCTCGACCGACACCCAGCGCGGACAGAGCATCACGGGAAGGCGATCGACGAGCGCGAGGATCGTCTCGAACGCGGCGCTGTTTGCACCGACGATCATCGCCGCACGCAGCGTCGTCACCGGCACCGAACCCTCGACCAGGATCGCCGCAGTCTCCGCGCGGCTTCGCAGATGCGCGGAGAGGTCGGCGCCCTCTTCGCCGAGACCTCCGAGAAAGATGACCTGCAAGGCGCCGCCGGCCGACGCGCCGGCTGCGACCGCGCGCGCCGCGGCCCGGTCGATCGCCTCGAAATCGGGTTGTCCGAGCGAATGGACGAGGTGGTAGACGACCTCGGCTCCGTCGAGCGCCTGGCGCATCGCGTCGGAGTCGGACGCATCGGCGGCCACGACCGTGTACGCCCCCGCGACGGACGACCCACTGCGTGAGATGGCGGTCACCTGATGCCCCGCGCTCCCAAGAGCCGTGACGAGCGGACGCCCGATCGTCCCGGTGGCGCCGACGACCGCTACGCGCATGCTCGTGCCGCCCGTTGAAGGAAGCGCCGGCCGACAATGTCGTGGAACCACCGCTCGACCGCGAAGAACGACCCTCGCAGGCGCGGTGCGAACTCCTCCAGCGAGACGATCGCCTCCCCCTCCCGCACTGACCACGCGATCGCGCCGTAGGGGTGCCGCGCGAACAAGCCACCGGTGATCTCACGCCGGCCGCCGACGGTCGGCCCGAAGGCAATCAGCGCAGGCCAGACTCCGAAGAGACGAATTGCGCCGCGCGAGAACCGAACGAGCCCGAAGGTCGTGGAGCGCACCTCGCACCAATAGAGGCGCTGAAGTTCGTCGCTCGCAAGGTCACCACCCACGTTCGCCCGTTGCACGACGTCGAAGGTGCCGTCGTCGTTGCGCGTGGTCACCGTGTTCATACGCACAGGGTAGTTACGCTCCCCAGATGCCGAAGCCCCTGTGGGCGCCGTGGCGCCTCGAGTACATCGAGCAAGTCGACGAGCTCGACCGCTGCATCTTCTGCGAGCCGGAGGAGGAGCTGCTCCTGCATCGCGGCGAGCACGCTCTCGTCGTTCTGAACAAGTACCCGTACTCATCAGGCCACCTGCTGATCGCGCCGCATCGGCATCTCGGCGATTTCGGACTGCTGTCGGACGCCGAGGCGCTCGAGGTGCACAGGCTCGCCGCACGCGGTGTCGAGGCACTGCGCGCCGAGTACGCGCCGCACGGGCACAACCTCGGGTGGAACCTCGGCCGGGTCGCGGGCGCAGGCATCGAAGATCACGTTCACCTGCACGTGGTTCCCCGCTGGAACGGCGACACGAGTTTCATGCCGGTGCTCGCGGACGTGAAGGTGCTGCCGGAAGCGCTCGCGCGCACCGCCGAACGGCTCCGCCCGCACTTTTCCTGACGGGTCATGCTTACTGGAGGCCGGTGTTGCCCTTCGCGGCGTTCCGCTTGTCCTGCCGCTTCTCCTTCAGGGTCTTCTGAGCCGGCTTCTTGTCGCCTTTCTTGGGCTTCTGGGCGCCTTTCATCAGCGTCTCCTCCTGCGGCTCGGCCGCGATTCCACTGGTTGTCTTGAAGGACTGTCTCGAAGCGGGGAACGGGATTCGAACCCGCGACCCTCAGCTTGGGAAGCTGATGCTCTACCAACTGAGCTATCCCCGCATTCGGAGGCGATTCTACCCGCCGCAAGATTTGGTGGCTCCCGGCATCTACATCGTCACCAACCGACGGGAGGGCGCAGTGAGCGCTCTGTGGGGGACAGCAGCAAAGAGCACCGGTGGTCGCCTCCTCGGACAGAAGTGAGGGGATCTGACTGAGGGAGGGGCGCAGACTCGCGTCTGCAGCCCCTCCCGTCGGTTGTAGAGAACTACGCGGGGACGCTTGCGCCCTCGTACACCTCGATGAAGCGCAGGTACCGGCGCGCGATGTCCGCGACCGCAGCCTCCCGGTCGAAGCCGGACGGATTCGCGGCGTACGCCTTGACGGCCTCGGCGAAGATCGAGCGGCCGATCGCGAAGCCGATGTAGCCGTCGAGGCCCGCGCCTGCGCGCAGCCACTCGTCGACCTTTTCGTCGGAGGCGCCGCGGCCGAGCACGACGCACGACACACGGTCGCGCCCTTCGCGGCGGCAGAGTGTCGCGATCTCGGCGCAGGCCTCGCGGTCCGAAATACCTTCGATCTTCCAGATGTCCGGCTCGACGCCTGCGTTCTGCAGTTGCAGGATCGTCTCCATCATCAGTTGCGGTCGCAACTCGACGTCGTAGCGCTCCTCGCTGCCGCCGACCTGTTCGAGCTGCGCGGGCTCCGCAGGCACGAGTAGCTCGAAGAGGAACTTGCGGTGATGCTCGTGCAGCCACTCCGACAGGCGCAGCAGCCTCGCGGTCTGGCGCTCGTTCATCCCACGGTCGCCTTCCGGGTTGTACCGAACGAGGACCTTGTTGAAATCGGGGTCCCACTCTTCGATCTTCTCGCCGAACTGGTCGCCGTACTCGAAGTCGAACTCGTTCTGGCCGGACTTCTCCACCGGCATCGCGAGCTTGTAGCCGCCGGCCTTCGCGTCACGCGCGACATCCGGCCCGTACTTCGCGTCGACGAGAACGCCTGCGAGCTCCTTCGGCGCGCTTTCCTCGATCGCCTGCTGGAACCCCTCCCAGATCAGCGTCTTGGCGCCCGGCACGAGCTCAGCGTCCCCGACCATCTTCTCGAACGATCCTCGATGGTCGAACGCGAGAATGTACAGCCGCTCGTCGTACCCGAGCTCGTTCAGCCCGATCTTGTTCATCAGTACTCCCTTCCTGTGAAATGCGTCAGCTTGCTCAACTTGTGGCGCGCCTCGATGCGGCGAACGGTGCCGGAGCGAGAGCGCATCACGATGGAGTCGGTGATCGCTCCGTCATTGACATATCGCACGCCGCGGAGCAGCGCACCCGTAGTAACCCCGGTCGCAGAGACGAAGACGTTGTCGCTCTGCACGAGGTCATCGGTCATGAGGATGCGGTCGAGGTCGTAGCCCGTGTCGATCAGCGCCTGCCGTTCTTCTTCGTTGCGCGGCCAGAGCTTTCCCTGGATGCCGCCACCGACGCACTTGAGCGCGGCGGCAGAGATCACGCCTTCGGGCGTACCGCCGATGCCGTACAGCAGGTCGACGCCGGTCTCGGGACGTGCGGCGGCGATCGCCGGTGCAACGTCGCCGTCCCTGATCAAGTTCACCCGCGCGCCCGCCTGCCGCAGCTCGCCGATCAACTGCTCGTGGCGGTCGCGCTCGAGGACGACGACCCGAATGTCGGTCACCCGGCGGCCCTTGGCCTTCGCGACGGCGTTGACGTTCTCGGTCGGAGTGGCATTGATGTCCACCGCATCGATCGCGTCGGCGCCCGCGGCAATCTTCTCCATGTAGAACGCCCCACCGGGAAAGAACATCGAGCCGCGTTCCGAGGCGGCAATCACGGCAATCGCGTTCGGCTGCCCGAGCGCGGCCAGGCGCGTGCCCTCCAGCGGGTCGACGGCGACGTCGACTTCCGGCCCTCCGGCGCCGACGTGCTCGCCGTTGAAGAGCATCGGCGCCTCGTCCTTCTCGCCCTCGCCGATCACGACGATGCCGTCCATCGCGACCGTGTCGAGCATCGCGCGCATGGCGTCGACGGCCGCCTGGTCGGCTGCGATCTTGTCGCCGCGGCCGATCCACCGGCCCGCGCCCATGGCGGCGGCTTCGGTGACGCGAACGAGCTCGAGAGCGAGGTTTCGGTCTGGAAGGTGCGTGCTCACCGGCAGTGATCCTAGAGTGAAGCCGGTGCGCCTCGACTGGGAGATCGCAAAACGCGGCTGGCGCCGCTATGCCGCCTACCCCTGGGCGACGGCCGCCGGCGTGTTCACGAACACGATCTTCGGGTTCATCCAGGCCTACATCCTCCTGGCCGTCTTCCACAACCGGCCCCACGTGGGCAACTACGACGCCTCGGACGCGGTCACGTACGTGTGGCTGGCGCAAGCGCTGATCATGACCGTGTACGCGTTCGGCTGGACGGAGCTCGCGCTCCGGATCCGCGACGGCTCGATTGCCACCGATCTCTCACGGCCGCTCGATCCGCAGCGGTACTGGCTCGCGTTCGACCTCGGCCGTGCTCCTTTCCACCTGATCTTCCGCGGCGCCCTGCCCTTTGCGATCGGCGCGGTTCTGTTCGACCTGCGCTACCCCTCACCGCTCGATCTCGCCGCGTTCTTCGTGAGTTTGGCTCTCGCAGTGGTCGTCAGCCTCGGCTTCCGCTTCCTCTACAACTCGGCGGCGTTCTGGCTCGTGGACATCCGCGGCGTCGTCACGCTCTCGCTGACCGTCTCGCTCTTCTTCTCGGGCATGGTCCTGCCGCTGACGTTCTTCCCCTCCTGGCTGCGAGTGATCGCTCATGCGCTGCCGTTTGCGTCGATCGTGCAGACGCCGATCGACGTCTGGCTCGGCAAGCACAACGGCGCGGAGCTACTCGGCATCCTCGCCCTTCAGGCGGCGTGGGCGGTCGCCCTGCTCGCACTCGGCAGAATGACCCTGCGACTCGGCGCCAGAAAGCTCGTGATCCAGGGTGGTTGAGTCCGTCGTCCTCTGGCGGCGCCTCGTCGGGGCACAGGTCCGCTCGCAACTGCAGTACCGGACGTCGTTCGTGCTCGATGTCTGCAGCGCGTTCCTGATCTCGTTCATCGACTTCCTCGCCGTGCTGGTGATCTTCCACAACACGCAGCGACTCGGGGTGTGGACCATTCGCGAGGTCGCGTTCCTCTACGCGATGTCGTCGATCTCGTTCGCGCTCACCGACCTCCTCGTCGGCCACTTCGATCAGTTCCCGCAGAAGATCCGCGACGGCAACTTCGACATCTTGCTCGTGCGCCCGCGCAGCACGCTGTTCCAGGTGATCGGATCGGACTTCCAGTTGCGCCGGGTCGGCAAGGCATTTCAGGGCGTGCTCGTCCTGGTGTACGCCGTCGGCTCGCTGACGATCCCGTGGGACGCAGGCCGCATCGCGATGCTCATCGTGATGATCCCGGCCGCGATCGTGATCTTCGGATCGATCTGGACGATCGGCTCCTGCCTCTCGTTCTGGACGACCGACGGCGGCGAGTTCACGAACGCCTTCACCTACGGCGGCAACTTCCTCGCGCAGTACCCGATCGACATCTTCTCGAGTTGGCTCCGCCGGTTCCTCGCCTACATCGTCCCGCTCGCGTTCGTGTGTTACTTCCCGTCGCTCTACATCCTCGACAAGCCCGACCCACTCGGGCTGCCGCGGCTGCTCGAGTTCTCGTCGCCCTTCGTTGCGGCGATTGCGGCATTCATCGCGTCGCTCGTCTGGCGGTTCGCGGTGCGGCACTACCGGAGCGCAGGCGGATGATCGAGGTCGAGCACCTTTCGAAGCAGTTCGTCGTGCGTCGCGGCCGCTTCAAACGCGAGCGCGTGATCGTGGATGCGGTGCAGGACGTCTCGTTCCACGTCGAGCGTGGCGAACTGCTCGGCTACCTCGGCCCGAACGGTGCGGGCAAGTCGACGACGATCAAGATGCTGACGGGCATCCTCGTCCCATCGAGCGGTCGCGTCTCCGTCGCGGGCCTCGATCCGTCGAAGCGCCGCATCGAGCTCGCGAAGCGGATCGGCGCGATGTTCGGCCAGCGCGTGCAGCTCTGGTGGGATCTGCCGCTGATCGACTCGTTCGAGCTGTTGCGCCACATCTACAAGGTCCCGGCCGACCGGTACCGCACCTCGCTTGCACGCTTCCGCGAGGTGCTCGAGCTCGACCCGTTCCTGCACACACCGGTGCGCCAGCTCTCGCTCGGTCAGCGCATCCGCGGCGAGCTGACCGCGTCGATGCTCCATGAACCGGAGCTCCTGTTCCTCGACGAGCCCACGATCGGCCTGGACGTTGTCGCAAAGCAGCGTGTGCGCGACTTCCTGATCGAGATCAACCGTGAGCGCGGCGTCACCGTGCTCCTGACGACCCACGACCTCGGCGACATCGAACGCCTCTGCAAGCGGCTGCTCGTGATCGACCACGGCAGCCTGATCTGGGATGGCCGGATCGACGAGTTAAAGGAGCGCTACGGCGCCGAGCGCACGCTGATCGTCGACCTCGAGGAACCGGCGCCGCCGCTCGAGATCGAAGGCGCGCGGGTCGAGAAGGTCGACGGTCCGCGCCAGTGGCTGCGCTTCCGCGGCCCGGCAGCGGAGTTGACGGCGCGCGTCGCGGCCACCGCGCGCCTCGTCGACCTGCAGATCACCGAGCCGGACATCGAAGAGATCGTGCGGCGGATCTACGGAAACTCTCGAACCTGATTCGGTGTCAGCCGAACCAGATTCGGGGTTCACATCGACTCGGGTGCTTCGACCCCGATCAGGTCGAGGGAACGAGCAATCACCGACTGCGTCTTGGAGATCAACCCCAGACGGAACGCCTGCTCGGGCTCGCCGAGCACGCGACGCTCGTGGTAGAAGCGATGGAAGTCGTCGGCGAGGCGGATGGCGTAGTTCGGGAGCAGCTGCGGGCTGCGGCGGTCGGTCGCCTCTCGCACCGTCGTCGAAAAGTCGGTCAGCCGCTTGATCAGCTCCTTCTCCTCCGACGCGAGCGGACCGGGCGGATCCCCGCCGACTTCCGCATCGCCGGCGCTGCGTAGGATCGACGCGATGCGCGCGTGCGCGTACTGCACGTAGTAGACCGGGTTCTTGGCCGACTGCTCTGCGGCCAGGTCGAGGTCGATTTCGATCGTCTGATCGGGGCCGCGGTTCACGAGGTACCAACGCGCCGCGTCGATACCTACCTCTTCGATGAAGTCGTCCAGGAGATACACGTTGCCCGATCGCTTCGACGCCTTTTCGCTCTCCCCACCCCGCACGAGATGGACGAACTGGTAGAGCAGCACCTCGACGCGCTCCTCGTCGTAGCCGAGCATCCGCGCGATCGCGCGATACCACTTGGCCGTCGCGTGGTGGTCGGCGCCGAGCACGTACATCGCACGGTCGAGACCGCGCTCGAGCTTGTCGACGAGATAGACGATGTCCGCCGCCCGGTAGGTCGGCGTCCCGCCCTTCTCCGCGGAGCGGATGATCACCCAGTCCGCATCGTCGCCGTACGCCGACGAGCGCGCCCAGAGCGCTCCATCCTTCGCATAGGTGTCGAGGCGGGGAAGGAACTCCGGCAAGCGCTGCTCGAGCTCGCTCTGCAGCGCCCAGCTGTCGAAGTGGATCCGGAAACGCTCCATCGACTGCTCGATCGACGCGAGCATGTGTGGAACGGGATCGCCGTCGAGCTTCGCGAGCCCGGTGAGGTACTCGCCGTGGTAGCCGTCCTCCGGCACCTCGTCACCACGACGCAGCGCGTCGACCGAAGCCCGAAAGAGGTCGACCTGGCGTCCAGCGTCGTTGTAGTAGTACTCGCGCGACACGTCGTGGCCCGCGAACTCGAGGAGCCGCGCAACCGAGTCGCCGAACGCACCGTTGCGCGCGGCCGAGACGACGATCGGGCCGGTCGGATTGGCCGAGACCATCTCGACCTGGACACGCTCGGGCGTTTCCACCCAGTTGCCGCCGTAGCCGTCGTCGATCTCGCCGAGCGCATCAAGGAAGAAACGGTCGCCGACGCGCAGGTTGAGGAAGCCCGGGCCGGCGACCTCTGCCGACTCGATCTCGTCGAGCTCGACGACCTTCTGGGCGAGCTCCTGCGCGAGCTCGCGCGGTGGCCGCCCGATCGCCTTCGCGGAGCGCATGGCGACATTCGTCGCGAAATCGCCGTGCGCGGGGTCCTTCGGCCGCTCGAGCTCGACCTCCGCCCCCACCGCTTGACCGACCCGCGCCGCAAGCCGCTCGACAGCACTCGGCAATGTCTTAGACACCGAAATCTCGCCGTTCGAACATCTCTTCGAGCTTCTTGATCTCGGCCGGCGAGCCAAGGCCGACGATCACGTCTGACTCTTCGAGGAGCGTGTCTTTCGTCGGGCGCAGCTCGAGCGCGCCCCCGTGCTTGCGCACGGCGACGATGTTCGCGCCGGTCTCCGACGAGATGTTCAACGCGCCGATGGTGCGGCCTGCGACGCCGGAGCTCGACGTGACTTCGATCTCTTCGAAGTTCAGGTCGGGCGCTTCCGATGACGTCATCGCGTTCACAAACGACGTGACCTGCGGCTTGATCATCAACTGCGCCATCACACGACCGGCGGTGGTGTACGGCGTGACGACCCGATCGGCGCCCGCAAGCTTGAGCTTGCGCTCCGCCTCCTCGCTCGAGCCCCGGGCGATCACTATCACGTCCGGCCGGCGCGCCTTGACGGAGAGTGTGATGTAGAGGTTGTCGCCGTCGTCATCCGAAGCGACGATGATCCCGCGCGCGCGGTCGATGCCCGCCTTGACGAGGTCGTCGTCCTCGGAGCCGCTCCCGTCGACGAAGGGCACGTCGTGCTCACGCGCATTCTCGAGCGCCTCCTCGCTGAAGTCGAGTACGACGTACGCAACGCCGGCCTCTTGCAACTCGTCGCCCGCGCGGCGGCCGACCCGGCCATAGCCGCAGACGATGATGTGGTCGCGTAGCTCGTCGATCATCTTGCGGCGTTTCTTCTCCCTCCAGGATCCACCAAGAACGCTGTGCGCGATCGAGTCGACGATCTGCGCGGCGAAGTAGCCAAAGATAGCCACGCCGGAGAGGACGATCGCGATCGTCAGCAACTCGGCCCCGAGGCCGTGCGGGGTCGAGTCGAGGCCGGTGAGGGACGCCGTCACGATTGTCCGGTAGAGCGCTTCGTGCCAGGACTCGTCCAGCAGACTCATGAAGCCGAACGTCCCACCCGTGAAGACGACAACCATGGCGCCCAGGAGGATCGTCACCTCACGGCGCGTGAATCCGTCACTCTGCATGGGCTTTAGTATCGTGGCCCTTGATGGACGACGACCTTCCTGAGCGCCAGCTCAACATCCACATGGATCCCCAGCACCTCGCCGGGGTCTATGCGAACTTCGCGAACATCACGTTCTCGGACTACGAGTTCACGCTCACCTTCGCGCGCATCGATCACGAGGTCGAAGAGGGCGACGTTCCGGGCATTGTCGTGTCGCGGGTCAACATGTCACAGCAGTTCGCCGGCGAGTTGCTGGCCGCGCTGCAGGAGGCCTACTCGAAGTACACGACGGTCAAGGGCATCCAGGATCTGCCCGAGACCGAAGACCGCTAGTCAGCCACTAGCCATTCCGCTTCCGCCACAGCTCGACCATTGCGATGCGCTGCGCGAGGGTCGGGTGGTTCTCGAGCCAGAGGTAGTCCCAGGTCGGCGGGCTCGGGCTCTCGAGGCTCGTGCGCTCGAAGGTCTGGAAGAGCTTGCGCGTCGATGCCGGATCGCGCGTCGCGTTCAGCGACCGCCAATCCGCCTCCGCCTCGTAACGGCGTGAGACGACGTTTTGCAAAGGCGCTGTCAGCAGCCCGATCACCGTCAGCGCGAGGATCACGTACGGCAGGTTCGCGGGATCGCCGACACCGCCGCGGCGTCGCGTGACGAGCGCGAGGATCCAGAGTGTCGGCAACACGATGAGTGCCGTCCAGCCGATGCCCTTGACGATGTGACGACTGCGCACGTGCCCGAGCTCATGCGCAATCACGGCCACCTTCTCGCCGCGCGTGAAACGGTCGTCGAGCAGCGTGTTCCAGAGGACGACGCGCGTCGAGGGGCCGAAGCCGACGGTGAAGGCGTTCGCCTGGTCGGTCCAGGTCGAGACGTCCTGCACACTGACCGGCGTGCCGTTCACGTGCTCGACCCGCTCCATTCGCCGCACGTCCGCCACCAGCTGCTGGTTGCGCAACGGATGCGCCGATCCGGCGACCAGCCAGCCGGAGACGAAGGCGAAGAACGCGGCGATCACGACGACGATCGGCGTCGCGACGAGCCACCAGCGGCGGAAACGGCCCGCGAGCCCGACCAGCAGCACAATCGTCACGAGCGCCGAGATCGCTGCAGGCGCGAGCAGCGCCCACTGGCCGTTCAGCCAGGCAAGGATGTCGAACGGGCCGAGCCCCCAGTGGTGCTGCCACCACAGGTCAGCAAGGCTGAACGGCAGCCCGACGAACCAGAGACCGACGATCAGCACCATCCCGACGATCACCGCGCTGCCGATCCGGCCGAGCCCGATTGACCGCACCTTCGCGGGCAGAAGCCGCGCGAGCACGACGAGCGCAGCAAGCGTGGCGGCGGTACTCAGGAGCCACAGCACCTCGATCCCGCGCGTGTAACTCGCTGCGCGCTCAAGGGAGCGCTGGGAGAAATACCGGTTCGGGTCGAGGCCCGATGTGTCGAGCCAGGGCACGCTCGTCCGGGCAAGCAGCCAGGCACAGGTGCCCCACACCCCTGCGGCGACGGCTAGCTTGGCGGCCTTCCTGATGCGCATCGCAGTCATCTCAGACATTCATTCCAATCTTCACGCCCTCGAGGCTGTCCTTACGGACATCGACACCGAGGGGCCTGACGAGATCTGGTGCCTCGGCGACGTCGTGGGCTACGGGCCGAGGCCGAACGAGTGTGCCGACATCGTGCGCGAGCGGGCGGCTGTCGTGCTGGTCGGTAACCACGATCTCGCCGCGACTGGGAAGCTCAACACCGCAGACTTCGGGCCGCTGGCAGCCGAGTCGGCGCACTGGACCGAGCGCACACTCGGCGAAGAGCAGGCCGCCTGGCTGCGATCCCTGGAACCCGCGGCAACGCGCTCCGGGCTCGAGCTCTACCACGGCAGCGCTCGCGATCCGGTGTGGGAGTACGTCCTGAGCGAGGAGGTCGCGATCGAGAATCTCAAGGTGACGAGCGCGCCGATCGTGCTCGTCGGCCACAGCCACCTCGCCCTGGCTCTCTCCTGGGACGGCAAGCAGCTCGACGGGGGCCTCGCCTCCGGCGGGACGGAGCTCGACACCTCGGGCGCCCGCTGGCTGATCAATCCGGGCTCGGTCGGGCAGCCCCGGGACAGCGACGCGCGCGCCGCGTGGCTCTCGATTGACATCGAGGCGGGACGGGCAGCCTTCCGGCGAGTTCCGTATCCGATTGAACAGACGCAAGCGGAGATGCGGGCGGCCGGCCTCCCCGAGGACCTCGCTGCGCGGCTCACACGCGGTGTCTGACGAAGGAGGAGTGACAGGCTTGACGAGATCTCGTCTGCGCAGTGCGCTGCTGCTCGCCGCCACCGCGGTGCTGCTCGCCGGCTGCGGCAGCCGCGGCGGACCGCACCTGGCACATGAGGATGCGGCGCAACTGATCCTGCTCGCCGACCGCATCTCCCGGGAGGCGCCATGTGTGCAAGCGCGTGACATCCGGGTCCTCGACGCGCGCAGGACCGCACTTGTCAACGCGCATCGCGTTCCGGCCGCGCTCCAGGAGTCGCTCTCATCCGGCGTGAACGCACTCGTTGCGCTGACGCCGCCCTGCCTCCCGTCGGTTCCTGCGACGACGATCGTCCCGAGCCGCCGTCACGGCCACGGTCACGGTCGCGGCAAGGGCGAGGGCAACGATTGAGCACCTATCGCATCGACAACGAGATCGGGCGCGGTGGAATGGCCGTCGTCTACGCCGGCTGGCACGAGCAACTCGAGCGCCCGGTCGCGTTGAAGGTGCTCGCCGAGCATCTGGCCGGCGACCCGGAGTTCCGCGCGCGCTTCCTGCGCGAAGCGCGCATCGCGTCGAAGCTGCATCACCCGAATCTCGTCCAGACATACGACATCACCGAGGTCAACGAGCTTCCGTGCATCGTGATGGAACTTGTCCCCGGCGGAACGCTCGAAGGAGGCTCGCTGAGCCGTGAGGAGGCCGGAGATGTGGCTGCCGGTTTGGCGCACGCTCACAGCCGTGGTGTCGTGCATCGCGACCTGAAGCCCGCGAACCTTCTGCGCTCGGAAGCGGGCCACGTGAAGATCGCGGACTTCGGGATCGCACGCGCACTCGAGGAGACGATGGTCACGCAGATCGGCACCGTGCTCGGGACGATGCGCTACCTCTCCCCTGAGCAGGCCGAGGGACGGGTCGTCGGGACGGAAGCGGACGTCTACTCCCTCGGCGTTGTCCTCGACGAACTGCTCGACGACGCGACCCACATCGACCGCGCGCTCGTCCAGCGAATGCGCGCGCACGATCCGTCGGCGCGGCCGTCCGCGGCAGACGTTGCAGCGTCATTGGGGGTCACGCAGGTTCTGCGGCCGGCGCGATCCGAGCACCGGCCGGGGCTCGCGACCCGGACGAAGGTGCTCGCTGTCGCGGCTGCAGTGGCGATCGTCGCCGCGGTCGCGCTCGCGGCTACAGGCGGTGGCAACAGGCCTGCGCGCGTGGAGCCGGTACCGCATGCGACGACACCGGCGCAGCAGGCGCGGAACCTCAGCGCCTGGCTGAAGCGTTACTCGCGTTAGAGGCTGAAGCTTCTAAAGAGCTTGTGCGTCGGCGCCGGTGCCGAACGTGATGCCCTCGCGGGCGAGCGCCAACTGAACGTCCTCGCGTGCCTTGAAGATCCGCCACTTGACCGTCGCGAGCGTCACCTCGAGCGAGTCGGCGATCTCGTTGTAGGAGAGGCCGACGACGTCGCGGAGGAGCAGCGCCATCTTCAGGTCGACGGGCAGGCCGTCGATCGCGTGCCAGAGGGCGTCGATCGCTTCGGCACGTTCGACCGGCTGGTCGAGCACCTCGAGCTGCGGCGCGTCGTCCAGGTTGATCGGGTTGAGCGGCCGACGCTCCTTCGCGCGGAGCTCGTCGAGCACCCGGTTCTTCGTCACCTGGAAGAGCCACGTCGTGAACTTGCACCGGAGCGAGAAGCGCGGCAGTCCCTGGAACACCCGGAGGAAGACCTCCTGCGTCAGGTCCTCGGCGAGGGCCCGGTCACCGTTCGTCAGGCGCAGGACGTAGTTGTAGACCGGCGTCTCGTACATGCGCAGGATGATCGCGAACGCACGCTCGTCACCTCTTTGGGCCTTGCGAAGGACCGCCAGATCTGGCTGCGGGAGAGACAAGGGAGCCGGAGTATAGCCCCGTTTCCGGTCGTAAAAGTCCGCCTTACGGAGGATTTACGAGCGACCTTCCAGTCATTACAACCGGGGCCTCGATTCCCAGCAATTGCAGGATCGTCGGGGCCAGATCGGCGAGCTCCCCGCCCTCGGCGAGGGCGGCGCCGGAGATCGTGACGATCAGCGGCACGGGGTTCGTCGTGTGAGCCGTATGTGGGCTGACACCGTCCGCCTCGAGCATCTTTTCGGCATTCCCATGGTCGGCCGTGATCAGGCAAACGCCGCCGAGCTCCGTCACGCGCTCGACGACCCGGCCGAGGGAGCGGTCGGCCGTCTGCACCGCTTCGATCACCGCCGGGATCGACCCGGTATGGCCGACCATGTCGGGGTTCGCGAAGTTGACGACGCAGAACCCGTAGCCGTCCCCCACCTCCTCGACCACCCGGTCCGCGACCTCGTCCGCCGACATCGCCGGCTTGAAGTCGTAGCTCGGAACGTCACGCGGGCTCGGCACAAGCGTCCGGGTCTCGCCCGGCCAGGCCTCCTCACGGCCGCCATTGAAGAAGTACGTGACGTGGGCGTACTTCTCGGTTTCCGCCACGTGCAGCTGGCGCACGTCGTGCTCTGCGAGCACCTCTGCAAGCGTGTCTTCGATGTCCTGCTCGGGGAACACGATCGGCGTGTCGAGGTCGGACGAATACCGCGTCATCGTCGTGACGTCGACGCCGTGGTCGAGCAACATGCGCGTCAGCTGCCGGCCACGATCGGGCCGGAAGTTGAAGAAGATCACCGTGTCGCCCGGCTCGACCCGCGGCGTTCCCTCTACGCAGATCGGCTCGATGAACTCGTCCGTTATGCCTGCGTCGTAGCTTCGTTGCACTTCCGCGAGCAAGTCGTGCGAGGTAGAGGTACCTCTACATCGCCCCTCGACGATCGCGTCGAAGGCCTTGGTCGTGCGCTCCAGACGCTGATCCCGGTCCATCGCGTAGTAGCGCCCGACGACCGTGGCGATTCGGTCCAGCGGCAGTTCGGCCAGGTCGCGCACGGCCGAGGTCGGCGAGACGTCGCGGCCGTCCGTGAACGCATGGAGCCACGTCTTTTCCGGTGCGAAGCGGAGCAGCGCCTTGACGTGGTCGATGTGCGAGTGGACGCCGCCGTGTGAGACAAGCCCCATCAGGTGCACGCGCTTGCCGCGTTCGAACGCCGCACGCAGCACCGGGTTCTCGAAAAACGAACCGTCCTCGACCGATTTGTTGACGCGCATCAGGTCCTGATAGAGCCGCCGCCCCGCGCCTATCGTCAAGTGACCGACCTCGCTGTTACCCATCTGGCCCGGCGGTAGACCAGCCGCCTCGCCCGACGCCTCGATTGTCGCGTGCGGGTAGTCGCGCCAGAGGCGGTCGAAGACCGGTGTATCGGCGAGCTCGACGGCGTTCCCCAGGCTGGCCGGCGCGACGCCCCAGCCGTCGAGGATGACGAGCGTTACGAGCGGGAAGCGGCTTGGCATATCGCGGCGAACGATGCGACGTCGAGGGAGGCGCCGCCGACGAGCGCGCCGTCCACGGCCGGCTGCGACATCAACTCGGCCGCGTTGTCGGGCTTCACCGAGCCGCCGTAGAGCACCGGTAGGTCGAGCACCGCCTTGATCGTCTCGTGCGCCTCTTGCACCATCTGAGGCGTCGCGGTCTTGCCCGTCCCGATCGCCCACACCGGCTCGTACGCGATCACCAGATTCTCGTCGGCTTCGAGCACGCCAACCTGGCGGCGCAGCACAGCACCGGTCTCCCCCGCCTCGCGCTCTGCTTCGCTCTCACCGACGCATGCGATCACGTGCAGCCCCTCCGCGAGCCCGGTCCGGACGCGACGCGCAACCGTTTCGTCCGTCTCTCCGAACCACTGCCGCCGTTCGGAGTGGCCGATGAGCGTTCCGTACACGCCCAGCTCCTGCAACATCGACGCGGAGACTTCGCCGGTGAACGCTCCCTCGAGCTCCCAGTGCACGCTTTGCGCGAACACGCCGATCTCCGTGTCCGCAAGCGCCTGCACGGCTGCCTCGAGCGAGACGTACGGCGGGCACACGACGACATCGATGTCGTCAGGCAGATCGGCGTCGCGCAACTCGCGGCAGAACGCGCCTGCGTCTGCGGGGCCTTTGAACATTTTCCAGTTGCCGGCGATCAGCATCGGTTCAGTATCGCTTGTGTCTCAGGCATCCGGAATCGCTCCAACACCGGGCAGCTCTTTCCCTTCGAGCAGTTCGAGCGATGCGCCTCCGCCGGTCGAGATCCACGAGATGCGGTCGGCAACGCCGGCATCGTGCACCGCGCGCACCGAGTCGCCGCCGCCAACGACCGTGAACCCGGCGCTCTCGGCGAGCGCTCGTGCCACCGCGAAGGTTCCTGCCGCGAACTTCGGCCACTCGAACACACCCATCGGCCCGTTCCAGAAGACGGTGCGCGCACTCCCGATCCGACGCGCGAACTCCTCACGCGTCTCCGGCCCGATGTCGAGCCCCAGCCAGCCGTCGGGCAGCGAATCGAACGGCGTCACCTGCGTCTCGGCGTCCGCGTCGAACGACGAGGCCGCGACGACGTCCTTCGGCAGCACGGCGTCGAACGAGAACGGGCTCTCCGTGCGCACGTCCTCGGCCATCTTCCCGCCGATCAGCACTTCGTCCGCACGCGAGCCGAGATTCTCGAGCACGCCGATCTTGTCCTCCACCTTGGCGCCGCCGGAGACGATCACGAACGGCCGCTCGACATCGCCGAGGAGCTTGCCCAGGTGCTGTAGCTCAGCGAGCAGCAGCAGGCCCGCGTACGCCGGAAGCAGTTGAGCGACTCCGACCGTCGAGGCATGCGCGCGATGCGCCGAACCGAATGCGTCGTTGACGAATAGGTCGCAGCCGGCCGCAAGCTCGCGCGCGAACGACTCGTCGTTCTTCGTTTCGCCCGGGTTGAAGCGCGTGTTCTCGAGCACCGTCACGCGGTCGTCGCCGGTGAGCTCGAGCAGCCGCTCACGCACCGGTGCGATCGCGTATTTCTCGTCGAGGCCCTTCGGCCGTCCCAGATGGGAGCAGACCCGCACCTCGCTAGCGCCCCGCGCCAACAGCAGCTCGATCGTCGGCAGCGACGACCGGATGCGCGTGTCGTCTGCGATCCGGCCATCCTCGAGCGGCACGTTCAGATCCGAGCGGACGAGGACGACCTTGCCGTCAACCTTGGCGGTCTCGACCGACCGCGGGAGCCTCATGCGAAGAGACGTGGCACGAGGTCGACGAGCCGGCACGAGTAACCCCACTCGTTGTCGTACCAGCCGAAGACCTTCGCGGAGGCACCACTGGCCATCGTCAGCGGACTGTCGAACGTGCACGACGCCGGCGAGTGGACGATCGCCGTCGAAACGAGCGGCTCCGTCGAATAGTTGAGGTACGGCGCGAGCGACCCACTGTCGGCGGCGGCCTTGAACGCAGCGTTGATCTCATCCGCCGTCACCTCGCGGCCAAGCGTGACCACGAAGTCCGTGATCGATCCGCACGGGACGGGTGCGCGCACCGAGATGCCGTCGACCTTGCCCTTGAGGTGCGGGAGCACGAGGCCGATCGCCTTCGCCGCGCCGGTCGAGGTGGGAATCAGGTTGATCGCGGCCGCGTGCGCGCGCCGGAGATCCTTGTGCGGGAGGTCGAGCACCTGCTGGTCGTTCGTGTACGCGTGGATCGTCGTCATGAACCCCTGCTGGATCCCGCCGAACGTCTCGTCGAGCACCTTCGCCATCGGCGCGACGCAGTTCGTCGTGCAGGACGCGTTCGAGATGATCGCATGCTGCTCCGGGTCGTACTGGTCGTCGTTGACGCCCAGGACGAGCGTGATGTCGGGTTCGGTGGCGGGCGCGGAGATGATCACCTTCTTCGCACCTGCATCGAGATGCTTCTGCGCGGACGCGCGGTCGGTGAAGAAGCCCGTCGACTCGATCACGACGTCGACGCCGAGGTCGCCCCACGGCAGATTCGCCGGATCCCGCTCGGCGAGACCCTTCAGCTCCTTGCCGTCGACCTTCAGCGATCCGCCTTCCACCTCCACCGTTCCCTTGAACGGGCCGGACACCGAATCGTGGCGCAGCAGGTGCGCCATCGTCGGGATGTCGCCGAGGTCGTTGAAGGCGACGATCTCGAAGTCCGCACCGCGCTCCTGCGCTGCCCGGAAGAAGTTGCGGCCGATGCGGCCGAATCCATTGATACCTACGCGAGTTTTGGCCATGCGACGACTCTAACGAAGGGCTCACTTCCTCCGGACGCGGTACAGCACGGCGTTGGTCGTCCGGCGGACGGCGACGAGCCGGAGATCGCGCGCCGCGGCCCGCCCCGCCGCGCTGTCGCGGAGCACGAGCACGAGCCGCGCGTGACCGACCGCGGCGCTACCGCGGGCCTTGCCGGCGGCCCAGTCGAGATAGAGGCGCTGGTCGGGGTGACGGAAGGCCTCGAGCGGGTTGGCGACCCAGATGGCACCACCGGCAACCGCCACCTGCTCCGCCGGCACCGGCTCCGCAAGCACAGGGAAGCCGGTACGGGCAGCGATCTTCGCAAGCGTCCGGCTCCCCGCATCGAACGGCGCATGGACGAGGCCACCGACCACCGCCAGCACGAGCACCGCCTGCACGAGCACCGGCACGGTCGACGGCTTCCGGGCGCGCACGGACCGAACGGCTGGGTAGGCAGCCACGAAGAGCAGCCACGTCCCGAGCCGCGCCGCGTGGACGGAGGCGGCCGCGAGCCCGACGACCGCCACCACCTCCCAGGTGTACCAACGTCGAGCCTGCGGCACGGCCGCGATCCCGAGCAGCGTCACGGCCGCGACCACGAGCAACAGGTCGGCCGGGCTCACCCCGAGCGGCGACCAGAGGCCGACCCCCATGCGCGCAGCCTCGTTCTCCGACACCGAGGCGTAGTAGCGCGGCGTGTGCCACAGCTCCGGGGTGGCACACAACGCGAGCGTCGCCGCGACCAGTACCGGGAGCGCGCGCCACCGAGCGAGCACGATGTAGACGGCAAGAAGCGCGTACCCGACGAGGACTGCCCCATGGAGGTTCGCCCAGAGCACGAGCAGAGGCACCGCCAGCCAGATCCGCCGCGACGGGCTACGCGACTCGCGCTCCAGCAACAGGAGGAGCAACGGGAACAAGGCAAGGGAAAAGAGCTGGTTGCGGGCAACGAGGACTGCCGGCAACGACCCGACGAGGACGAAGAAGAGGGCCGCGGCAGCCGCAGCGCCGTCGGCCGCCTCGCGCCTCAGCCCACGAGCGAGCGCACCGAATCCCGCGAGCACGGCGACGACCTGCGCGAGGACGAGCCCACGGTCTCCGAGCACTGCCCACAGCCAGTGGAAGACGAGCTCGCCAAGTACCGTGGGGTTCACCCAGCCCGAGGTCGGCGCGGTCGCGAACGGCACCGAGTGGACGAGGTGCCCGTCCGCGATCGCGGAGCCGATCGCGGCGAGCCAACGCGCATCAGCGCCGACGACGCCGAACGCGGCGGCTGCCGCCGCAAGCAGCGGCACAACGAGCACGACATCCGCACGGCCGGCCGGATGCACCTTCATGCGGCGAACGTCAGGCGCTCGTGGCGATCCCGTAGATCGCGGCGAGCTTCTCGCGCAGGTAGCGCACGTACGGCGCCGGGTCGATCTCGGAGGTGCCGCAGACGCGTTCGAGCGTCTCGCCCGGCGTGAACTTACGGCCGTGCCGATGCAGATTCTCGCGCAGCCAGTCCCGCAGCGGTGCGAACTCACCTTGCTCGAACCCGTCGTAGAGATCGGGCAGATCTACGAGCACGCGCTCCCAGATCTGTGCGCCGATCAGGTTCCCGAGGGCATACGTCGGGAAGTAGCCGATCGAGCCGCCCGACCAGTGGACGTCTTGAAGCACGCCCTCCGTGTCGCTCGGAACCGTGATCCCGAGGTAGTCCCACATGCGGCTGTTCCACTCGTCCGGCAACTGCTCCAGCGGGAACTCGTCGGCGAGCATCGCCTGTTCCAGCTCGAAGCGGAGAATGATGTGGAGGTTGTAGGTCGCCTCGTCCGCCTCGACGCGGATCAGCGACGGCTCGACGAGGTTGGCCTCGCGGTACCAACGCTCGACGTCGTAGTCGGCGAGCGCCGGGTGCAGCTCCTGCAGCCGCGGGAAGAAATGCCGCCAAAACGGCATCGAGCGGCCGACGAGGTTCTCCCACATGCGGCTCTGCGACTCGTGCATACCGAGCGAGACGCCCCGGGCGAGCGGCGTGCGCTCGAGCGCCGGATCGATCTGGTGCTCGTAGAGCCCGTGGCCGAACTCGTGCATCGTCCCGAAAAGGCCGCCGAGGTGGTCGGTGAAGTAGCGGGTCGTGATGCGGATGTCCTCGATGCCGGCCCCCGATGCGAACGGGTGCACGGTCGGGTCGAGGCGCCACGCGTCGTCGGTGAACCCGAACGCGTGCGCAACCTCGAGCTCGAAGACCTTCTGCGGCTCGATCTCGAAGCGCGGCGCGCGCGGTTCGTTCCCACCCTGCTCGGCGACCTCCTTGACGAGCGGCGCCTGGTGCTCCTTGAGGTAGTCGAAGATCCGGCGCACTTCCTTCGTCTTCATCCCGCGCTCGTAGTCGTCGAGCACGATGTCGTACGGCTCGTCGCCGACCTCGAAGCACTCGATATAGCGCTTGCGCAGGTCGAGGTTCTTGCGCAACACAGGCAGGAAGGTCTTGAAGTCGTTGTTCTTGCGCGCGTCGACCCAGACCGGGTTCGCGAGGGCAGCTGAGCGAGACATCTCGGCGCGCAGGTCGGCCGGGACCTTGCTCGCCTTCTCCCAGTCCTGCGCGGCGACGCGGATGAGGCTCGCCTCGAGCGAGTCGTAGTCCTGCTGCTCGCCCCAACTGCGGAGACCGTCGATCATCGTGCCGATCTCCGCCGAGGTGAACTTCTGGTGGGCGATCCGGCCGACCGTGGCCATCTGCTCCGCGCGAATCGCTGCCCCGCGGCGCGGCATCATCACGTGCTGGTCCCAGCTCAGGAGGGACGCGGTCTTCACCAGATCGGTGATCTCCGCGAGCCGTGTCCTGAGCTCGTCGAACTTGGCCTGACTCATGGCAGCGAAACCTATATGAATCGGCGCAGAACGGCGGGCCCGGGGGGAAGCTCCGAGGACGACCCTCCCCCCGGGTTGCACCGTATTCAGCGGTGACGGTGGACGGGGTCTGTATCCGCCGTCAACTGAACCCGGACCCGCCGTGAATCAAGTATGAGGACTGTGGTGCGATTGTGGCTAGAGCAGTTGCAAAGCAGGCAACATCAGTTTTCAACGAGCTGCACGACGGCCTGCAAGCGACGATGGACGGCGGCCTTCGAAAGTGGCGGACGGGCCTTCGCAGCAAGCTCGCGGAGTGAAGCGGAGGGGTGCCGCAACCGGAGCTCCGCAATCTCGGCGAGGTGCGGGGGCAACGCATCGAGGTCGAGAGCGCGAATCGCCTCGAGCTGGCGGTGAGCGGCCCGCGCGGCCCGGACGAGGTTCGCTTCGTCGGCGTTGACGAGCCGGTTCGCGTCAGCGCGGATCGCGGCCAGTACCGCGTGCTCCTCGAGCCGCAGGGCGGTGTCCCCCGCTCCCGCGAGCGCCAGTAGGTCGGCGATCGGTTCATGCCCCTTCGCATAGGCCACCGCGTGCGAGCGGCGTTCCGTCACGGCGAGCTCAACGCCCTCGCCCGCGGCGACCTCGGCGATGAAGCGCGCGCCGTCCAGTCCGCTCGCGCGCATCTCGAGCTGTGGATCGCGTGGGCCTGAAAGGGAGCCCGCGCCGAGGAGCGCGCCGCGGAGATAGGCGCCGCGGCAACACGAGCGGCCGACGACGCGCTTCGGCGGATGTTCGAGCGGCGCGCCGGTTGCCGAGAGCACACCAGCCTGGCGCAGCACCTCGAGCGCGCGTTCGTCGACTTCGACGTGCAACTGGTAGCGCGTCGCCTGGTCGAATGAGCGTCGTTTGTACGTGCGGATCTCGGAGCGGACGCCGAGGTCGCGCAGGAGCGCGAACGCGCGCCGCGCCGCCGCAGAGCTCGAGAGGTCGAGGTGCACGGCGACCTGTCCGCCGCGCAGGTGCCAGGCACCGGAGGCATGGAAGAGCGCCGAGAGCTCGGCGTGGCGGCAGCAGCGGCGAGAGGGCGCGATCTGCGCCAGCTCGTCACGGAGCTCTTCAGAAAGAGACATTCTCGAGTTCCAGCATGCGCCGCTTGTACTCGACGCCGTGCATTCCCCAGCTCCCGATCCCGTTTGCGGCGACGACGCGGTGCACCGGCAGGAACGGCGCAAGGTCGCAGCGGGCGCAGAACGTTCCGGCTGCGCGCGCCGCACCGGGAGAGCCGGCGAGCGCGGCGAGCTCGCCGTAGGTGACGACCTCGCCGCGTCTGACCGCACGCAGCGCCTTCGCGCAGTCGGCGTAGAATCCACGCTCGTCGATGCGCAGCAGCACGTCGATGAAATCGTCCGGCTCGCCGGCGAAGTAGGCCGTCAACCGTCCCGCGATGACCTCACCCGGGTCTGACCCCGTTGGTGTCCGCTTCGGACGGGGGAGCTTGCTGGAGAAGCCGCTGCCATCCTCGTCGAGGACCTCACCCGGGTCTGACCCCGGTGGTGTCCGCTTTGGACGGGGAAGCTCGCTGTAGAAGACGTATCCGTCGTCGTCGAGCCACACCTCGCCCACGCCCCAGCCGGGCGCCTCGTACTGCACGAGCGTCGGCTTCATCTCTCGATGTTGTAGCTTCGCCGCGTGACGCGGGCGAGGCTCCCGGCTCTCGGGTACGCATATGTGGCGCTCGCCCTGCCGGCGGTGCTGCTCGGACGCGACCACGGTCGCGCCACGACTGCCCTGCTCACGGGAGCCGCGTTCGCCTATCTCTGGTTCCTCGCGAGCCTGCGCGCACAGTTGCTCCGCTTCGACCCCGACGGGTTCTTCGCGAGCGTCGTCGTGCTCGGCGGCGCCGCGTACCTCGCACTGCAGACGCTTGCGCTCCTCGCCGGGTCGACGCAAGCGGCCGCTCCGGCCTCCGCCTGCGCGGCGACAGTGATCATCGGCTCGTCGCTTGCCGCCTGGCGCGCCCGCAAGATCCCCAAGTGGTTCGGTCAAGCCGGCATCGCGGGCGGCGTCGCCGTGCTCGCGGTCGGCCTCGTCGAAGGCGCCGCCGACTGGACGCTGGCGGGAGACGCGGTGTACGCCTCGTCGCTCGGGTTCATGGTGTGGGTCGTCGTCACGGCGACCTATCTCTTGCGGCGCTGATCAGACATTGCCTTAACCGCTGGCAGGAAGTGCACGGCAGCCCGCTCGACCATCTCGTCGAGCGGCGCGTCGACGGCCAGCGTCGCGAGCCGCAGGTCCTTCGCCTCCGATCCGATACGTCGCGTGACGGGATCCTGATCGACCGGCAGGAGGAACAACGCATGGGACGGGTCACGGAGCACCGCAGCGACCGAGGTCGGAAAGAGCGGCGAGCCCTCGACGATCGCCTCCGGTGACGGGGGGAGCGCGGCCAGGTCCTCGAGTACGAGCCGGAAGCGGTGTCGCGCCGTCGTCAGGAACACAGCGGAGCTCTCCCCCTGGGCGATTGTCGGCAGCCGCGGCTGGTGTGCCCGAGCATGCTCATCGACCGAGTAGAGCCGAAGATCGAACCGGCGAGCGAGCTCTCGTGCGATCGAGGTTTTCCCACTCTGCGGCCCGCCGCCGATCCACAGGACGTGCGACAGGTCCACGTCCGTAATCTACGGCGCATGAGCACCCACGCGATCTTCCGTCCCCCGCCCGCCCACAACGAGCCGATCCACGAATACGCCCCCGGCAGCCCGGAGCGCCTGCGCCTGCAACTGCGGCTGGAACAGATGCGCAACGAGCACCTCGAAATCCCGCTCGTGATCGGCGGCCAGGATGTCTTCACCGGCGAGACCAAGCAGGCGGTCATGCCGCACGACAAGGAGCACGTCCTCGCAGACGTCCACCAGGGCGGCGCGGAGCATGTGCAGCTCGCGATCGACGCGGCGGCCAAAGCGTGGGAGGACTGGTCGCGCTGGCCGTGGGAAGAGCGCGCCGGTGTGGTGCTGCGCGCAGCCGAGCTGCTTGCCGGGCCGTGGCGCGACACGCTGAACGCGGCGACCATGCTGGGCCAGTCGAAGACCGCACACCAGGCGGAAATTGACGCGGCCTGCGAGTCGATCGACTTCTTCCGCTTCAACGTCGAGTTCATGTATCGCGTCTACTCGGAGCAGCCGGTCTCCTCGGCCGGAATCTGGAACCGCCTGGAATACCGCCCGCTCGAAGGCTTCGTCTTCGCGGTCTCACCGTTCAACTTCACGGCGATCGCCGCGAACCTGACGAGCTCGCCCGCGCTGATGGGCAACGTCGTCGTCTGGAAGCCGGCGGGGACGGCGATGCTCTCCGCCCACTACCTGATGCGCATCTTCCAGGAGGCGGGTCTACCGGACGGCGTGATCAACCTCGTCTATGGGTCGGGCCAGACGATCGGCGATGCGGCGCTCTCGAGCCCACACCTCGCCGGGATCCACTTCACCGGCTCAACTCCGGTCTTCAACTCAATGTGGCGCACCGTCGCCTCGAACATGGAGCGGTTCCGCAACTACCCGCGCATCGTCGGCGAGACCGGCGGCAAGGACTTCATCGTCGCGCACCCCTCGGCAAACGTGGATGCGCTCGCAACCGCGATCGTGCGCGGGTCGTTCGAGTACCAAGGCCAGAAGTGCTCGGCGTCGTCCCGGGTCTACGCGCCGTCGAACCTCTGGCCGGCGCTGCGCGAACGGCTGCAGGAGGAAGTCGCGACGATCAAGATGGGCGACGTCTCCGACTTCGGCAACTTCATGGGCGCCGTGATCGACAGCTCGTCATTCCGCACCCAGTCCGAAGCGATCGAGGAGGCGAAGGCGAGCCCCGACGCTGACATCGTCGTCGGTGGCGGCTACGACGACTCGCATGGCTACTTCGTCGAGCCGACGGTGATCGAGACGCGCGACCCCGCCTTCCGCACGATGCGCGACGAGCTCTTCGGCCCGGTCGTCACGACGTACGTCTACGACGAGAGCAAGTGGGACGAGACGCTCGCGCTCGTCGACAGCACCGCGCCGTATGGGCTGACCGGCGCTGTCTTCTCGGAGGACCGCGCAGCGATCGACGACGCACGCGACAAGCTTCGCTACGCCGC
>JANMWB010000225.1:0-1664 GCA_031393705.1 Thermoleophilia bacterium | reverse complement strand
CGACGTACGCGCGGAACGCATCGTCAAACGCCGTCGGCGGTGCCCCCGCAGCTGTCAGCCGATAGAGATAGAAAGCGATCAGGTCGCGTTCGAGCACTCGTCGATCCTCGGGTTCGAGCGCAGTCGACAGGCAATAAGCAAGGTCCCGCGCCCAAGTGCCGCGACCGCTCGACTGCCAGTCGGACAGGCCCATTACCGGCCGGTCGCGGATGAACCAGTTTTTGAGGTGGACGTCGTTATGGGTGAATGTCTCTGCGAGTTGGGCCTGACGGTCGACCGAGCGCAACGTCGCCGCCCACACTTCGCCAGCACGAGCGAACAATCGCGGTGGGATTACCTCCTCGGCGGCGCGGAAACCATTCTCGCAACAGTCGCGCAGATTATGCCGCGTTACGAGCCCGTGGAAGCGCTCTCGAAAGGTGAACAGGTCGGCCAGCGGTCGCTTGGCGTCGTCGCCGGCAAGGAAGCGCCCGTGCATGCGGGCGAGCAGATCCAGTTGGCTCTCGACCGACGCTCGGTTCATCGGCGTCCGCTCCGTGCAGAATTCGACCTCGTCGCCGATGTCGCGAAGCACGATTATCGACGCCCAGCTGATCGGATTGTAAGCGGCAAAGAACGACTCGGGCGTATCGATGTCGAGAAGCGGCCGCACGCGATTGTAGAAGCTGACTTCGCTATATGTCCCGGTCGATGACAACAGGATGCGATTGACGAGGTCGTGGGTCGCCTTGCAGAAAATCGATGGCGGAAGGCCGGCGGCATGGCCAGCTTCATTATAATCGAGGAAGATCCGGCGACGGTTCGAAGTCCCGCTGTCGACCTCGCCGAGTCGATGCCCGCTGACTCGCGCTCCGGGAACGTCCCGACACAGGATCGCCGTCAGCCACTCCGGCGTGATCGCCTCATAGGAGACCGGGATTTCGCCATAAGCGGTTGCCTTGGGCTGTTCGCGCATGTCGCGCTCGTACGCTTCGCGGATTTGCGCAATTCGATCGGATGCCATCGCCCCCATCTTTCTAACTTGTACGCACTTCGTATGCATGCGAACCGTTTTTCTATCGGCTTGCGACCGGGGTTGCAAGTGCGGCGCCGCGTCCATCTTGAGCAGTAGCGAGGATAATTACTTGCGCTCCTTGAGCTGCGACGGAATTGCCATGATGTTGGCCGCAGTCATCCCGCCGTCGACGGCCAGCGTCTGGCCGGTTACGTAGCTCGCTAGATCCGAAGCCAGGAACAACACAGCGTTGGCGATCTCATCGACGGTCCCCCGCCGCTGCAGCGGCAACGGGCTTTGCTCGACGCGCTCGCGCCATTCGGGCGTGTCGGGGAGGCGCGGCGTGATTATCGGGCCGGGCGCGATCGAATTGACGCGAATGCCAAGCTCCGCCCATTCGCACGCCATCGACTTGACTAGGTGGATGAGTCCGGCCTTGGCAGCGCCGTAAGGGGCATGGCGCGGCGCAGCGACGATCCCGCTGACAGAGGTGACAAAGGTGATCGAACCCGGCCCGCCGCGAGCGGCCTTGGCAGCTGCAAACGCCTTGCCAGCAATGAACGCGTAGCGAATGTTGACCTTCTGCTCGAAATCCCACTGCTCAGGCGAGGTTTCGAGGATCGGCAAATAGCCGGTCGAACCGACCACGGTGACCAGCGCATCGAGCCCG
>JANMWB010000208.1:0-18915 GCA_031393705.1 Thermoleophilia bacterium | reverse complement strand
GCAAGTACTCGCAGAAGCCGGTCGTCGCCGAGCTCAACGGCGGTAGCACCGACCCGAACGCGTTCCTGTTCATGGGCGGCTACGACTCGATCCTCAAGCCGCTCGACAAGAACGGCACCTTCAAGAAGGGCCCCGACCAGTTCGTGCCCGGCTGGGACAACCAGAAGGCCGGCACGATCTTCGAGCAGATGCTCGTCAAGACCGGGAACAAGATCGACGCAGTCGCAGCGGCCAACGACGGCCTCGCGATCTCTGTCGTCGTCGCGCTGAAGGCTCACGGCCTGAAGC
Organism: Thermoleophilia bacterium; assembly: GCA_031393705.1. Taxonomy (GTDB): domain Bacteria; phylum Actinomycetota; class Thermoleophilia; order Gaiellales; family Gaiellaceae; genus PALSA-600. Next base: position 18,627 of record JANMWB010000208.1, on the reverse strand, counting down.
CGGTCCCGCTCAGCGGTCAGGACGCTACGCCGCAGGGTGTGCAGAACATCATCTCCGGCTGGCAGTCGATGACGGTCTGGAAGGACACGCGTGTCCTTGCGAAGGCCGCCGCGAAGTCGGCAGTCGAGCTCCTCAAGGGCTCGAAGCTGACGACGACCGGCACGGTGAAGAACGGCAGCAAGCGCGAAGCCGCCTTCATCATCCCGCCTGTCTCGATCACGAAGGCGAACTGGAAGGTGCTCTACACGTCTGGCTTCATGGCGAAGTCCGACATCTGCAACGGCACCTACAAGCAGTACTGCAAGTAGATCGAAGCGAACGCGGCCGGGGGCGCCCTTCGGGGCGCCCCCGATCTTTTTCTGTGGTAGGAACCGCCCAGCGAATGAGCGATACACCGACACTTGAACTGCGTGGCATCTCGAAGTCGTTCGGCTCCGTCCAGGCGCTGACCGATGTCGACTTCGAAGTTCGCCCCGGCGAGGTCATGTCGCTCGTCGGCGACAACGGCGCCGGAAAGTCGACGCTCATCAAGTGCATCGCCGGGATTCACGCGATCGATGCGGGCGAGGTGTTCTTCGACGGCCAGCCCGTTCACATCACCGGGCCGAAAGAGGCGGCTCGCCTCGGGATCGAGGTCGTCTATCAGGATCTCGCTCTCTGCGACAACCTCGACGTCGTCCAGAACATGTTCCTCGGCCGCGAGGCGCACGACGGGCTGCAACGGCTGAAAGAGCCCGTGATGGAGCAGAAGACCGCCGAGACGCTGAAGTCGCTTGCGGTGACGACGATCCGCTCGATCCGGCAGCCGGTCGCGACGCTCTCCGGAGGTCAGCGGCAATCGGTCGCCGTTGCGCGTGCCGTGATGTGGAACTCCAAGCTCGTGATGCTCGACGAGCCGACAGCCGCCCTTGGCGTCGCACAAACGGAGCAGGTGCTGAACCTCGTGAAGCGCCTCGCAGAGCAGGGGCTCGCAGTCGTGCTGATCTCGCACAACCTCCACGACATCTTCGAAGCGGCGGACCGGATCACGGTGCTGCGGCTCGGCAGGAACGTCGGCATCTTCGACCGTCATACGACGACGCAGCAAGAGGTCGTCCAGGCGATCACCGCCGGGATGCCGACTAAGGTCTCAGGCATTCCCGCGGCCGGGGTCACCGCATGAGCAACACGGCGCCCGACGTCGCGGCACCGACCGCCGTCAGCTCGATGCCCGAGCGCGACGAGAGCCTCGGCACCCGGCTCTGGGAGAACATCAAGGGCGGGAACCTCGGCAGCCTCCCGGTGATCGTCGGGCTCGCGCTGATCGTCCTCGTCTTCAGCCTGACCGCCCAGAACTTCTTCACCGCCGTCAACTTCAACAACATCGTCACGCAGATGGCGGGCATCACCCTGCTCGCCTACGGTGTCGTGTTCATCCTGCTGCTCGGCGAGATCGACCTGTCGATCGCATACCTGAGCGCAGTGGCGGGCGTCGTCGCCGCCCAGCTCCAACTGCCCGACAGCGGTCACGTGCTGCCGGGCATCTTGCCGATCATCGGCGCGGTGCTGGTCGCGATCCTGATCGGGGCGTTCCAGGGCTCGTTCGTCGCGATCATCGGCGTTCCGTCGTTCGTCGTCACGCTGGCGGGCCTGCTCGCGTGGCAGGGCGCGGTCCAGGTGACCGTCGGGTCGGGCGGGCCGATCATCATCCAGAACAAGTGGATCAACTACATGTCCCAGTACTTCTTCTCGAAGAACTTCGGGTGGTTCTTGGCGGCGGTGATCAGCGTGGTCTACGTCGGGGGTGTGGTCCTCGGTGCGCTGAACCAGCGCCGGCACGGCGTGGCGATCCGCAACCCGGCTCTTGTCGTGATCAAGGCCGTCGGGATTCCGGTGCTCGCCTTCCTCGTGATCGGGATCTCCAACCACGACCGGGGGCTGCCCTTCGCGGGGCTGCTGATCGTGCTCTTCCTGGTGCTCTGGACGTATGTCTCGAAGCGGACCACCTTTGGCCGGCACGTCTACGCCGTGGGCGGGAACCCGGAAGCGGCGCGCCGAGCGGGCATCAGCGTCAGGCGTATCCGCATCCTCGTGTTCATGATCTCGGGCGGCATGGCGGGTTTCGGCGGCGTCATGCTCGCCGCGCGCCTCAGCTCCGTCGCGCCCGACCAGGGCGGCGGCACGCTCCTGCTCGATGCGATCTCCGCTGCGGTGATCGGCGGCACCAGCCTCTTCGGCGGCCGCGGTGAGGTGCGCAGCGCGATCCTCGGCGCGGCGGTCATCTCGACGATCGCGAACGGCCTGTACATCTTCGGCTTCTCGAACGGCGTGATCTTCATCACGACCGGCTGCATCCTGCTCTTCGCCGTCACGCTCGACACGCTTGCCCGTCGGCGGCAGGCGAAGACCGGCCGTTAGCGCTACTTCTGCGCGACGAGGATCGTGTTCACGTTCGGCGTGAACTGCCTCACGGTGCCGTCCGGCCAGCGGACGGTCAGCCCGGTTGGCTTCTGCGGGCCGAAGCCGAAGTGCACGCGCGGGTCCTCGGACGACAGGTAGCTGCTCCCCGCCTGCACGTCGCGCACCTGCGGCTCGAACGGGCCGGTCGCGGTCACGATCGCGCCGGGCGAGAACGGCCGCACGTCGACGGTGAGCCAGTTCCCCGACGGCGAGGTGTTGTGCAGCAGGAGCAGTTTGCCGCCGACCGTGTTCACGGCGATGTCGACGCGGCCGTCGTTGTCGTAGTCGGCCGCGGCGACGCCGCGCCCGTTCGTGCGGATCTTCTGCAGCACCGACACGGGGCGATAGCCGTCCTCGACCGGCGCCAGCACGCGGATCGGGCCGGCGTTCTTGGCGAGGTTCGTGACCGGGATCGCGCCGCTTGCGAGCACGAGATTCAGGTGGGTCGAGTTCGTCAGGTCGACCCACGAGTCGCCCCACCCGGTGAACGTTCCGCCGAGGGCGCGAGTGAACGTGTTGCCGACGTACGTGAAGTTGCCCGGCCCGCCGACGTAGGCGGCGTTCGTCTGCCGGCGTGAGTTGCTGATGAAGATGTTCGGGTTCCAGCCACCGTCGAGCGGCGTGGAGGCGACGCCCATTCCGGCGTTTCGGTCAGCGACGCCGAGCTTCTTCGCCACGTCGACGAACCGCGGCCCCGGCTCGACCATGTACAGCCGGTTCGGATCCTCGTCGTTCGCGACGTAGAGCGCGAGCTTGCCGTTGACGTGCATGAAGGCCGCGCCGAGGCTGTGGTCGTACGGCGGCTTGTCGAGCATCGCCTGTGCGCCGACCTCCTTGAACTGCTTGGCGCCCGTGTTCAGAAACAGCTCGTCGCGCACGCCGAGGTAGTTGCCGGGGAAGCCTTTGACCGAGCCGGCGACGGGGTCCGCCGTGTTCGTGTAACCGGCGACGAAGAGGTCGGGGCGCCCGTCGCCGTTCACGTCGGCGACCGCCGCGCCGGAGTGCCAGCCGAAGGAAACGACCCCCGCCTTGCGCGCGCCCTCCGTGAACGTGCCATCACCGTTGTTCCAGAAGAGCAGGTCGTTCGTCGAGGTCGTGACGAACAGATCGGTGTGGCCGTCGGCGTTCAAGTCGGCGGCGACGCAGCCCTCGCCGCGGAGCGGCAGGCCGACGCCCGACTGCCGCGTGACGTCGCTGAACTGGCCGCGGTCGTTGCGGTAGAGGTGCCCGGTCGGCAGGCCGCCGTGAGCCTCCCACGCAGGCAGGTTGTTGTCGGTGTAGCCGTTGACGGCAAACAGGTCGAGCCAGCCGTCGTTGTTGTAGTCGAGCCAGCAGAGGCCGCTGCCCATCATCGCCTGCGGGTCGTTGGTCATTCCGTAGCGGAAGGAGCCCTGGCTGAAGTCGATACCGCTACGTGCGGCGACGTCGGTCAAGGTGACGCCGCCGAGCGGCGCCGGCGCCTGCACCAACGTCGGCCCGGAGGGCCGCGAGCCGAGTTTCCAGCGCGCGCCGTCCTGGTGGAGGCGGTAGGTGACGCCGGCGAGTTGGGCGACTGCGTACGGGGGGTCCTGACCTGCTCCGGGCTCGAGGTGGATCCGCACCGAGCCGCTGTGGCGTGCGTGAACGGTCGTTACGAGGTCACGCACGATCACGCGTGCGATCGGCAGCTGCAGCTGCGACTGCACGCCCTTCGAGGGCTCGATCGTGATCGCGGGCAGTCCGTTTGCCGAGATCCGGCCGGTGGCGGCTGCGGAGCCCGCTGGGCCGCTGACGGCGACCAGGCTGAAGGCGTAGATCGCGGCCGCCGCGGCAGCGGTGATCGCGAGGCGCGGCCCGGTGAGGCGCAGGCGAGCGAGCGGCAGCAACGCGATGAGCGGCCGCGCCGCGCAAACGATCGTCAGCGCGCCGAGCAGCGCGACCTTCGTCGCCCATTCGGTCCGCAGCGGCGCGATCAGCAGCGCAGCGAGCAGCCCGACACTCACCGCGTAGAGCACCCGGTCGCGCTGACCACGCGGCGACGTCTTCGGGTCGGTGAGCATGAAGAACAGGAACACGAGCACTTCGGGTGAGGTGAGGAGCGCCCACCAGAAGTAGGGGCCGGTGATCGGCCCGAGGTGCCAGCGCGCGACCATCGCGTGCCCGGTGGCGGCGAGCACGGCGATCCCGGCGGCAAACGCGAGCCAGAAGCTGATCGCGATCCAGAGCAGCTTGAGCCGCAACAGGATCATCAGCCCGCCCGTCACGATCACCGCGAACGCGAACAGGAGCCACACCGAGACCGGGCCCCACCAGAAGTCGAGCGGCTCCGCCCGGTTCCGTCCGAGCAGCACGAAGCACAAGACGAGGCCGATGTTCGACGGGTTGAAGACGTGGCTGCCCTTCCACTTGATCACGTACTTCGAGAGCAGCGACACCGCGGCCGTGCCGGCGAAGATCCACCAGCCGCGCAGGCTCCACCAGTCGCCGTGTCGCGTCCCCGGCACGCGCAGGATGAACGCGACGCCGTTGCCGGTCAGCATCGCGCTGGCGGGCCACATCAGGACGTGCTGCTTCCGGAATGTGATCGCCACCTCGAGCACCGCGCACGTCAGCAGCGAGATCAGAATCTGGGCAATCGAAACCCGGAACTGGAACGCCGTCTGGCCGAGCACCTGCAGCGTCGTGATCACCGCTGCAAGGTGCAGCCGTGGATCGCTCAGCTTCGGCAGCAGCACCGGGTACGGCGTGCCGCGAATCGTGAGCGTGCGGCCGGCAGGAGCCGGTGCGGCGTGCGCGCTCATCGCTGCCCATCGTAGTGACGATCCATTCGTCTGACGAGTCGCGCAGAATCGCGCTGTGTAGCCTTAACAGCGTGAAACTGCAACAGGCGCGCGCGATCGTCGACTTCGTCGTCTCGGAGGCACCCGGGGCCGTCTCGGTCTTCGTCGCCGACGGTCACGGCGAGCTCGTGGCGGCGGCCACCATGGACGGCGCGGCGCCCGACACGCGCCTGAACGCCCAGCGGAAGGCATACACCGCCGCCCGCAGCGACGCGCGCTCGACGCGCGAGCTCGCCGAGAAGGTGAAGGACGATCCGGTCGAGCGGGCGAGCTTCGATCCGTTCTTCACGTTCTTCCTCGGCGGCATCGCGGCGTTCGACGGCGCAACGCGGGTCGGCGCCGTCGGGGTGAGCGGCCTCCCGGGAGAGGTCGACGAACAGTTGGCCTCGCGCGCGATCGCAGCGGCGGGCCTCGTCACCTAGATCGTGACGAGCGCGCCCTTCGTGGCGGACTCGTGCAGCGCCTCGAGCGTGCGTGCCTGGCCGACGGCGTCCGCGCGCCCGAGCAGCAGCTCGCCTTCGCCGCGGATCGCGTCGCTCAGGTTCTCGAGCTCGAGCCGGTAGGAGTCCTGCTGCTCGATCTCGATTTGCTCGACGCTGCCGTCTGCGCGCCGCAGCTCGATGCCCGGCACTGCGCAGTGCCACGGGTCGTCGAGGAACAGCGAGCCCTCGCTGCCGATCACCTCGAGCTCGTCCTGCTCCGGCAGCGCGGTGCCACAGTGGAAGAGGCCGATCACGTTGCCCGGAAAGCGAAGCGTGCCGGTGAAGACCCAGTCCGTGCCTGAGGGGCCGTACCAGGCCTCACCGAACACGTGCTCGGGCTCGCCGCCCACAAGCCGTGACCCGCTGACGTTGTAACAACCGACGTCCATCAGCGCGCCGCCCTCGACGTCCGTGCGCAGGCGGATGTTGTTCTCGTCGTAGAGGGAGTAGCTGAACACGGACCGGACGACCCGGAGCTCGCCGATTGCGCCCTCGTCAACGAGTTGCTTCACGCGCTTCGTCTGTGGGTTGTGCCGGTACATGAAGGCTTCGCTGAGCAGGCGGCCCGCCTTGTCTGCGGCGTCGAAGGTCTCCGCGACCTCGCTCGTGTGACGCGACATCGGCTTCTCGCAAAGCACGTGCTTCCCGGCCTCGACGGACTTCACCGACCACTCGCAGTGCATCGTGTTCGGGAGCGAGATGTAGACGGCCTCGATCTCCGGGTCCGCGAGGAGCGCCTCGTAGGAGCCGTACGCGCGCGGGATGTCCCACTCCTTCGCGTACTCCTCGGCGCGTTGCTGGTCTCGGCTCGCGACGCCGACGAGGTCGACTTTGGGCGACGCGTGCGCGCCGGGAATCACCTTCCGGTTGATGTCGGCGGTCGAGATGATTCCCCACTTGACTGCGTCGGACACTAGATGGTCGATTCCGAATTGACGTGCCCTCGGGGAGGGCATGCACCAAGCAGCGTGGCGGACTCGGACGGTGTCAAGGCCGGTGGGCCTTGGTGCCGTTCGAGGCGGGCGCGATGCGCCGCGTGCAGGCCCCCAGCCGGGGGTGCGGGCAGTTCGGAGTCGACCATCTCAGGCTCCTTCGTCGGATTGGACCTACGTAGTATCGCTTCATGAGTGAGATCGGCATCGGCATGTTGGGCTACGCGTTCATGGGCAAGGCGCACTCGAACGCGTTCAAGAAGATTTCCTACATCACGTGGCCGCCGCCGCTCGAGCCGCGGCTCGTCGGGATCGCCGGGCGCGACACGGACGCCGTCGGCGAGGCCGCGAAGCGCTACGGGTACGAGTACGCGACGGGCGACTGGCGTGAGCTGATCGCGGACGATCGAATCGGCCTGTTCGACAACGGCGGCCCGAACTCACTGCACGCCGAGCCGACGATCCTGGCGGCCCAGGCGGGCAAGCACGTGATCTGCGAGAAGCCGCTCGGGCGCGACGCGAACGAGAGCTACGACATCTGGCAGGCGGTGGCGGCGACCGGCGTCAAGCACCTGTGCGGGTTCAACTACCGCTTCGTGCCGGCTATCCGGCTCGCGCGGGAGATGATCGAGGCGGGCGAGCTCGGCGAGATTCGCCACTTCCGCGGGCGCTACCTCCAGGACTGGGCTGACGATCCGTCGCTCGACACGTGGCGGTTCGACCCCGACGCTGCCGGCTCCGGCGCGATGGGCGACATCGGCACACACGTGATCGACCTCGCGCGGTTCCTGAACGGTGAGCTCAAGACGGTCTCCGGCTTCGTGAAGACGTTCGTCGAGGGGCGCAAGGTCGACGACGCGCTCGAGGCCGCGGTCGAGTTCGACAACGGCTCCGTCGGCACGATCGAGGGGACGCGACTCGCGCTCGGGCGCCGTAACGCGTTCCAGTGGGAGATCAACGGCTCGAAGGGCTCGCTCGCGTTCGATATGGAGCGCCTGAACGAGCTGCAGGTGTTCCGCGCCGACGGCGACCGCGCGCGCGGCTTCAAGACGGTGCTCGTCTCGGAGACGAACCATCCGTTCTGGGAGTACTGGTGGCCGCCGGGCCACATCATCGGGTGGGGCGACACCTTTGTGCACGAGTTGCACCACGTGCTGCAGGCGATCGCCGACGACACAGACATCGCGCCGTACGGTGCGACGTTCGAGGACGGCTACCGCGCGGGCGAAGTCGCCGACGCGATCGTGCGCTCCGGCGAGACCGGGCAGCGCGAGACGATTTCCTACCGGTCCTAGGCCTTGTCGAGGACGAGCGTTGCCTTGACGCCGCCGCGGTAGTCGAACGCTTCCTGGAAGCGGTCGAGCGGCACGCGGAGCCCAACGAACGACTCCAGCTCCTCGGGCCAGCGCTCGCGGGCGCGGTCGAGCGATTCGACGGCGGTGAGCCAGTCCTGGCGGTGCGCATTCACGCTGCCGAAGATCACGCGGTTCTCGAGCACCGCGTCGAGTCCGATCACCGGGCCGTCGATCGTGACGTGCTGCTCGCGTCCGTCGATGCCGAGGAGACATGCGACGCCGCTGCGGCGCAGCAGCCCGAGCGAGTCCGCCATCAGCTGGGCGTCCGGCACGGCAGAGATCACGAGGTCGAAGCCGCCGGTCTCCTTGCGCAGCTCGGCAAGCGATGTCTCCTTCGTGGAGACGTAGCGCGCACCTGACGCGGTGACGAGATCGTTGCGGGGCTCCCTCGACGCAGTCCAGACGTCGATCCCCGCGAGGCGCAGGAGGTACGTCGAGATCACCCCGATCGCGCCGGCGCCGACGACCAGCGCACGTTCGAGCTGCCAGGGCTGGCGGCCGCCGATCGTCAACGCGTGCCGGATCCCGCGCTCGCAGATCGACGTCGGCTCCGCCAGCACGCCGAGGCGTCCGAGACCGGCCGGGATCGCGATCAGCTGAGACGGATCCTCGAGCACGAGCTCGCGGGCGAAGCCGTCGAGGCGGGTGATCCCGCGCTCGGAGTAGTCGCCGGTCAGGCATGAGTCGGGTGCGCCTTCCTCGCACGCGATGCAATGGCGGCAGGACCTCCGTACGGTCGCGGTCACCAGGTCGCCCTTGCTGAAGCCGTGACCGTCGCGTTCGACCACCGCCAGTGACTCGTGCCCGAGCACGAGCGAGGTGCCGTCGGCGGGCACACCGAAGAGGCCCTCCGAGATCTCGCGGTCGGTTCCGCAGACCCCGACCTCCAGCACGCGCAGGAGCACGCCGTCGCCGGTCGGCTCGGCGATCTCCTCAACACGGGTCGAGTGGGGGACGGCGGGCTCGGTGACGAGCGCGAGCATCAGGCGGCGGTCAGCCCACCGTCGATCACGAGCACGCTGCCGGTGACGAACTCCGCCGCCGCGAGATACGCAACGGCGTCGGCGATCTCCTCGGGTGTGCCGAGGCGGCCGAGCGGCTGCCGCGCGCGGAGTGCGTCCAGGGACTCACCCACGTCCTCGACGAGCCGACGCACCCACGGCGAGTCGACGGTGCCGGGGGCGACCGCGTTGACACGGATGCCGTCGGCGACGTGGTCGACCGCGAGAGCGCGCGTCAGTGAGATGACGGCTCCTTTAGACGCGCAGTACGCAGCCCGGTTGCGGAGGCCGACGAGGCCCGCGACTGACGCGATGTTCACGATCGACCCACCGCCGCGCGCGGCCATGCCGGGGATCGCGTACTTGCAGCAGAGGAAGGTCCCGCGCGCGTTGACCGCGAAAACGTTCTCCCACACCTCGAGCGTCGTCTCGGGCGCGTTCGTCGTCGAGCCGATGCCTGCGACGTTGACGAGCACGTCGAGGTCGCCCATCGCCTGCGCGACCTGCTCCTCGCGACGTACGTCGAGCACGACCGCCTGCGCGCCGAGCTCGTCCGCCACCGCCTCGGGAGAAAGGTCGGCGACGATCACCTCCGCGCCGTCTGCGGCGAGCCGCCGCGCGACGGCCGCGCCGATTCCCGACCCGGCGCCGGTGACGAGCGCGCGCTTGCCCTCGAAGCTCAACATTTTCGCTCCGTCGAGCCTACGCTCGTTTGCGCCCATGGTAGGAGGACCGCTCCCTCGGACGCGGAGCCGACGAGCGCGCGGTAGCGCGCGAAGACGCCGCCGGCATACCGGAGCGGGGGCGGCTGCCAGGCCGCGAGCCGGTCCGCAATCTCCGCGTCGTCGAGCTCGATCGTGAGGCTCTTCGCGTCGATGTCGATCGCGATCGTGTCGCCGTCGCGGACGATCGCGAGCGGCCCGCCGCGAGCAGCTTCGGGCGCGACGTGGCCGACCATCAGGCCGCGTGTTGCACCCGAGAAGCGCCCGTCCGTCACGAGCGCGATCGACTCGCCGAGGCCTGCGCCGACGACCGAGGCCGTGACGCTGAGCATCTCGCGCATACCAGGGCCGCCGGCGGGACCTTCGTAGCGAACGACAAGCACGGCGCCCTCAGTCACCACGCCAGCGCGCACGGCGTCCGTACAGGCCTCCTCACTGTCGAAGACGACAGCAGGCCCTCGATGGACGCGCCGTCCGCCTGCGAGCTTCACGAGGCTTCCGTCGGGAGCGAGGTTGCCGCGCAGTGCATGCAGCGCCCCGGTCGGCTTGAACGGCTGCTCGAGCGTGAAGAGCACCTCGCCGTCGGGCGGCGCTGCGGAGCGCGTCGCGTCCTCCAGGGTCGACCCGTCGACGGTCGGCGCCGAACCGTCGAGGTGCCCGCCGCCCACGAGCTCGCGGATCAGGGATGCAGTTCCGCCGACGCGATGGAGATCTTCGGCCATGAAGCGGCCCGAGGGAGCGAGGCTCGCGATCACCGGCGTCCGGCTGCCCACGTCGGCGAGCTCGTCGAGTGTCAGCGGCACACCTGCCTCGTGCGCGATCGCGAGCAGGTGGAGGATCCCGTTCGTCGAGCCGCCGGTCGCGGCGATGCCGACCATCGCGTTCATGAGCGCGCGCCGGTCGAGGAACGTTCGCGCGGTCGCCGCCAACTCGACGGCGCGCGCGCCGGCGCGGACCGCGGCCTCGCCTTTCGCGGCGGTCTCGTCGGCAGGAATCAGCCCGTCGCCGATGTGTGTGATCCCGAGGCAGTCGAGGGCGACGGCCATCGTGTTCGCGGTGAAGTGACCGGCGCACGTTCCGGGGCCGGGGCACGCGACGCGCTCCAGTTCGTCCAGTTCGTTGCGCGGGATCAGCCCACGTTCCTCGGCGCCGACGGCCTCCCAGACGTCCTGGATCGTCACCTCACGTCCGCGTAGCGCTCCGGCGCGCATCGGGCCGCTGTAGAGAACGACCGCGGGCTTGTCGACGCGTGCGAGCGCCATCAGCGCGGCGGGGACAGTCTTGTCGCAGCCGACGACGCAGACGAGCGCATCGAAGTCGTGCGCGTGCACCATCAGCTCGATCGAATCGGCGATCACCTCGCGCGAGATCAGCGACGCGCGCATGCCGGGTGTCGCCTGCGACTGGTTGTCGGAGACGGCAATCGTGTTGAAGCCCAGCGGCACGCCGCCGGCCGCTGTCACGCCCTGGGCGACGCGTGCGGCGAGCTCGAGCTGGTTCAGGTTGCACGGCATCGTCCCGGTCCACGTCGAGGCGATGCCGACAATCGGGCCACCGAGGCGGGCGGGGTCGATCCCCATCGCACGAAAGTGCGCGCGGGCCGGCGCACGTTCTGCCGCGGAGACGAGCCCCTCGCGGGCGCGGCGACGAAGGGCGTCGTGCACAGCGCGAGTGTACGTTGGTGCCGTGGTGCGGTTCGGGCTCCTGACGACGGCTGGGATCAACGGCGCGATCCTCGGAGCGCGCGCCGCCGACGCTCCGTTCGAGATCGTCGCGGTCGGCTCGCGCGACTTGGCACGGGCGCAGACCTACGCGCACGAGCACGGGATCGAGCACGCACACGGCTCCTACGAGGACATGCTCGCGGACAACGGAGTCGATGCGGTCTACATCGCGCTGCCGAACGCGCTTCACCACGAGTGGACGATGCGCGCACTCGCTGCCGGGAAGCACGTGCTGGTCGAGAAGCCGTATACGCGCATTCCGGAGCAGGTGGACGAGGCGTGGGACGAGGCCGAGCGGCGCGGGCTCGTGCTCGAGGAGGCCTACATGTGGCGCCACTCGCCGCAGACGAAGCTGCTGCTCGACCTGGTGCCGCAGATCGGAGAGGTGCGAGGGGTTCACGCCACGTTCACCGCGATGCTGACGCGCGACGACGATCCGCGGTGGGTGCCGGAGCTCGGGGGCGGCGCGTTGCTCGATGTCGGGTGTTACTGCGTGAGCGCGGCGCGCCTGCTGCTCGGCGAGCCGGATCGTGTTCACGGCGAGGCGCGGATCAGTCGCGGCGGTGTGGACACGCAGTTCGCGGGGACGATGCGCTTCGGCGATGTCACTGCGACGTTCCAGTGTGGGCTCCGGTCGTCGTTCACCAACGAGCTGGAGGTGATCGGCACCGAGGGGATCCTGCGCGTGCCGAGCCCGTTCGTCGATCCGCCCGGCCTCGTTGTCGTGAACGGCGACGAGCATCGCGTCAACGCGGGCAACCACTACCGCGCGGAGCTGGACGACATGTGCGCAGCAATCCGCGGCGAGCGAAGCGTCCTCCTCGGTCGAGACGAGATGCGCGGCCAGGCAACCGTCCTGGATGCGCTCCTCCGCTCGGCGTCGGCGGTCTGACACCGTGGTCTGACCACGAGACTGGTCTGGGAGAGCGCCGGCCAGAAGGACCAGCGCTCCTCAGCTGAGGCCAGGTGCGGTGCGCACTCGAAGCGCAGCGCAACCGACCTGTGGACAAAATGTTGCTGTTTTGCCGACGTGGTCTGACCACGAGACTGGTCTCGCAAGACCGTGGCCAGAAAGGGCTAGCGCTTCTTGCCGGGGTTCAGCAGGTTCTTCGGGTCGAAGGTCTGCTTGATCCGGTTGTGCAGGTCGAAGCCTGTCGCGCCGAGCTGGTGCTCGAGCTGGCCGCGCTTCAGCCAGCCGACGCCGTGCTCGCCGCTGATCGTGCCGCCGAGGCGCAAGGCGAGCTCGAAGAGCTCGTGGCACGCGTCGTCAGCGCGCTGCTCCTCGTCGAGATCGTCGGGCGAGAAGAGGAACGTCGAGTGGATGTTGCCATCGCCTGCGTGCCCGAACGAGAGCGCGGGCACGTTGTGTCGCTCTCCGATCGCAAGCGTCTCGCGCGCGACGTCGCGCAGCTTGTCGAGCGGTACAGCGATGTCTTCGCTGTAGGCGCCGCCGCGCTGCGCGAGGATCGCGAACGCCGCACCGCCACGCCAGCGCCACAGCTCGGCGACCTCGGACGGCTCCACCGGCGAGTGCACGGCGACCGCATCCTCGACGAGCGCTTCCTGCAGCTCGGCCGCCACGCGCCGTGCCTCGGAGTCGGCGCCGTCGGCTTCGGTGATCACCATGAACGCGGCGCCCTCCGGCAGCCCGAAGGGATACGCGTCGCCTGAGTACTGCAGCGTGACCGCGTCGAGGTACTCGATCGCTGCGGGCACCACGCCCGACGCGAGCACGCGCTCGATCGCGCTGATGCCGGCCTCGGCGTCGCGGTAGAGGCCGATCACCGGCAGCTCGAGCTCGGGCGCGGGGACGAGCTTCAACCAGGCCGCCGTGATCAGGCCGAGCGTCCCTTCGGAGCCGACGAGCAGGTTCTTCAGGTCGTAGCCGGCGACGTCCTTCCGTAGCGGGCCGCCGACGTGGACGATCTCGCCCGGCGGGAGCACGACCTCGAGCCCCGTCACCCAGTTGCCGGTGACGCCGTACTTGAACGCGTGTGGGCCGCCGGCGTTGCAGGCGATGTTGCCGCCGATCTGGGAGATCTCGGCGGCGCCGGGGTCGGGCGGGAAGCGGAGGCCACTCTCACGCGCCAGCCGCTGGATGTCGCCGGTGGTGACGCCGGCCTCGACGTGCATCCGCCAGAGGAGCGGGTCGAATTGCCGGATCTTGTTCAGCCGCTCGAAGCCGATCACGACGCCACCCTGCACCGGGATCGCACCGCCCGCGAGACCGGTGCCGCCGCCGCGCGCCGTCAGCGGCACGTCGTTGTCGTAACACCAGCGCATCACCGCGGCGACCTCCTCGACGGACGAGGGCAGGACGACGGCATCGGCCGTCCCCTGCACGCCGCGGCCCATCAGATCCGCGAGATAGCGAGCCTGCGGCTCAACGAGCGATTCGGCGGACACGACTTCCGCAAGCTCCATCAGCGCGAGCGTACTCTGTCGAAGGCAGAAATCCGAAACCAAGAGGAGTCTGACTGATGAAGTTCGTAGCTCTTGCGGCAATCGTCGCCGCGTTGGTCGTCCCGGCCGCGGGCGCGGCCACGGGCAAGCTTGTCGCCACCGTTGGCCCTAGCTTCAACATCTCGCTGAAGCAGGCCGGGAAGACGGTGACGACACTGAAGGCAGGCACCTACACGATCACGGTGTCGGACAAGTCGAACATCCACAACTTCCACCTGACCGGCCCTGGCGTGAACAAGAAGACGTCGGTCGGCGGTCTCGGCACGACGACGTGGAAGGTCACGTTGAAGAAGGGGACCTACAAGTACGTCTGCGATCCCCACTCGACGATCATGAAGGGCTCGTTCAAAGTCACGTAGCGAGCGGAATCTCTTCGACCGCGTCGCGGGCGATCCGCCACGCACGCAGCTCGTCGAGCTTCAGCCCATAGATCAGGAACGGCCGGCCCGACCAGAGGCCGGCCAGTTCCCGATCGGTCCGCGACGGGCGCGGTTCCGTCTCCGGATGCGAGTGGAACACGGCGAGCTCGTAGCCCTCGTCCTCAAGGAACCACACGCCCGGGTCGATCTCTAGCTCGTAGCGGTAGGGCGATGCGAGCTTGTTATGGCCGCGCACGTAGCGCTCGGCGACGCCGTCCTTGAAGACGAGGACGCCGCAGCACTCGTTCGGCGCGTCCTCCGACGCATGCGCTTTCAGCTCCGCCCGAATTGCGTCGGGGACTACCACCAGAGCACCGCCTCGTCGATCTCCTCGCCGCCCCAGAACGGGGCGGAGAGATACTTCCACCCGCCGTCGGCGAGCACCGCGACCACGACCGAGCCCTCGGGCAGCTCCTCGGCGATCCGGCGCGCGACGTGCACGACTGCGCCCGCCGACACGCCCGCGAACAGCCCCTCGCGATCGAGCAGCACACGCACGGCGGCGGCGGCTTCGGCATTCGAGACGAGCAGCTTCCGGTCGAGCTGGGCGACGTCGAGGATCGGCGGGACGTAGCCGTCCTCGAGCGAGCGCAGGCCCATCACGGGATCGCCCGGCAGCGGCTCCGCGGCGACGATCTGCACGCCCGGGAACGCCTCGCGCAGGCGCGCGCCGGTCCCCATCAGCGTCCCACCGGTGCCGAGCCCGGCGACGAGCGCGTCGACGCGAGGCAGGTCACGCGCGATCTCCGCGCCCGTGCCCTCGTAGTGCGCGCGCGGGTTCGCTTCGTTCCCGTACTGGAAGAGCATCGCGTAGCGGTCGTCGCGCGCTGCGATCTCCTGCGCCATGCGCACCGCGCCGTTCGACCCGAGCTCTCCGGGCGACTCGATGATCGTCGCGCCGTACAATTCGAGCAACGCGCGCCGCTCCGGCGTCGCGTTCGACGGCATCACGCACGTCAGCTTCAGGCCCTTCAGCTTCGCGACGAGCGCGAGCGAGATGCCGGTGTTGCCACTCGTCGGCTCGAGCAGCTCCTGGCCCGGCGCCAGGTCGGCCGCCTCGACCATCGCGAGCGCGACGCGGTCCTTGATCGACCCGGTCGGGTTCTGTCCTTCGAGCTTGGCGTAGATCGTGCGGCCCGGGGGCGAGAGCTTGGACAGCTCGACCAGCGGGGTGTTCCCGATCAGGTCGAGCAGGCTGCTAGCAACCACCGGCCATCGCCGGTAGCAAGATCACGGTCGAGCTGTCGCGCACCGGTGTATCGAGGCCGTCGCGCGTGCGCACGTCTTCGCCGTCGACGTAGACGTTCACGAACGACTGGAGCTCGCCTTCGCCGTAGACGCGCGAGCCGAGCGCCGGCATTCGCGTGGCGAGATCCTCGAGGATCTCGCGGACGTTCGCGCCGGACGCCTCGACCTCGCGCGCGCCGCCTGCTTCCGCGCGCAGCACTGGTGGAACCCGAACGATGCTCAACTGTTCCCCCGACCTGCGCCGCAGAACTCCACGTAGTCGACGTACTCCGTGATCGTCGGGTGGTCACCGCAGACGGGGCAGTCCGCACGGCGCTCGATCTTCACCTCGTTGAACTCGGTGGCGAGCGCGTCGAAGAGGAGCAGCCGTCCGATCAGTGGGTCGCCGATCTCGGCCGCCAGCTTGATCGCCTCGTTCGTCTGCAACGAGCCGACAATCCCGGGCAGCACGCCGAGCACGCCACCCTCGGAGCACGACGGTGCGAGCTCGGGCGGCGGCGGCTCGGGGAACAGGCAGCGGTAGCACGGGCCCACATGCGGCTTGAAGACGGTGACCTGCCCTTCGAAGCGGTAGATCGAGCCGTGCACGACGGGAATCCCGCGCCAGACCGACGCATCGTTCACGAGGTAGCGCGTGGGGAAGTTGTCGGCTCCGTCGACGATGATGTCCCAGCCGTCGTCGAGGATCCGGTCGATGTTCTCCGAGGTCAGCCGCTCGCGGTAGGTGACGACGTTGACGTCCGGGTTGAGGCGCTCGATCGCGCCCTTCGCGGAGTCGACCTTCGGCATGCCGAGCGTGTCGAGCGAGTGCGCGATCTGCCGCTGCAGGTTCGTCTCGTCGACGATGTCCGCGTCGACGATCCCGAGCGTGCCGACACCGGCTGCCGCGAGGTAGAGCGAGGCGGGGGAGCCGAGGCCGCCGGCCCCGATCAGGAGGATGCGGGCGTCCAGCAGCTTCAGCTGGCCTTCCTCGCCGATCTCCGGGATCACGATGTGACGCGCGTAGCGCGTGCGGCGCTCCGGTGAAAGCGTCCGCGGGATCGTGATCTGGAGCCCGTTCCGCTTCCAGTCGGTGAAGCCACCCGCGAGCGAATGGACGTTCTCGTAGCCGAGCTCCTCGAGCGATTTCGCCGCGAACGCGGAGCGGGCTGCGGACGCGCAATAGACGATCACCGGCGTGCTCTTGTCGGGGGCGACGCCCTCGACCCGGGACTCGAGGAAGCCGCGGGGGATGTGGACTGCGCCGGGAAGATGGCCTTCCTGCCACTCGTCGGCCTCGCGGACGTCGATCCAGACGGCGCCGTCGAGCGCCTTGGCGGCGCCGGCGTCGATCTCGTCGATCTCCGACTTGGTTTGCTGCAGCAGTTCGCGGTAGGTAGGCATAACTATCCAAACGGTAGCGGCTCGCTGGGTATTTCCCGCTAGCTTTGCCCGCGATGTCCCCGGCGAACCGCGTCAGGCTGATCGTGGGCCTGTTGGCCGTTCTCGCGGCCGGAATCGTGGTGGGCGTCGTCTACGCCACGCGGCAGAGCCCGGCGCAGCCGAAGGCCCAGTGCAAGCAGCGGCCGAAGCCGTTCATCGTGCCCGGGACACCGACTGCCAACGTCACCGCGGTGCGTGCGGCGCTCGCCCGGCCGCCGGTGGCCGCGGCGATGGCCCTCGAGCAGCTGGTCTTCCTCGCCCCGAACGATCCGGTCGTCCAGTTCAACTACGCGACGACGCTCTTCTGCGCGGGCTTCCTCGCCGACGCCGAGCAGGCCTTTCGCGCCGCCAAGCAGGCGGGACGCGACACCTTCTACGAGATTCAGGCGGACGCGATCCTGCACCCCCAATACTTCAGCAGCGGCTACCCGCCGTTCCAGTCCGACTCGCACGACCCGCTGCTCGTGCGCGGCGCGATCCTCCAACGGCAGGGCCACCAGCACTCGGCCGAGCGCGCGTGGGCTCGGGCCGCGCAGCTCCAGCCAGGGAGTGACGAAGCGCAGGTCGCGGCCGCCGTGGGGCGCTTCGACATGGACAACCTCTCGGCGTCGTTTTCGAAGCTCGGGCCGCTCGTCCGCCGTTTTCCCAAAAGTCAGTCCGTGCGGTACCACCTCGGCCTGCTCCTCGCCTGGACGGGCCAGCGCAACCAGGCGATCACCGAGTTTCGGCTCGCACGCTCGCTGGGACCGAAGACCGCCCTCGGGAAGGAAGCAAATACCTTCCTCCGCGGTCTTGTGACGCATGGGACTAAGCGCACCCAAAGATGAGCCACACGGCCTATGGCGTCCGTCCGGTTCTGCTGCGACAGTGCCGCATCCGGTAGGCAACGCTCCGGCTAGCGAGGGGGGCCCGTGAGCAAGGATCAGGTTGTCGAAGTGGATGGGGTCGTAGGGGAAGCCGAGCTCGAGGAAGAGATCGAGCTGGACGTCGAGATCGTCGCGGAGGTCACCGACGATGAAGAGGTCACGCCCCTCGACGTCGCAACCGACGCTGCAGCGGATTTCTACGCCGCGCAGACCGAAGAGGTCGAAGAACCGGTGGACACGGAGTTCTCAGCCGACTCGCTGCAGCTCTTCCTGAAAGACGTCGGCAAGGTCGAACTGCGGACCGCCGCGCAGGAAGTCGAGCTCGCGAAGCGCATCGAGCGCGGCGACCATCGTGCGAAGCAGGAGATGGTCGAGGCGAACCTGCGGCTCGTCGTGTCGATTGCGAAGCGCTACCGGAACCAGGGTCTTCCGTTCCTCGACCTGATCCAGGAAGGGACGATCGGCCTCGTGCGCGCCGCGGAGAAGTTCGACTGGCGCAAGGGCTACAAGTTTTCGACGTACGCGACGTGGTGGATCCGCCAGGCGGTCGCCCGGGCGCTCGCGGACAAGGCGCGGACGATTCGCATGCCGGTTCACGTCGTCGAGAAGCTGAACAAGATCATGCGCACCGAGCGGAAGCTGCGCGCCGAGCGCGGCCGCGAGCCTTCGAACGAGGAGATCGCGCTCGACCTCGACATGACGATCGAAGAGGTCGAGTCGATCCGCCGTACGTCG
>JANMWB010000201.1:0-14676 GCA_031393705.1 Thermoleophilia bacterium | reverse complement strand
CCGCACGACGACGCTCGAGCCGGGAGAGCTGATCCTCGAGCTGAACGTGCCTGAGCCCGAGAGCTCGGTCTACCTGAAGGCGATGGAGCGGAAGCGCTGGGCGTTCCCGATGGTCGGCGTCGCGGCAGCCCGCTCCGGGGGTGTGACCCGGGTCGCGCTGGCGGGAGTGGCGCCGATTCCCTGGCTTCTGGAGGGCGGTTTCGACGGCGCCACGCCGTTGCCCCGCAACGCCTACAAGGTCGACGTGGCGAAGGCGCTCGTACAGCGGGCTGAAATCGCGCTCGATCGGGGCTAAACTCCTGCGTCCATGGTGAGGGAGACGCAGCGGCGCCTCGCCCTGCTCGCGGTCGTCGCAGTCGTGGCGGTCGCGTGGGCGGCGGGATTCAACGGGACCGGCGTGACGCCGGTTGCGGTTGCGGCTGTCGCCAACCCGAAGCCGGCGCTGTTGGTGTCGGCGCCGGTGGTGCGCGTCGCGCGGTGCCCGTTCCCGACCGCGCTCCGGAGCGCCTTTGAAGTCGCCGCCGCCGACGCCAACATCCCGCCCGCGATGCTCTGGGCGGTGGCGAAGGTCGAATCGAATCTCCGCGCAGACGCAGAATCAGCGGCCGGCGCACGCGGGCTCCTGCAGGTGATGCCCGCAACCGCGACCGCGCTCAACCTGAACGTCGACGAGCCCAGCTCCAACGTGCTCGCCGGCGCGCGCTACCTCCGCCAGATGCTCGACCGGTTCCACTCGAGCGATCTCGCGCTGGCCGCCTACAACGCAGGTCCGACTGCGGTCGACGTCGCCGGCGGCGCTCCGTCGATCGGTGTTCAGCGCTACATCTCCAACGTGAACCAGCTTTGGCACTCGGTCGTCGGCTGCCGCTAGCGCTCCTCGTCTTCTCGCTCCTGCTCGCCTTGGCAGCTTGTGGGGGCAGCGGCGGTGGGTCGAAGAAGCAGGCAGCGGCACCCGAGCAGACGACCACCGATGCAACGGGCTGCCGCTCCGTGATGCCGCCCGCCGGCAAGGCGCGGACGGCCAACAAGCCGACGAAGCCCCTCGACCCGGCGAAGACCTACGACGTTGTGGTCACGACGAACTGCGGCGGCTTCACGATCCGGCTGGCGGTGAAGACCTCACCGGCGACGGCAGCCTCGTTCGCGAGCCTCGTCCAGAAGAGCTTCTTCACCGGCACCGTCTTCCATCGCATCGTTCCCGGCTTCATCATCCAGGGTGGCGATCCGACCGGGAGCGGCGCGGGCGGCCCGGGCTACTCGACCGTCGATATCCCACCTGCCTCGACGCGCTACACGCTCGGCGTCGTCGCGATGGCGAAGACCGGCTCAGAACCGCCGGGCACCTCCGGCAGTCAGTTCTTCGTCGTCACGACGCAGGACGCTCAATTGCCGCCGGATTACGCCGTGCTCGGCAACGTGGTCAAGGGTCAGGCGGTGGTCGACAAGATCGGCCAACTCGGCGATTCCTCGAGCGGCGGGCAGGGTGTTCCGACCGAGGCGGTCGAGATCGAGAAAGCCGCGCTGACGGTCCACTGATCGCCGCCGTCGTCCTCGCAGCGGGTGCGTCGTCGAGGTACGGCGGCGTCAAACAGCGCGAGCTCCTCCCGGCGGTGCTCGCCGCGCTCGCCGAAGCCCCGGTCGACGAGATCGTGGTGGTCGAAGGAGCGCATGAGCTTCAGGTTCCCGCTGGCGTTTCTCTCGTGCGTTGCGACGACTGGGACGCCGGACCTGGCGCTTCACTGCGTTGCGGGCTGGCGGCACTCGGCAAGGACGTGACCCGCGCCGTCGTCGTCCTGGCCGACGGCCCGGACCTCGATCCGCGTGCGATCGAGCGGCTGCTGGCGCGCCCGGAGCCGGTGCTCGCCGCCTCCTACGACGGCACTCGGAGTCACCCCGTGGTGCTCGCCCGCAGCGCCTGGGGTGAGGTTCCCGACCAGGGCGGCCGGGCCCTCGAAACTGATCCCTTCAAAACCGTGCTCGTGGACTGCTCCGACTTGACCCCTCCAGGTGACGTCGATCACCGCCGATAGGAGGGGAGCAAGGAGAAGAAGCGAAGGAGGACCGCCGCAATGCTCGAGCTCGCACATCCACTCGATGCGATCCCGGAGCACTCGCCGTTGGCCGAGGCTCGGGAGCGCCGTGACCTGACCGTCAAGCAGGTCGCGTACCGCAGCGGGCTCACGGAGGACGAGATCGAGTGGCTCGAGGACGGGCGCCTCTACCGCTTCCCCTCGCAGAGCGCCGCCGCGCTCGCAGCGGTCCTCTATGCGACCGGCCTGGGAATCGACCGCTACGAGGCGCGGAGGCTCGCCGGCCTGCCGATCTCGGGGTCGTTCCGCGTCAACGCACGTGCGCGGCTGATCGTCGTCAGCGCGGTCGCCGCGCTCCTCTCGGCGCTCGCGGTGATGGTGCTCGCCCCCAACTTGAGCCTCACGCAGACGCGCACGGTAGAGGCGATCCCGAACGCGGACCTCGTGCCGCCGTGGAAGCTTCAGGTCACCGTCGAGAACGGCAACGGCGACATCAGTTGGACGCGCAGTGTCGCGAGTCGCGTCGGCGCGATGGGCTACACGATCGCGAAGGTCGGCCGTGCAGACCGTTTCGACTACCCGGCCTCAACAGTCTTTTACGGCCCCGGCGGACGCGATGTCGGGCTGAGACTCGCGCGCCAGCTCTCGGTGACCGCGCAGGAAGCACCGGGCCTCGGCGTGACGCAACTGCTCGTGATCGTCGGCCCGCAGACGGTCACGTCGCAAGGCTGATGTTCGTCGCCGCAACGCCAACACCGATCGTTGCGTGCATTCAGCGCTGGAACTCCGCCGGGAATGCCGCGGCGCGACATGAACTCTTCCGTCTTGACAAGAAGCCAACAGTGTTTGGCCGCCTCGACCATGTGCGCATCTCGGTGCGCGCTAGGACCTGCGACTACAGGGTCTACGGCAGGTTCGGAGACGCCGACTTCCTGCTCACACCCGGCAGGGCCCCGTTCTGGTTCAGTGGGATCTCGACCGCACCCTTCAAGGACTCGCCGCTCGGGCGCTACGGCCCGGGCAACGCCCGCCGACTCTCCGGCGGCCGCTTCGCGCTACGCGCGTAAGACGAGCTTTATGCGTCGAGCGGTGTCCGCAGCGCGGACAGCTTCGCCTTCAGCTCAGCCGACATCGGCTCGCTGATCGCAACGCGGACGTAGTGCCGGAGGCGCTCCTCGAAGTGGTAGCGCTTCGCGCACCAGCTGCATTGCTCGAGGTGGTGCTTGGCCTGTTCGACCTCGGCGTCGGAGAGTGCTCCGTCGAGATACGGCTGCATCATTTCCTCGCACTTGTCGCACCAGTCGATCAAGCGGGCACCCCGTCAGCGAGATTCTTCTTCAGGATACGCCTGCCGCGGTGCAACCGCGACATCACGGTTCCCATCGGGATGTCGAGAATCTGCGCGGCGTCGGCATACGAGAACTCTCCGATGTCGACGAGGACGATCACGTCGCGGAAGTCGTGCGGCACTTCAGCGAGCGCGTCCACGATCGAGTCCTGGCTGAGCCGCTCGATCACGCGCTCCTCGTCGGGATTCTCCTCAGGCACCTGCGCCTCGAGCTTGTTGTAGAGAAAGTAGTCGCCGGCCTCATTGTCGAGCGGCGTCGTCTGCGGCGCGCGCTGCTGACGGCGCCCGCGGTCGATGTTCAGGTTCGTGAGGATCCGGAGCAGCCACGCGCGCAGGTTGGTGCCAGGCGTGAATTGCTTCCAGGAGCGAAATGCGCGCTCGTATGTCTGCTGCACGAGATCCTCTGCTTCTTCGCGGGAACCGACTAGGCGCCGGGCCACCCGGTAGACCTGGTCACTCAACCCGAGCGCTTCCTCTTCGAACCGCACACGTGCACGCGCCTCCTCGGCGAGCCTGCGGGTATCAGCGGCCGTCGGTGCGCTCTCACTCATTCCGGCGGCCACCCTAGCAGCGGTCCAAACGCTGGATTCGCCGCGCGGATTCCCCTTCTTAATGTGGCGAGGAGACCGCTAAACAGTGACCTCTACACAAAGAGCTGCTCGCGGAACCCGCCGCGAGACATCACTTCGAGGAGCGCAGCTCTGGTGATGCGCGCGTCGTCGTAGGAGAGCGTCACTTGGCCCATCAGGTTCGCGTTCGCGGACTCGA
Organism: Thermoleophilia bacterium; assembly: GCA_031393705.1. Taxonomy (GTDB): domain Bacteria; phylum Actinomycetota; class Thermoleophilia; order Gaiellales; family Gaiellaceae; genus PALSA-600. Next base: position 10,530 of record JANMWB010000201.1, on the reverse strand, counting down.
GGCCCTCGGTGCCCTCGAGCGTGCCGGCGAGGCGCATCACGCACTTCTCGCAGCGGATGCCGCTGACCTGGATCGTCTCCGTGACGGTGGCCACGAACCTAGCCTACCCCGACTCTCGACTGAGCCCGACAAGCACCGCCAGGAGCGCCCTATGCACGGCGCCTATGTCACTCCTGACGGCACTCTCGGACTCAGCCGAGAGTCCGCGCCACGACGTCTGCAGCCGCGTCCTTGGCCGTGTCACGTTGCAGCTGGAGGTCGGCCTCGCACGCCGTTGGATCGAGGCGGTCGAGGAACGCCTCACTGCCGAGCGCGCGCGACGCTGGACGGACGAGCTCGATCAACTCCGCTGCGAGCTCGGATGCGAGGACGTAGCTCTGCCCGTCAGGATGAAGCAGCTGCGCGCGCGGCCCGAAACGCGCCGCCGACCAGCGGTTCTGGACGTAGTCGGCGCGCCCGCGGTCGCCGAGCGCATTCTCATCGCGCGGCAGCGTGCCCTCGAGTGCAGTGGCACACAGCGCCTGCAGGAGTGCGGTGAACGCGGCCGAGAGATGCACGTCCGTCGGCTGGTCGGGAACGCGAATCTCGATCGTGCCGAGCTTCGGGTGCGGGCGCACGTCCCACCAGATGCGCGTGTACTCCTCGGTGACGCCGAGTCGCACGAGACGCTCGACCCAGGTCTCCCACTCGGCGTAGGACACGAACGCCGGCGGCACGCCCGAGCGAGGCAGTTCCGCAAGCACGGGCGCACGGTTCGAGGCCATACCGCTCAACTCACCGGCGTACCACGGCGAGTTCGCGGAGAGCGCAAGCACGACGGGCAGCCAGGGCACGATCGCGTCGAGGCACCGCCAGCACTCCTCGGCGGACGGCATGCCGACGTGCACGTGCAGGCCCTGCACGCCTTGGCGGCGGACGGAGATGCCGCCATAGCCGACGAAGGTCACATACCGCTCTTCCTTGACGATCGGCTGCGCCTCGGGCAGGGCGAACGGATGCGTCGCGGCGGCGCCGATGGCGAGGCCTTCGCGGGCGGCGGCCGCAGCCGCCGCGCGACGGAGCACCGGGAGCGCCTCATCGACGTCACCCACGGTGGCGCATACGTTCGTGTTCGTCTCGAAGACGGAGGCAAAGAGTTCGGTCTTCACGTGGCCGGGCAGGTCCAGGCCCTCGACGCCCTTGAGGATCTTGTCGACCGCCGCCACCTGCTCGAAGGTCACAGCGTCGAGGATCATCAGCTCCTCTTCGACCCCGAGCGAGAAGGGGCGCGACTCGCCGAAGTGCTGCTCGATCACGCGTGTTGCTTGACGCCGTGCACCGGACGGCCGGCGGCGATCCACGCGTAATACGACGCGCTGATGCCGAACTCCGTCCGGTAGCCGGTGACCCGTGGGTTGCGGCCGACGTCGCGGGCACGCGCAGCGTGCTTCAAGAGATTCGGATCATCGAGCGTTTCCCAGACGAGGATCAGATGCGCGGCGGTCATGAAGTCGGCGACGAACGTGCAGCCGGCTGCCGGGCAGGGGAACGGATCGGTGCGGACGCAGAACCACCCGTCGTGATCGGCGTCCTCGTCGATCCAGAGCTCCTCTTCGTCCGCGACGTGCGTGTGCTCGAGAACGATGTGTCCGCGCTCCATCTGGCACAAGGTAGCGAGTGTGAAGCGGCTGTAAGGAGCGGCGCCTGGAGCGTGTGTGGCTCAGCCTCCAGGGGCCTGGCCGAGCGTGGCCGTGATCGACTTCTTGCTGCCGTTGCGGATCACCTCGACCTTGACCTTGTCGCCCGGCTTCTTGCGGGCGACCGCGTCGCGGAGCTGCTCGAAGGCCGTGACGGGGGTCCCATCCACGCCGACGATCACATCGCCACCCAGCCGGTAGCTCTCCCCGTCCACGACCACGTTCGTCGAGCCGCCGAGGAGGCCGGCGTGGTCGGCCGGACCGCTCTGGACGACCGACCGGATGATCAGACCGGACGACGGCAGGTGGTAGAGCTTCGCGAGCTGGGCGGTGATCGACTCCGTCTCGACACCGAGGAACGCGTGCAGAACCTTGCCGGTCGAGATGATCTGCGCGGCGATGTTGCGCACGGTGTTGACCGGCACCGCGAAGCCGATGCCAATGTTCCCCTGCTGGCTGTTCTCGGCGTAGATCTGCGAGGTGACGCCGATCACGCGTCCGGCAGCGTCGAGCAGCGGCCCGCCGGAGTTGCCGTGATTGATCGAGGCGTCGGTCTGGATCGCGTTGTCGATCGGAAGGGTGTTGGGTGCAGTGATCCTGCGCTGCACCGCCGACACGATCCCACTGGTCAGCGTGCGCGTGTAGCCGAACGGATTCCCGATCGCGTAGACCGTGTCGCCGACGCGAACCGCGTCGGAGTTCCCAAGCTCGAGCGGTGTCAGTGCGCTTGCATGCGCCTGGATCGTCAGCACGGCGATGTCGGTCGAGGGGTCGACGCCGACGACGGTTCCCGCAAGCTGGTCCTGGCCCGAGAACGACACGAGAACCTTCGTGGCGCCGCGGACGACGTGGAAATTCGTGACGATGTGACCGGCCTTGTCGATCACGAACCCGGAGCCGAGTGACGACGAGCCTTGCGTCGGGTCCGTCGCGGTGACCTGCACGACGCCGGGCGCATCGCGCTTGTAGATCTGCTCCGCCGTCAGCGCACCGGTCGTCGGTGCCTGCAGCGTGACGTTGCCGACCCCACCGCCTCCGAGCGGCGAGACCTGCTGAATCGTCGTGTGGCTGCCGAGCTTTCCAAGCAGCGCCGCCCCGCCGAGCGCGAGCGCGCCGCCGACGACGGCGACGACCAGAAGCTCGACAGCGCGGAGAGAGAGGATCCGGGTGGGCGGCACAAGACCGTTATAACCGCAAGGTGTCCCCGACCTGCGATTCGCGATTAATGGTGAGTTAAGAGCCATGAAGAACCTTTTCCTCCTCGACCCCGACGTCGTGTATCTGAACCACGGCTCGTTCGGCGCCTGCCCGCAGCCGGTGTTCGAGGCCTATCAGCGCTACCAGCGCGAGTTGGAGTGGCAGCCGGTCGAGTTCCTCGCCCTCGAGCGAGGCTTCCCCGCGCGGCTCGAAGCGGCGCGTGGCGCACTGGCCGCCTGCGTCGGAGCGAGCCCCGACAACCTCGCGTTCGCGACCAACGCGAGCTCCGCAGTGAACGCCGTCGCGCGTTCGCTCGAGCTGTCACCCGGCGACGAGGTGCTGATGGGCGACGTCGAGTACGGCGGCATGGAGCTGCTCTGGGAGTACGTCGCGCGCCGTACCGGCGCGAAGGTCGTGCGGCGCGCGTTCGACGACCTCGTCCCGGAGCCGCGCACGAAGGTGGTCTTCTGCTCACACATCGAGTGGACGAGCGGACGCGTCAACGACGTCGCGGAGATCTGTCGGCGCGCACGCGAGGCGCAAGTGCTTTCCATCGTCGACGGCGCGCACGCGCCGGGCCAGATCGATCTCGACCTCGAGGCGATCGGCGCGGACGTGTACGCAGGCAACTGCCACAAGTGGCTGTGCGCGCCGAAAGGCGCGGGCTTCCTCTACGCGCGGCCGGAGGCGCAGCGCCTGATCGACCCGCTCGTCGTGTCGTGGGACTGGGGCGACGGCGCGGCCTTCCACGAACTGCATCGCTGGCAGGGCACACGCGATCCGTCGGCCTTCCTCGCGGTGGCGGACGCGATCGAGTTCCAGGCAGAGCACGACTGGCCCGCGGTGCGCGACCGCTGCCACACGCTTCTCGAAGCTGCCGACTTCGGGCTCGAACCGCTCACCGGCGACTACGTGCAGATGCGTGGCTACCGCCTCGAGCACGACGACCCGCAAGGGCTCAAGCAGCGGCTGTACGACGAGCACCGCATCGAGGTCCCCGTCGTCGAGACGCGTCACGGCTGGTCGCTGCGCGTGTCGGCGCAGGCCTACAACGACGCGGCGGACCTGCAGTCGCTCGCCTCGGCGCTGTCGTCGGGCTAGCGAAGCTCCCGCGCCTCGAGCTTCTCCTCGCCGTCGCGCGTCACGCGATACGCCGCTGCGCCCGGCCGGCATGTGACCACCTCGGCGAGCTCGGTGCCGACGAAATGCACACCGACTCCGTCGTCGGCTGCGACTCCTGTCGGGAAGCCGCCGTCGATCAATGCGCGGTAGCGCGGGCGCCGCTGCTCCTCCCCGTCGTAATGCGGACACGCGCTGCCGGGCAGGAAACCGAGGCACTCCATCCCGGCGAGCTGCGGCCCGAACGAATCGGTCACGCCTGCCTCGAACCAGCAGATCATTCCCGCGCTCGCGCCGCAGAGGACGACACCGTTCTCCCAGGCCTCACGGAGGGCCGTGTCGATGCCGTGCACCTTCCAGATCGCGAGCATGTTGGCCGTGTTGCCGCCGCCCACGCTGATCACATCCTGGGCCAGGATCACCTCACGCAGGTTCTCAGGCGGCCACGGGAACGTGTTGAGGTGCGACGCCTCGCCACGGCACGCGAAGCGCTCGTAGAACGAGACGGTGTACTCGGTGTCCTCCGCGGAGGCCGTCGGGATGAACAGCACGCGCGGCCGCTCGGCCCCGGTCAGGCCGAGGATGTACTCGTACAGCCGCTCGGTCTGCTCTTGCGTGTCCCCGCCACCGCCGAGGCCCACGATGTGCCGCTCCGCCATCGGGCGCGAGTCTACGAGGCGGGCGCACGGGAGGTGCGTTTTGACAGAGAAAACGCGGCCAAAGACGCCCCTTCTGGTTCAATCGAGGTGATGGCCTCGCCCGCTCAGCTCACAGTCGGAGATCGCTCGTATGAGATCTACCGCCTCGACGAGCTGCAGGCCTCCTACGACATCGCACGGCTCCCCTACACGCTGCGGGTGCTGCTCGAGAACGTGCTGCGCACCGGCGACGAGGCTGATGTGGAGGCCGTCGCGCGCTGGGACGCGAAAGCCGAGCCGTCGAACGAGATCTCGTTTTCGCCGTCACGCGTCCTCCTCCAGGACCTGACGGGGGTCCCCGCAGTCGTCGACCTCGCGGCGATGCGGAACGCGATGGCCGACCTTGGCGGCGACCCGTCGAAGATCAATCCGCTGATCCCCGCCGAGCTCGTGATCGACCACTCCGTGCAGGTCGACGCGTTCGCGTCGCGCATGGCGTTCGGGCGTAACGTCGAGCTCGAGTTCGAGCGCAACCACGAGCGCTACCTCTTCCTCCGCTGGGGGCAGAAGGCGCTGAGCGGGTTCAAGGTCGTGCCGCCGGGGACCGGCATCTGCCATCAGGTGAACCTCGAGTACCTCGCACGCGTCGTGGATGACCGCGACGGGATCGCGTTCCCCGACACGCTCGTCGGCACCGACTCGCACACGACGATGATCAACGGTCTCGGCGTGCTCGGTTGGGGCGCGGGCGGAATCGAGGCGGAGGCTGCGATGCTCGGCCAGCCGCTCTCGATGCTCGTGCCGCAGGTCGTCGGGTTCAAGCTGAGCGGGGCGCTGCCCGAAGGGGCGACCGCGACCGACCTCGTGCTGACGGTGACGGAGATGCTGCGCAAGACCGGCGTTGTCGGGAAGTTCGTCGAGTACTTCGGCGACGGAGTGACCGCGCTGCCGCTCGCCGACCGCGCGACGCTCGGGAACATGTCGCCCGAGTACGGCGCGACGTGCGGCTTCTTCCCCGTCGACGAGATCACGCTCGACTACCTGCGCTTGACCGGCCGCAGCGCGGAGCGGATCGCGCTGGTCGAGGCGTACTGCAAGGAGAACATGCTCTGGCACGACCCGTCGGACCACGCGACGTACTCCCAGGTCGTCGAGCTCGATCTCGGCGATGTCGAGCCGTCGCTCGCCGGACCGCGGCGCCCGCAGGACCGCGTGCCGCTCGCGCGGGCGCGGGAGGCGTTCCTCGAGTCGCTCGGCTCGTTCGGCGTCGACTATGCGAACGGGTCACACGATAAGGCCGTCGCCGACACCTTCCCCGCGTCCGACCCGACCACCGAGCAGCAGCCGGGCGGCGAGCCGGAGCCCGAGGCCGACCTCGCGCCCGTCGCGGTCGCGCCCCCGCCCGGCCACAATCGCGTCGCCGTCGCAGGCACCGACTACGAGCTCGACCACGGCTCGGTCGTGATCGCGGCGATCACCTCCTGCACGAACACATCGAACCCGCAAGTGATGGTCGCCGCCGGCCTCCTCGCGCGGAACGCTCTCGCGCGCGGGCTGCAGCGCAAGCCATGGGTGAAGTCGTCGCTCGCGCCGGGCTCGAAGGTGGTCACGCGCTACTACGAGCAGGCGGGCCTGCAGGCGCCGCTCGACGAGCTCGGCTTCAACACCGTCGGCTACGGCTGCACGACGTGCATCGGCAACTCCGGCCCACTCGCGGACGAGATCTCGGCGGCAGTCAACGAAGGTGACCTCGTCGTTTGCTCCGTGCTGTCGGGCAACCGTAACTTCGAGGCGCGCATCCATCCCGAGGTGAAGGCGAACTACCTGGCCTCGCCGCCGCTCGTCGTCGCCTACGCGCTTGCCGGGCGGATGGACATCGACTGGCAGACCGAGCCGATCGGCAGAGACCAAGGCGGCGAGGACGTGTACCTGCGTGATCTCTGGCCGAGCGCGAAGGAAGTCAGCGACACGATCGCCTCGTCCGTGCGCGCGGAGCAGTTCTCCGAGACGTACTCGGACGTCTTCACCGGGGACGAGGCGTGGCGATCACTCGAGGTTCCGGAGGGCGAACTGTTCGAGTGGGCACCCGACTCGACCTATGTGCGGCAGCCGCCGTACTTCGAGAAGATGTCGCGCGAGCCGGGAAGCGTCCCGGACATCAAGGATGCACGCGTGCTCGTGTGGCTCGGCGACTCGGTCACCACCGACCACATCTCGCCGGCCGGCTCGATCAAGCCCGAATCGCCGGCCGGTGAGTACCTGACCGGGCACGGCGTGGAGCGCAAGGACTTCAACTCGTACGGCGCGCGCCGCGGCAATCACGAGGTGATGGTGCGCGGCACGTTCGCGAACGTGCGGCTGCGCAACAAACTGGTGGAGGGCGCCGAGGGGACGTGGACGCTGCATGTGCCGAGCGGCCACGAGATGACGATCTACGCCGCCTCGCAGCGCTATGTCGCAGACGGCACGCCAACGATCGTGCTCGCCGGCAAGGAGTACGGCTCCGGCTCGTCGCGCGATTGGGCCGCGAAAGGCCCCAACCTGCTCGGCGTGCGCGCGGTGATCGCGGAGTCGTACGAGCGCATCCACCGCTCGAACCTCTTGATGATGGGCGTGCTGCCGTTGCAGTTCCTCGACGGAGAGTCGTCCGCGTCGCTCGGGCTCACCGGCCGCGAGGCGTTTTCGGTCATCGGCGTCGAGAACGGCGAGGCGCGCGAAGTCACCGTGCGCGCCGACGACAAGGAGTTCCGCGCCCGCGTCCGCCTCGACACCCCGCGCGAGCGCGAGTACCTGCGCCACGGCGGCATCCTCCCGTACGTCCTGCGCCGCCTCCTCGCGGACTAGTCCAGCCGGGACATCTGTGGACGGTTCCTCATCGTGGTCTGACCACGAAACGAGGCTCTGCGCGCCAGGTCGGGTCAGGACAGTCCGGCGTGGTCGTTCCTGGTGTTCTCGGAGGCTGTGGATGAAAAGTCACAGTTCTGTGACCCTGGACTGACCACGTGACAGGCCCGCAAACGACGTGTCGCTGCGAGACACTCCGTTGATGACGGAGTTGCCACTGCTCGTTGTCGTTACCGGACCGCCAGGCGCTGGGAAGTCGACGATCGCCGCGGAGTTGCGCAAGCGCCTCGGCCTGCCACTGCTCACGAAGGATGCGTTGAAGGAGACCCTCGGTGAAGAGCTCGGAATCGAGGACCGCATCCGGTCACACCAGCTCGGTGCGGCCGTGTACGAGGTGCTCGGGCTCGTCGTCAAAGAACTACTGCAGCAAGGCGTCTCCCTCATCGTCGAGGCGAACTTCACCGAGCGCTCGACGCTCTTCACCGGCCTTCCTCCCGCCGAGGTCGTCCAGGTGTACGTGACGGCGGAGCCAGCGACGCTGCGCGCGCGGCTGCATGAACGCGACACCCGCCACCCCGTCCACTACGACCGCGAGGCGGCCGACGAGGTCGCCGCGCGGGCCGCCGGCGGCGAATGGCCGCCGCTCCCGCTCGCCGGGCGGCTGATCGAGATCGACACCACGATCTGGCCCGAGCTCGACGGGGTGTTGGCGACGGTTGGAGCGCGCAGGTACATTGCCTAGGCTATGCCTAGGAACTACACAGCACGCGAGGCCGCGCAACGGCTCGGGATCAGCCTCGACACGCTGCGGCGCTGGGACAAGAGCGGCCGGATCCGCGCCGAACGCGACGAGCGCAACCGGCGGGTCGTCCCCGAGGCCGAGGTCGAGCGCCTACGCACGGCGTCGCGCTCGTCCGGACTGAGCGCGCGCAACCGCTTCGTCGGGACGGTCTCGAGCGTCGAGATCGACGGGCTGATGGCGCAGGTGGAGATCGTCGTCACCGAACCGGCACGGGTCGTAGCGCTCGTCACCCGCGACGCCGTCGAAGAGCTTGGCCTCAAACCCGGCATGTCGGCAACCGCGCTCGTCAAGTCGACGTCGGTGATGGTCGAGCGGTGAAGCTCCTCGCGATCTTCGCCGCCGCGTCGCTGACGGGGGTGTTCCCGCTGATCGATCACGCACCGAAGTTCCAGTTCGCAGGCTCCGACCAGCTCGCGTTCCAGATCACGCAGGGCGCGCATGCAGACATCTTCGCCGCCGCGTCGCCGAAGTACCCGGAGCAGCTCTACGCGCAAGGGCTCTGTTCGAAGCCGGCCGCGTTCGCGACCAACACCGTCGTCCTCATCGTCCCGCGGGCAAATCCCGCGCGGATCACCTCGGTGTACGACTTGACGCGCGATGGCATCAAGCTCGTGATCGGGGTGCAAGGCGTGCCGATCGGCGACTACACCCGCAAGTTGCTCGCAAACCTCGGGCTTTCGAGCGCGCTGAAGAACGTCGTCAGCCAAGAGGACGACGTCAAATACGTCGTCGCGAAAGTCGCGCTCGGGGAGGCCGACGCGGGCTTCGTGTATCGCACCGACGTCAAGCCCGTCGGTAACAAGGTCTTCCGGATCGCCGTGCCTGCGGCGGGGCAACCGACAGTGCAATACGAGCTCTGCATTCCGACGACAACGCAGCACCCGAAGCTCGCCGCCGCTTTCGTGCGCGAAGTGCTGTCGAAGCGCGGGCGCACAACACTGCGCGCGACTGGGTTCGGGCTGCCGTGAAGCTGGTGTTCGGAGCCGCCACGGCGGTTGCCCTGACGTTCCTCGCACTGCCGGTGCTCGCGATCTTTCTACGCATCTCACCAACGACGCTCGTGCGCGAGCTGAGCGATCCGGTTGCACGCGACGCACTCGTAGTCTCGCTGCGAACGAGCGCGATCGCGCAGGGGCTTGTCGTCGCGCTCGGGACCCCCACCGCCTACCTCCTCGCCACACGTCGCTTTCGTGGTCGCAACGTGCTGCTGACCGTGGTCGAGCTCCCGCTCGTGCTCCCGCCCGCTGTGGCGGGTATCGGCTTGCTGGCTGCCTTCGGACGCACCGGCCTCCTCTCGACCTCGGTGCCGTTCACGCAGCTGGCGGTCGTACTTGCGGTCGCGTTCGTCTCTGCTCCGTTCTTCGTCCGTACGGCCGTGGCATCGTTCGAGGCCCTCGATCCGACGCTGATCGCCGCAGCGCGCACGCTCGGCGCCGGCCCGTGGCGCGTGTTCCTGCGCATCGCACTCCCACTGGCGGCAAGCGGCCTCGGAGCGGGTCTCGCACTTTCGTTCGCGCGCGGGCTCGGGGAGTTCGGCGCCACGATCATGTTCGCCGGCTCGCTGCAGGGTGTCACGCAGACGCTCTCGCTCGCGATCTACGAACAATTCGACATCGACTTCAACGTGGCGCTCGCGATCGGCGCCATGCTCGTCCTCGTCAGTCTCGCCCTCCTCCTCTCGGTCAAGGTGCTCACGCGATGGCGCTCGTCGTCGACTTCTCCCATCCCCTTCGCGGTTTCGTCGCAGCAGTCGATCTGACGGTCGGCGACAGCGAGACGGTTTCGCTGGTCGGACCGTCGGGAGCCGGCAAGACGACTGTTCTGCGGGTAGTCGCCGGTCTGCTGCGGCCGACCGAGGGGTCGGTTCGGCTCGGCGGCGATACGTGGCTCGACACGGCGAGGCAGGTCGACGTGCCTCCGGAGCGTCGACGTGTCGGCTACCTGTTCCAGGAGTACGCGCTCTTTCCTCATCTCGATGTCCGGGGGAATGTGCGTTTCGGAGCAACGGCGACGGCGCCTGTCGAAGAGCTCCTCGAGCGGTTTCGGATCGGACATCTAGGGGACGCGCGGATCCGGGACCTCTCGGGTGGCGAGCGACAGCGGGTAGCCCTAGCGCGCGCGATCGCCCGCGATCCGGCAGTGCTCCTGCTCGACGAACCGCTCTCCGCACTCGACACCCATACTCGAGAGACGGTCAGGGTGGAGCTCGGTGAGGTGCTGCGCGACCTGCGGTTACCCACGATTCTCGTCACCC
>JANMWB010000190.1:0-1840 GCA_031393705.1 Thermoleophilia bacterium | reverse complement strand
CCCGACCTGCGCGCGCAGGAGCTCTACGCGCGAGAGCACGAGTGGGCGCGCACCGACGAGGACGTCTATCGCCGGAGAACCACGGTGTGGCTCGCTGGATCCGAACCTGATTCGGTCTCAGCCGAACCAGATTCGGGCGTTTCCGTTCCATAATGCGAAACGAGCGCCCCACCGTTTCAGACTAGGATCGGCGCATGCCTCCGAGGTACACGCGGCTGACCCAGCCGCTCGTTCGTGACGACGGAGAGCTGAGGACCGCGACGTGGGACGAGGCGCTCGACAGAGCCGCCGCCGGCTTCCGCCGCGCTGCCGGTCAGGACAAACTGACGGGGATCTTCAGTTGCTCCAAGGCCACGAACGAGTTGAACTTCGCAGCTCAGAAGTTCGGCCGGGTCGCTCTCCGCACCAACAACATCGACAGCTGTAACCGCACCTGACACGCCCCTAGCGTCGTCGGTCTGGCGACGGTGTTTGGTGCCGGCGGTGGAACCAGCTCCTACGAAGAGCTGCGCGAGTCCGCGGACCTGATCATCCTCTGGGGCTCGAACGCGCGCGACGCGCACCCGATCTTCTTCCACCACCTGTTGAAGGCCGTGCATCGTGGCGCGAAGCTCTTCGTCGTCGATCCGCGTCGTACCGCGTCGGCACAGTGGGCCGATCTGTGGCTCGGCCTCGACGTCGGCACCGACATTCCGCTTGCGAACGCGGTCGCGCGTGAGGTGATCACCGCCGGGCTTGTGAACGAGGAGTTCATCGCACGAGCGACGACCGGCTATGACGCCTACCGCGAGTCTGTGGAGCCGTGGACACTCGAGGAAGCGGAGCGCGTGACCGGCGTGCCGGCCACAGCAATCCGTGAGCTCGCGCACGCGTGGGGCAACTCGAAGTACCCGCAGATGTGCTGGACGCTCGGCATCACCGAGCACCACAACGCGGTCGACAACGTGCTGGCGCTGATCAACCTGTCGCTGCTCGTCGGCGGCGTTGGCCGACACGGCGCGGGGCTGCAGCCGCTGCGCGGGCAGAACAACGTGCAAGGCGGCGGCGACATGGGCGCGATCCCAAAGCATCTGCCTGGGTTCCAGGAAGTGGAGAACGACACCGTGCGCGCGAAGTTCGACGCAGCCTGGGGCGTGACGATCCCCCCGGAGGGCGGGATGCACCTGACCGACATGTTCGACGCGATCGAGGCAGGCGAGCTGAGCGCGCTGTACGTGATCGGTGAGAACCCTGCGCAGTCGGAGGCAGACCAGACACGTGCGCGCAAGCTGCTGACGAGCCTCGACACGCTCGTCGTGCAGGACATCTTCCGCACGAAGACCGCAGAACTGGCGGATGTCGTGTTCCCCGCGTCGGCGTCGTGGGCCGAGGCGGAAGGCACCGTCACCTCGAGCGAGCGTCGCGTGCAGCGTGTGCGCAAGGCGCTCGACCCTCCCGGTGAGGCGCGCGACGACGTCGAGATCGTCTACGAGCTCGGGAAGCGGCTGGGTGTCGATCTCGGCAGCCCGCGCGCGGAGGACATCTGGAACGAACTGCGGACGCTCTCACCCATGCACGCAGGCATGTCGTACAAGCGGCTCGAGGAGCTCGGCGGGATCCAGTGGCCGTGCTGGGACGACGAGCATCCCGGCGACCAGTTCCTGCACGGGCGCTTGTGGGACGACGTCGTCGAGCAGCGCGCGCCGTTCACGCCAGTCCTGCACTCGCCACCGGTGGACGTGCTCAACGCGGAGTTCCCGCTACGCCTGACCACAGGGCGGCGACTCGAGTCGTTCAACACGGGCGTGCAGACCGGTGGCTTCTCGTCGCCGCTCCATGTCGGCGGCGAAGCGCTGCTCGT
>JANMWB010000182.1:0-6382 GCA_031393705.1 Thermoleophilia bacterium | reverse complement strand
TCGCGCCGCGCGTGAAGAGACCGTTCTCGTAGGTGAGGTTTATCGCGAGCCCGTCGATCTTCGGCTCGAGCACGAAGGCCACCGGCTCGTCGCTGTCGAGACGCTTTTGCACGTCCTCGGCCCATTTCACGAGCGATTCGTCCGTCGTCACTTTCTCGAGCGACCCCATCGGGGTCAGGTGGCGCACCTTCTGGAACTTCTCGGACGCCGGTGCGCCGACGCGCTGCGTGGGTGAGTCCGGTGTAACGAGCTCGGGATACTCCCGCTCGAGCTCGACGAGCTCGTCGTAGTGGCGGTCGTACATCGCATCGTCCACGCTCGGGTTGTCGAGCACGTGGTACTCGTGCAGCCAGCGGTTGAGCTTCGACCGCAGCTCGTCGGCGCGCTGTACTTCCGTTCTAGACGAGGTCAAGCAGCTCCTCCGCGCGGTCGACGATCACGTCGGCATCGGTCAGTTTCTCGGCGGTGTGGATGCGCCCCCAGCTGACGCCGATCGCATAGAGCCCGGCAGCCTTCGCCGCCTGCATGTCGAACGGCGAGTCACCCACATACGCGGCATCCGCAGGCGACGCGCCGAGGCGCTCGAGCCCGAGGAGCAAAGGTGCCGGGTGCGGCTTGTGGTACTCCGTCTCGTCGCCGCCGACCACGGTCTCGAACAGGTGCTCGATCGGGAGCCGCGCAAACGCGAGGTCGACGGTCAGCCGGCGCTTGGCGGTGACGATGCCGAGCCGGTGGCCGCGTTCCTTGAGCGTCGCGAGCACGTCGTCCATGCCAAGGCAGCACTCGAGCGTGGCGTGCAACGGCTCGTTGTGCTCGCGGTACACCCGGACGAGCTCGTCGACGCGGTCTGGATCGAGCGCGACCATCTGGGCTTCCAGTCCAGGTCCACCGACTGCCTTCATCAGTTCGTCGTCCGCCCACTCGCCGCCAACGATCGTCTCGGCAGCGTGTCTCATCGAGGCGAGGATGATCGCCCCGGAGTCGATCACCGTGCCGTCGAGATCGAAGAGAACGATCGGATAACGCACGCGCCGATCGTAGCCAGCGCATCAGGCGCGGAGTGTCAGTCCGCGCGGGGGTTCGGCGCCACGCGGAAACGCCGCCGCAGATCCTTGATCGCCGGCATCAGAAGCAGCGCCGGGACGATTGGCAACCAGAAGTTGAAGAGGCGATAGATGACCACCGCGACGAGCGCCCGAACGAAACCGACTCCGACGCTCACGAGCGCGAAGGTGAGAGCGATCTCCACGAAGCCCGCACCGCCCGCGGGCAGCGCGCGTCGCGTGAGCACGTAGCCGGCCGCGTAGGCGAGCACGAGCTTTGCCAGCGAGACCGACGACCCGCTCAGCATGAGGGCCGCCCAAAGGCACCCGATGTCACCGGCCCAGTACATGACGTTTCCGAGCAGGCCGAGGCCGTGCTCGCGCGGACTGAGCAGCAACTGCCGGACGTAGCTCGCTCCGGCGACACCGTTCGCGAGGACGTTCCTGACGCGCCCGGAGGCAGGCCGGCTCAGCCGGTCGACACGATTGGGCGAGGTCGCCCACGCGGCGAGCACCAGGGCCGGGACGACGATCAAGCCCGGCAGGGTCGTCGAGAGACCTGCGTGCCCGTCGACCCCGGCGAAGAGCGCAGCCGAAGCGGCGAGCGCGATCAACGAGAGCACCACGTATTCGAGGAACCCGAGCCCGAGCACGCGGTGCGCCGCTGCACGCTTGCTCGCGCCCGTTCGGCGGAAGGCCCAGTAGTCGACGGCGAAGCCACCGCTCGCCCGCGTCGCGGCGAACACACCAAAACCCGCGACCACCGTCTTCGCCGACAGTTCGAGGCTCATCTCGCCGCCGTCGTCGACGCGGGCCATGTCACGCAGCGTCAACGCATAACCGGCGTAGGCGATGAGCTCACCGACGAGGCAGCCACCGAGCCAGAGCCACGAGTGGCTCGTGTAGACGAGGTGGAGCACCTTCGGCCAACCGGCGAACGACCCGAGCGCGACAGCGGTTGCGACGGTCGCCCCCGCCGCGGCGAGAACGACGACGAGCGGCTTCTCTTCGAGCGTCCCGAGGGCGCCGTCGAACCGCCGGCGGATCTGCTCCAGAGGGGTCAGAGGCGGAGCGAGTCGCGAAGCTGGTCGAGGAGCGGCCTGCGCGCGGGTGGCGCTACGAACTGCGCGAGGCGAGCAGCCTCGTCCTCGGTCAGCGAGACCGCGGCGTCTGCTGAGTCGCCCGACCAGATGCTGAAGCGGAACTGCGACGGCCGCTCGTCGTTCGCGAAGTACCGCGACACGCGAAGCGCTCGGCCGGTGTCGCCGGGAACCTCGGGATGCGGGGCAAAGAACTCGACGAGCTTGCTGCGCTGCGGCACGGCGCACCAGGGACAGAAGCGAAACCTGTCCTCAACGCCGTTCCCACAATGGCGGCACGTGTGCACCTGCTGATTGTCTCCCCTGAACGGAGCCCGATCAAGCATCAGTAGGTGACGTCGGTGAGGTACAGGCCGTGCGGCGGGGCTGTGACGCCTGCGTCGCTACGGAGCCGGCCGGTCAGGAGCGGGGCCAGGTCGTGGCCCTGCAGCATCGAGCCGACCATTGTGCGAACCATGTGGCGGAGGAACGAGTCAGCGCTGATCTCGAAGGCGACAACGTTCTCGTCGAGCTCGGACCAGCCGGCGCTCTCGATCGTCCGCGTGAAGAGCCTGTGCTCCGTTTCCGCGGGGGTGAAAGCACGGAAGTCGTGCTCGCCGAGCAACGACTGCGCGTTCTCGTTCAGTGCAGCCAGGTCGAGCGGACGCGGGTACCAGAGCGACCGCCGCGCCTCCAGCGCGGAGCGCTCACGGCGGCGCCACACGCGGTAGAGGTACGAGCGCGTGCGCGCGTCGTAGCGGGCGTGGAAGTCGCCGCCAACCGGTTCGGCCCGGCTGACCGCCACGTCACGCGGCAGCCGCGTGTTGATCGCCTGCACTGCACGGTCGGGCGGCGGCCCTCCCTCGACGTCTACCGACACGACGTTGGCGAGCGCGTGCACGCCGGTGTCGGTGCGCCCCGCGACCACCAGCTCGCCGGCGCCGTACAGCTCGCCGATCGCACGCCTGAGCTCCCCCTCGACGGTGCGCTCGTCCGGCTGGCGCGCCCAGCCGCGGAAGTTGGTGCCGTCGTACTCGATCGTGAGCTTCAGCCGCACGTCAGGCGCTCCTTGCACGCCTTGTAAGGCCTGCCTGATGCTCTATTCACTTGGCATCCGTTAGGTACACTCTATCTGTGTCCGACGATCATCATTTCCTGCTGCAGCGCGTCCAGCCCGCGATGGTCGGGCTGATCGACGGTTCCCTCTCGACGCTCGCGCCGATCTTCGGGATCGCGTTCTACACGCACAAGCCCCACACCGCGTTCATCGCCGGCCTCGCGACGTCGATCGGTGCCGCGATCTCGATGGCGTTCTCGGAGGGGCTCTCGGACACCGGCGAGCTCACGGGCCGCGGCAGCCCGCAGATCCGCGGCGCGATCACCGGGCTCGGAACGTTCCTCGGCGGCATCCTGCACACGCTGCCGTTCCTGATCACGAACTACCACGCAGCCGTCGTCGTGGCGGGGATCGTCGTCGCGTTCGAGCTGATCGCGCTCGCCGTGATCCGCTGGAAGTTCTTCCAGACGGGCTTCTTGAAGTCGCTGCTTGCGATCTCGGTGGGCGGCGCGGTGATCGCCGTCGTCGGCGCCTTGATCGGCTCGAGCGGCTAGGACTTGGCGTCCGCCGTGGGCTCGTCGCCCTCGGCGTCGGCGGAAGGCACGTCGGCCTCCGCGGCGGGCTCGTCACTCTCGGCGGCCGCCTCCGGATCCTCGACGAGCTCCTCGTCGGTCTCGGGCAGCTCTTCGGCAGCCTCGTCGACCGGGACTTCCTCCGGAATGACCACGGGGTCCGGCGTGCGCTCCTCGCGCTGCGTCGCGACGTACTCGTCGTCGACGAGCTCGATGTACGCCATCTCTGCCGAGTCGCCCGGGCGGGTGCCGATCTTGATGATCCGCGTGTAACCGCCCGGCCGATCCTTGAAGAGCGGCGCGACGTCGGCGAACAGCTTGTGCACCACATCGCGCGAACGCAGGAACGCCGTCGCCTGCCGGCGGGCATGCAGATCGCCGCGGCGGCCGAGCGTGATCATGTGCTCGACGTGCGGCTTGACTGCCTTCGCCTTCGTGACGGTCGTCTTGATCCGCCCGTGCTCGATCAGCGCACCCGCAAGGTTCGAGTACAGAGCCTTGCGGTGCGCCGAATCGCGGCCGAGCTTCTTGCCTGCGCGAGCGTGACGCACTGGGACTAGCCTTCCGCCCCGTTGGAGCCGCGAAGGCCGAGGCCGTGCTGGGCCAGGGTCTCCTTGACCTCTTCGATCGACTTCTTGCCGAAGTTCGGGATCGCAGCCAGCTCGTTCTCCGACTTGGTCACGAGGTCACCGATCGTCTCGATGCCGACGCGCTTCAAGCAGTTGTACGAGCGAACGCCGAGCTCGAGCTCCTCGATCGGGAAGTTCTCCATGCCGCCTGCGAGCGAAACGCCCGCCGACTCGCCGGCGCCGTCCTGTGACTGCGCAGCCGACTCGCCGAAGCCCTCGATCTTCTCGAGGTCGGTGAAGATCGCCAGCTGGCGGATCAGGATCTCGGCACCTTCGGCAATCGCGTCCTTCGGATCGATCGAGCCGTTGGTCGTGACGTCGAGGATGAGCTTGTCGTAGTCGGTGCGCTGACCGACACGTGCCGCTTCCACGTCGTAGGCGACGCGGTTGATCGGCGAGAACATCGAGTCGACCGGAATGACGCCGATCGTGTGCGACTGGCCGCGGTTGCCCTCAGCGGGGACGTAGCCGCGACCGCGCCCGATCGTGAGCGTGATCTCGAGGCGGCCCTTCGACGAGAGGTTAGCAATCTCGAGGTCCGGGTTGAGGATCTCGAGATCCGCAGGGGCCTCGATGTCGGCTGCCGTGACGATGCCCTCACCGCGCTTCGTCAGACGCACCTCCACCTCCGGCGACTCGCCGTGGAGGATGCAGACGAGCTGCTTCAGGTTCAGGATGATGTCCGTGACGTCCTCGCGGACGCCCGGCAGGGTCGTGAACTCGTGCGCGACGCCCTCGATCTTCACCGAGGTGACCGCGGCGCCCTCCAACGAGGAGAGCAGCACCCGGCGCAGCGAGTTGCCGAACGTGTAACCGAAGCCACGGTCGAGCGGCTCGATGACGAACACGCCGCGGTTCTCGTTCACCTCTTCGTGGGTGATCTTCGGCATCTGGAAATCAGTCGCGCGTACTGCCACTTGTGTCCTTTCTTAAGCGGGCTCTACTACTTGGAGTAGAGCTCGACGATCAACTGTTCGGAAACCGGGGTGTCGATCTCGGCACGCTCCGGCCACTTCAAGACGGTTCCGCTGAGCCCGTCGTGGTCTGCCTGCAGCCAAGGTGCGACGGCAGCGGTCAGGTCGGTTGCATCGCGGACGATCTGCTCCGCGCCGGACCCGGTCTTCAGAGAGACGACGTCGTCAGGCTTGACCTGGTAGCTCGGGATGTTCACGCGGCGGGCGTTCACCGAGAAGTGCCCATGACGGACGAGCTGACGCGCCTGAGCGCGCGAGGCCGCAAAGCCGAGGCGGTACACGACGTTGTCGAGCCGGGTCTCCAGCATGCGCAGGAGGTTGTCACCGGTGATGCCGCCCTGCTTGTTGGCCTTCTCGTAGTACGTGCGGAACTGCGTCTCGAGCAGACCGTAGAACCGGCGGGCCTTCTGCTTCTCGCGCAACTGCAGCAGATACTCGCTCTGCTTGATGCGGCCACGGCCGTGCTCGCCCGGCGGATAGGAGCGGCGCTCGATCGCGCATTTCTCGGTCAGGCAGCGCTCACCCTTGAGGAAGAGCTTCATGCCCTCCCGGCGGCACTGCTTGCACTTCGGGGAACGATCGCGAGCCACTACACACGCCTCCGCTTCTTCTGGCGGACGCCGTTATGTGCCTGCGGCGAGACGTCCTTCACACCGAGAATCTCCAAGCCCGCTGCCTGCAGCGAGCGGATCGCCGTCTCGCGGCCCGAGCCGGGGCCCTTGACGAACACTTCGACCTTCTGCAAACCATGCTCCATGCCCTTGCGTGCCGCCGAATCGGCGGTGACCTGCGCGGCAAACGGCGTCGACTTGCGGGAGCCCTTGAACCCGGCCGAGCCGGCGGACTCCCAGACGATCACGTTGCCCTCCTTGTCGGTCAGGGCGACAATCGTGTTGTTGAACGACGTCTTGATGTGCGCCTGACCGATCGCAATGTTCTTGCGAACGCGGCGGCGCGTGCGACCGCGGGTCGCGGCAGCTCTGCGAGGAGGAGCCATTACTTCGCCTTCTTTCCGCGCCCGACGGTCT
>JANMWB010000175.1:0-1971 GCA_031393705.1 Thermoleophilia bacterium | reverse complement strand
AAGTGATTTGCCATCTTGCTCCTTCCACGAAAAAGCCCGCCGCGCACGATGCGCCAGCGGGCCAGGTCTCCAGCTCCTCTCGGTGCAGGACGGGGCTGATGCTCACGCGCCCCGCCTTGTCACCGTCAACCTCATAGTCATCTGAGAATAATCGATCTACGTGACGGATGCGTCGGACCTTTTGCCTGGCCTCGAGGAGCGGCTCGAAGAGCGGCGTGGCGCCCGGATCCGGCTCTTCGAGGGTGGTGAAGGCCCACCGCTTCTACTCGTCCACGGCTTCGGCGGGGCCGCCTGGAACTTCTCCGAACTGGCGCCGCTCCTCCAGGGCAGGCGGCTGATCGTCCCGGATCTCCCGGGCCACGGCGGCTCCTCGCCGCTCCCGGCCCCGAGCATCGCCGCCTTCGCGGACGTGCTGGCGGACGTGCTCGACGGGCCGGTCGACGTGGTCGGCCATTCGATGGGCGGCGTCGTTGCGCTCCGGCTGGCCGAGCGGCACCCGCGGCTTGTGCGGAGCCTCGTCCTCGCCGCCGCTGCCGGCATCTCGAGCTCAACGCGAAGGGCGGAGCTGACGATCGCGCTCACCGGCATCCTCGAGCCGGGGCGGATCGCCGGACGGCGCGTCCACCTGGTGGCGCGCTCGCGCCGGCTGCGCCGGCTTGTGTTCGAGGGCTTCGAGGTTGCGAATGCCGATCTGCTGAGTGAGCGCGCGGTGCATGGCTTCCTGCGCGGCCCGACCATGCACACCGACGTGCTCGGTGCGGGTCTCGCGCTCGCAGCCGACGACCCGCGCGAGGATCTCGGCCGCGTCGAGTGTCCCGTGCTCGTCCTTTGGGGCGCGCGGGACAAACAGGTGCCGCTCGAGGACGGGTTCGAGTACGCCCGCCGGCTGCAGGCGCCGCTGCGGGTGATCGCAGACTGCGGCCACCTGCTGATCGGCGAGCGCCCGGACGTCTGCGCTCGGGCCATCCTCGGGTTCATCGAGTCCCGCTAACCTGTCGGGCGTCTCGGGGTGTGGCGCAGCCTGGTAGCGCGCTCCGTTCGGGTCGGAGAGGTCCGGAGTTCAAATCTCCGCACCCCGATATGCGAAGGGCGGGCCACCGGCCCGCCCTTCGAGTTCCCTCGCTAGTCGACAACGCGGACGCGTCGCCAGAGAAGCGGCACGAACCAAAGCAGCGCGCCCAGGGCGCCCCCGACGGCGAGAATCGTGGTCGGTGCGATCGCAGTCGCCGCGATCCCCGCCAGCACGAACCCGACGGGCGTCAGCCCCAGAGAGCCGAAGTAGTCGAAGCTGAGCACGCGGGAGAGCAGGTGCTCGGGCACGAGCTCGCTGATCAGCGTCATCCAGGCAGCGATCCCGATCCCGATCCAAAACCCACGCCAGGCTGCCGCCGCGACGGCGAGCGGGAACCACGGTGAGAGGGCGACCACGATGATCCCGAGGTCGTTGATGCCGAATGCGGAGAAGCACACCGCGACGCGCCCTTTACGTGGATGCCAGCGCGCCCACACGAGTGACCCGGCCACCATGCCCGCCGCCATCGCACTGAACATCAGGCCGTAGGAGCCGACACCGCGGTGGTAGTGGCTCTGCACGATCTGCGGCAACAGCACGGTGTACGGCGACATTGCGATCATCAGGATCACCGTCGCTGCGCTGATGCCCGTCCAGATCCACGGCACGCTGGCCACGTACCGGAAACCTTCGGCGAGCTCCTTTCGCATCCCGAGTTGCGGCGCCGCCTGGATCGAGCGCGGTTGCGCAAGCCAGAGCGCTCCTGCTGACACGAGGAACGACCCGGCCTCGATCGTCCAGACCACATTCGGTCCGGCGGTGCCGTAGAGGCCGGCGGCGATCGTAGGCCCGACGATCGCGCTGCCCTGCCGCGCGATCCCGATCCACGAGTTCGCAGAAGGGAGCATCGGTGTCTCGACGACGAGCGGGACGATGCCGCCGAACGCCGGCTGGAAGAA
>JANMWB010000153.1:0-20208 GCA_031393705.1 Thermoleophilia bacterium | reverse complement strand
GGTCTTCAACGCCGCCCTCAACACCGGCCTCGGCAAAATCGACGTCACCCCGACAATCAACGTCGCGATCCCCGGCAACGCCTACGCCGGCACCTACACCTCCACCGTCACACTCGCCGCCACCACCGGCCCGTAAGCACTTCTTCTTCTTCTTTCTTCTCCTCCTCCTTCCCGTTCGTGCTCCACAAAGCGCCCCGGCATCGCCGGGGCGCTTTTGTGTTTGGTCAGCCCGGAATCGAGAGCACGATCTTCCCAAGCTGCGCTCCCGATTCGAGCCGCTCGTGCGCAGACCGCGTGTCGGCCAGGGGGAACACCTTGTCGACAACCGGTCGTGCCTTGCCCGCATCGATCAGGTCCCAGACAGCCTGGAAGTCCTCCGGCGAGCCCATCGAGGAGCCGAGGATGGACAGCTGTTTCCACCAGACACGGTGGAGGGCCGCCGGTGGGTTCGGGCCGGTGGTTGCACCGCAGACGACGATTCGGCCTTCCGGACGCACGGCATCGAGCGTTCGCTTCCACGTCGCTTCGCCGACGCTGTCGACGACGACGTGCGCGCCGCCGCCCGTAGCCGCTTTCACGGCCGCGACGACGTCGTCTGTTTCGTGGTTGACGGCCACGTCTGCGCCGAGCGCCTTCGCCTGTTCCAGCTTCGCGTCGTTCGACGAGGTGACAACGACCTGCGCCCCGAGTGCCTTCGCGAGCGACAGCGCGGCGGTCGCGACCCCGCCGCCGATGCCCCAGATGAGCACCCATTCGCCTTTCTCGAGTCGCGCGCGGGTGACGAGCATCCGGTAGGCAGTCTCGAACGTGAGTGGGAATGCAGCTGCTTCTTCGAAAGTCAGGTCGCCGGGAATGGGGTGGAGGTAGGCGCGGGGGATCGCGATCAGCTCGGCATGCGTGCCGTCCATCGTCTCACCGACGATGTGCATCTTCCCGTCCGTCATGATCCCTGGGTTGATCACAACCCGCTCATCGGTTCCCGCGATCACTCCTGCGCCGTCGGCGCCGAGAATGCGCGGTTTCGGCACCGACGGCAAGCCTTTGCGGATCCAGACGTCGAGGTGGTTCAGCGACGCGGCACGCAGCTCGACGAGCGCCTCGCCGGCCCGAGGCTCGGGATCGGGGACATCCTCGTAGCGGAGCACCTCCGGTCCGCCGTCCTCATGAATCCTGATCGCCTTCACAGGACAATCCTCGCATGACGTCCCAGGACGTCATGCGGTTGGGTGCCGGGCTCGGTATCGACGCGCTCGGCGTGGCCCGTGCCGAGGCGTACGTGGACACGGAGCGGCACATCGTCGAGCGTCGCGAGCGCGGGCTCTTTGCCGGCATGAAGTTCACCATGGCGCGCCCCGAGCAGTCCTGCCATCCCGAGTCGCTGCTGCCGGGCGCGCGCAGCGTGATCTCCGCCGCGGCCTGCTACTGGACGCCGGAGTCGCCGCTTGCGCCTGGCAAGGGACGGCTCGCGCGCTACACCTGGGCCGACGCGTACGAACTGCTGCGCGAGCAGCTCGACAAGCTCGGCCGCCGGATCGGCGGTAACTACCGCGTGCTGGTCGACGCGAACCAGCACGTCGATCGCGAGGCGGCAGCGCGCAGCGGTGTCGGCTTCTACGGCAAGAACACGATGTTGATCACGCGTCGGCACGGTTCGTGGGTCGTGCTTGGCACGCTCGTCACCGACGTCGAGCTCGAGGCAACGCCGCCGCTCACGACCGACTGCGGCGAGTGTCGCCTGTGCATCGACGCCTGTCCGACGGGAGCGCTCGACGAGCCGGGAACGCTCGACGCGACGAAGTGCCTCTCGTACTGGACGCAGGCGCCGGCGGCGATCCCCGAGGACTACCGCGTCGAACTAGGCGCACAGGTCTATGGCTGCGACATCTGCCAGGACGTCTGTCCCTGGAACCGCGGCGTCGAGAAACGCCGCGCCGATGTGCCCGACGGCGGCGGGCATGTCGATCTCGTCGCGTGGCTCGAGCAGGACGGCGACGCGCTGATCGGCGAATACGCGCGGCTCTTCGTGCCGCGAAACGATCCGCGCTGGCTGCGTCGCAACGCGCTCGTCGCGCTCGGAAACACGGGAGGCACCGAGCACCTGGAGGTGCTCGAGCGGCACGCCACCGACGAGGACGAACTGATCGCCGAGCACGCGAGGTGGGCGCTCGACCGGGTGAGGGCGCGCGCGTGACCCGTAGGCCGATCGAGTGGTGGATTTCGGTCGTGCGCCTCCTGGCAGTGCCGTTTGCCGTGCTGCAGGTGTCGCTGACAGGGAACTATCCAGCAGGCTACGAGCTTGTCGCCTGGCTGCTGACGGCTGCGCTCGCAGCGGGCGCGGTCGCGCTGTACGCGACGGTGCGGGACACGCTCGCGTACCGGTCGATCGCAATGGCTTTCGACTTCTCGATCACCGCGGCGTTCACCGTGCTGTACGGCTTCGAGCAGGGGACGCCGACGCGGCAGCTGCTCTTCCTCGCGATCGTGGTCGGAGCCGTCCGCTTCGGGATGCGCGGCGGCATTGCCGTCGCGCTTGCGGCAATCCCGGTAGCCGCGCTCTTCGAGCAGCAGCGCGCACACTGGTTCCACGTCGGTTACCGGATCGAGTTCGTCACGTTTCAAGCGGGCGCCGGCCCGCTGATGGCGCTCCTCGTGGGCTCGGTCGTCACCCGGCTGGACGAGCAGCGCACGACGGCGGAGCAGCGGGCGGAGGAAGCCGAGACGTTGCGCGACGAGCTCGGCCGTCGTGCCGACCTGCTCGACGCTGCGAACCGCTGCGCGCGGGCGCTGAGCTCGTCGCTCGACCTCGACGAGGCGGTTGACGCGTTCATTCGCGAGCTGCGTGGGCTCGTGCCGTTCGATCGCATGGCGATCGTGCTCTCCGAAGATGGGATAGCGCGCATCATCGCGACGGCAGGCGAGGAGGCCGACAGCTCGATGTCGGCCGGCGCGGAGTTCAGCCCGGAGCACAGCCTGATCGCCGACGTCGTCGCGCGCGGTCAGACCATCTACCGCCGCGACATGTCGGAGCGCGCGTACCTCGAGGAGGAGCAGCTGGTCGCGCTCGGGCTGCACTCTCGGGTCGCTGCGCCCCTCCTCGCCGGCGCACGCCCGATCGGGCTGCTCGCTCTGAGCCGCCGCGAGCGGGATGCATTCCAGGAGCACGAGATCGAGCTCACCGGGCTGCTCGGCCGTCTGGCCGCCTCGGCCGTCCAGAACATCCGCGCGTACGAGAGTGAGCGCCGCACCGTCGAGGAGCTGCGCCGCCTCTCAGCGTTGCGCGCCGACTTCGTGTCGCTCGTCTCCCACGAGCTGCGCAGCCCGATGGCGGCGGTGATCGGCGCCGCCCGCACGCTGCAGGCACGGTGGCGCGAGCTGCAGCCGGAGCAGCGAGAGAGCTTCCTGGCGCTGATCGGCGACGAGACGACGCGGCTCGCCGACTTGATCGGCGATGTGCTGGACACCTCGCGCATCGACGCAGGGACCTTCAGCTACCGCTTCACCGACGTCGACGTCGCAGCACTCGTCCGCGACACGGTCGCGACGGCGGCGGTCGGGCAGGATGAAGTTCCGATTGTGGTCGCGGCCGCGCCGGACTCCGTTGTCGTGCGCGGCGATCCTGAGCGCCTCCGGCAGATCTTCGGGAACCTGATCGACAACGCGGTGAAGTACTCACCGGTAGGCGGGCCTGTCGAGGTGCGCGTGGCGCAGTCCAACGGTGCGGCGCTCGTGTCGGTGCGCGACCACGGTCCCGGCATCAAGGCGGCCGACCAGCAGCTCATCTTTGAGAAGTTCGGACGTGTTGCCGGCGGCGATGCGAAGCCCGGGAGCGGGCTCGGCCTCTTCATCGCGCGCTCGATCGCCGAGACACACGGCGGCACGATCGCGGTCTCGTCGGCGCCGGGACGCGGCGCGACGTTCACCGTCAACCTGCCGGCTTAGGACGGCTTAGGCTTTGGCGCGGTTCGGGCGGAGCTCGTTCCCGAGCTCGCGGGCCCGGACTGCGACGCGTGCGCGCAACTCTTGCGGCTCGAGCACGATCGCTTCGCCGCGATAGGAGACCACTTCGCCGACGAGCCACTCTGCGCTCCCGACCGACCGGTCTGCGATTGCTGCGCCGTCGACGAGCAGCCGTGCGCCCTTCTCGATCTCCCAGCGGGCGACGGCGGGTGAGTACCAGATGCGCGCACTCGTCGCGCCGTGCAGCTCGGACGGGTCGAAGCCCTCCCGCGGCTCGAAGCTCTTCTTCAGAACCTTCGCGCTGCGCATGCGGTCGAGCCGGTAGGAGCGCGGCTGATCGCGTTCGGTGTCCCACGCATGCACGTACCAGTTGGGCAGGCGGCGCTCGATCGAGTACGGCTCGACCGTGCGGACCACCACTGCCTGCTCCTCCGGCTTCAGGTACTCGATCTCGACGAGCTTGTGCTCGTTGATCGCCTGCGTGAGCTTGTCCACGAGACCTTCCTCCTCGCCGACGTGCGGGGCGGGAGTCTGCGTGAGGTCGAAAGCGCCGAAGGTCTGCTCGAGCTTCGCGCGCACGCGCTCGAGGGGGGAGTGGGCGCCTGCGGCGACCATTGGGCCGACGAACTCGAGCGCGAGGCGAATCGCGCGTGCTTCGAGCGGAGTCAGCCGCGGCGGGCGCCGGAACGTGTCGCCGAAGAGCTCCTTGTCGACGTGCACTTGCTCGCCTTGCAGCTCGGCGTACACGGCGTAGCAGCCGCCGCCGAAGTTGACGAGGTTGAGCAGCGAGAGGTGCTCCTCGATCGCCTCGCGCGGGATCGAGAAACGCTCGACAAGCTCTTGCACCGGGATCACGCCTTCGCGTTCCTCGCCGCATGAGGTCAGCAGGTAGGCGAGCAGCGACTGCAGCACCCCGAAGCGCTCCGGCGCAACCGGCCCCGCGAAACGCTCGACGGCGCCGTCACTTTCGCCCATCACGACCTCGGCGGCCGGGGTGGGCGGGGCGCCTTCGTGCGCGATCCGTGCGGCGCGCGCGCCTTCGGTGACGAGCCTGCGCAGCTCCGACGGCTCGAGCGGCACTGCACGGCCGTCTTGGCGAAGGATCCAGCGCGCAAGCATGTTCGACGACGCGTACTCCGTCGTGAACACGTCGTCCTCGACGCGGTTGCGCTCGCCGCCGTAGGCGCGCTCGACCCACCAGGCGGTGTCGGGTGCCACGTCGATCTGTGCCTCGCCGACGATCTCGCCGAACTGCCACTCGGCGCGCCCGCGATAGTTCTCGACATCGAAGTCCGGCGGCAGGCGGAAGTCGCGCTCACGACGCGTCGCGAAGCGGATGTCGGAGCGAATGCGCGAGACGCGGAAGGTGCGAATGTCGTCGCGCTCGAGATCGTGGCCGATCACGTACCACGAGCCGTTCTCCGGGAGCAGCGCGTAGGGATTGAGCGTGCGCTCCTCTTCCGAGTCACGGTAGATCGACCAGTACCGGAACTTGACGGTGCGCTGCTTCGAGATCGCGCCCTCGAGCTTGCCGAGACGGCCCTGGAGCTCGAGCGAGTAGTCGGGGTCGCGCACCTCGACGCGGCCGGCGGTGCCGGTCGGCGTTGCGGCAAGCGGGCCCGCAGAGCGTCCGAGTGCGAGGTTTTGCAGCGCGAGGCGCAGCGGCTCGGCGTAGGCGAACCGCCCTTCGAGCAAGAAGAAACACGTCTGGAGCGCGGCCAACTCCTCGTCGTCGAGCTCGAGCTCGGGGAGGAAGTACCGCTCGGCACGCAGTGTGTAGAGCTCTTCGCCGGTGAACTCGTCGCGCTGCGAGTCGAGCGGGACGCCGAGCGAGACGAGTTCTGCGCGGTCGGAGTAGAAGCGACGCGCGAACGCCTCGTCGCTCATCTCCTGGTAGCCCTCGACGTTCGACTTGATGTCGCGCGCGGTCAACGGACGTCGCTCGGCCATCAGGAACGCGACCAGCGAAAGCTGGCGAATCAATTTGTCAGTGTCGTGACTCATCTGTCTTCCAGGCGGCTCCGTCGAGCCTACGCCGGGACAGCGAGCCTAGCGCACGCTTTACGCAGCAGCCTTTGAGCGCTCGAGGTGCTGATGCGACGGGCAGTAGTCGCGGTCGGGCAGCGGCGTGCGCTGGCAGGCCTTGCCCTTGCGCGTCGTCGCGCGGCAGCGGGCAACTCCGCCGTCGAACGCGCCGGCCTCGATCTGCTCCTCGACGAAGCTCACCGCGGCGTCGACTCCCTGGTTGACCGCCCAGGCGACCTGCGCCTGCACCGTGATCGGGAAATACCGGCGGATGTCCTGGAAGAGCGCCTTGTCGGGCTTCGCGAAGTAGTGCGGGTCCGCGGCGAGCCGCTGCATCGTCCCCTCGGTCGCAGCGAGCACCTCACGCCGGTACTCGAGCTGCGTCTCCTGGTCGACGTAGGGGTCGATCAGGTCCTTGATCGAGCGATAGATCGCTCGCGAGTACTGATACATGCAGTGCTGAATATGAAGAATCCGCTCGTCCATATGGAACTAGTCCGCTCTCCTCGACTGTAGCCAAACGCCCTTTAAGATGCGGTAAATCTCATCTGCCGACGTTGCTAGGCGCCGACTCTACCTGGTCAACTAGGGCTGTTACAAATGTTTTCTGTCTGGTAAACGCTTGCGGCTGTCGTAAATCGATCCGTACCCGACGGCACCGCTCCTAACCCTGAATCACGGCCTCAGCGGGCGATTTGCCGGGAATAGGCCCCGCCGAAGCCGGCTTGCCGTGCGGTTGCGACCGCTGCGTCTGCGTCGGCCTTCGCAGGGTAGACACCGGTGAAGACGACGTAGTACCCGGGTTGGAGACTGGCGTAGAGGCTCGAATCGAGAACGCCGACCTGATTGAGACCTGATCGTGCGGCCTTGTCGGCCGTCTGCAGGGCTGAGGGGCGCCCATTCGTCTTCGGATAGGAGACGAGCACGATCGTCCATCCGTTCTCGTTTCTCGGCCAGGCGAAGTGCCCGTTCTTCGGCCCCGGCGGCCGCACCGGCGCTGTCGTCGTGGGCTCGGGCGCCGTCGGAAGCGTCGACGTATCGACCGTTGTCCGGGTCGTGACGGTGGGGACCGGCGCGGGCTCCGTGACGGAAACCGCCGGCCGCGCCGTGTACACCGACCCGCTGTTGTCGTTCACGTGACGAGTGAGGATGATCGCACTGGCCGCGCCCGCGCCCGCAACGACGAGCGTCAGGAGCGACACCCAGATCCAGTCTCCCGGGTACCACCCCAGGCGGCGGATCCACCGGCGCCGCAGCGAGGGCAGCGTGCCGGCCACCTCGGGCAGGACGAGCCCGCACTCGAGGCAATAGCGCTGATCGGGCTCGCGCGCCGCACCGCAGCGCGGGCAGGTGCGGTCGGCCGCCGAGATCGCGGACTCGCGGTCGTCCATCAGCTTCCGGGAGCCGGTTCGATGATGGTCTCCTCGGAGGCGCCTTCGGCGTCCGCTCCGACCGGCCGCCCGCAGTTCGGGCAGAAGCGCGAGCCCCGGAGCAGCGGCGCACCGCAGCTGCACCGCGGGACGTTGCGCCCCGTGTGTAGAAGCGCGTCGATCTCTGCGAGCCGTGCGTCGATGCCGACGATCGCCGCCGCGCGCTCGGCGAGCAGGTCGTCGCGGAACCCACCGCGGCGATACATCTCGACGAGCAGGCCACCGAGCTCATTCAAGGCTTCCGTGCGCGCTTTGAGGAGCGCGCGCCGCTCCCGGCGCAGCAGCCCGGCGTGCGCGCGGTGCGGGGCGACTCCCGCGGAATCGGGTGCACGCCGGCGGAGGAGCGGGGACATATGGCCTCGAGTCTAGTTAGGCGCTCGGCGGTGTTTGGGCGCGTGTGTTCACGCGTCTAGAGATTGAAAACAACGAGACGCTCTTCGGTCATCTCGCGCACGGCCACGCGGGGCCTTCCTTCGTGTTCCCGGAGGCCTTGACGCCGCCGTAGGGCATCTGGTCGGCGCGGAAGGTCGGCGCTGCAGCTGCGCGGTTGCATCGAGGATGCGCGCCCGCTCGTGCGCGAGGAGGGAGCTCTGGAGCGCGGCGGCCGCCGCGCTCAGGGCGCTGCGCGTCTCGGCTGCGCCGCCCTTCGCGATCCGCCCGATCACGTCGCGGGAATACGGCGAGCGGACCTCGATCCAGTCACCGGTCTCGACGCGCTCCCCGCCGATCAGCAACGGGTGGTCGGTGGCAGTTGTAGCCATGCTGCAACGGTAATGAGAACATGCGCTCTGTGAGCCCGAGGAACGGACTCAGGTTCTGGGTGCCTGTGGCGTACGTCGTCGCCTCCGCGGCGATGGTGTTCAGCCTCGGCGTCCCGACCTCCAAGGATCTCGTGGTCGTCTGGTTCGCGATCGGCGTCGCCGCGTTCTCGATTACCGACCTGCGGAGACGCGTGCCGCGGTTCGCGATCGAGTGGGGGCCGTTCGTCGCGGTGCTCTTCCTCTACGACCGGCTGCGTGGCTTCGCCGACGGCCTTGTCTTTCCGGCGCGCGAGTTCCCCCAGGTGCACCTCGAGGCCGCCTTGTTCGGGAAGCCGATTCCGACCGTCTGGCTCCAGTCACACCTGTGGCACGGCACGAACGACCTGCAGTGGTGGGACTACCTGGCGTGGTTCGTCTACCTGACGCACTTCTTCGCAACTCTCGTCGTCGCGGCGATCCTCTGGACCTGGGCGCATGACAAGTTCACCCGCTTCGCGACGATGGTGTGTGTCCTCGCCCTGACCGGGTTCGCGACCTACGCGCTCTACCCGGCGGTGCCGCCGTGGCTCGCGGCCCAGCACGGCACCGTCGGGCAATCCAATCGCCTGATCGGGATCGTGTGGCGGCATGTGCCGATCGCGCACTACGGGTCGTTGTTCGAGAAAGGGCAGAGCTACGCGAACAACGTGGCGGCGATGCCCTCGCTCCACGCGGCGTACGCGCTGCTCGTAACGCTCTACCTCTGGCGGCTCGTGCCGCGGCCCGCCCGTCCGCTGCTCGCGCTCTATCCGCCGGCGATGGCGTTCGCCCTCGTCTACTCGGGCGAGCACTACGTCGTGGACTGCCTCGCGGGCTGGGTCTACGCGGTTGCCACCTACGGGGGCGTGAATCTGTGGTTCGAGTGGCGTGCGAGGCGCGCCCTCGCGTTCGAGCCGGCGCTCGCGGATTGAACACCGTCCGGTCGCTGCACTTCTGCGATGTCACCGTGAACGGTGCGCTCTGGCCCGTCTTCGGCTGGGCGATCGACGGGCCGATGGGAACGATCCTCGTCGACACCGGGATGATCGACTCGACGCCGGAGCTCGATGCGGAGTGGGGGCCTGTCCTGCGCGCCTGGCCCGAGCTCGGCGATGTGGGCGCCGTGATCAACACGCACCTCCACTTCGACCACTGCGGCGGCAACCGGCGGTTCGCCGGAACGCCGACCTACGTGCAGCGCGCGGAGCTCGACGCGGCCGTCGAGCCGGACTACCTCGTCGAATGGGTGCACTTCGACGGCGAGTCATACGTCGAGCTCGACGGCGACGCCGAACTCTTCGACGGCGTGTCGGTGCTCGCCACGCCCGGGCACTCGCCGGGCCACCAGTCCGTTCTCGTCGAGACGGTGGACGGCCTTGTCGTGCTCGGCGGCGATGTGACCTACTCGATGCGCGAGCTGGTGGACGGCGCGAGCCCGTCGATCTTGCGCATCCACGATCTGCGGCCGGTCCGCGTCTACCTCGCGCACCACGAGCAGCCCTGGCGCCCGGAGTACAGTTGACGTGATGGATGCCTTCATCGTCGACGCGGTTCGCTCCCCGATCGGGCGCAGGAACGGGACGCTCTCCGTGCTCCGCGGTGATGACCTCGCCGCACAGGTTTTGAACGGCCTGATCGCGCGCCACGATCTCGACCCGGCGGAGATCGAGGACGTGCAGATGGGCTGCGTCACGCAGATCGGCGAGCAGGGCTGGAACGTCGGGCGCATGGCGGTGCTGGCGGCCGGCTGGCCGGTCGAGGTGTCGGCGACGACCGTCGATCGTCAGTGCGGCTCTTCGATGCAGACGAACTTCAACGCCGCTGCCGCGATCATGGCCGGGCAGCTCGACCTCGTCGTCTCGGCGGGCGTCGAGATGATGTCGCGCGTTCCGATGGGCTCGAACGGCGGCTCGATCTCGGAGCAGGTGACCGACCGCCACGAGATCGTGATGCAGGGAACCTCGGCCGAGCTGCTCGCGGAGGAGTGGCAGCTGACGCGCGAGGAGCTCGACGCGTACTCGCTCGAGTCGCACCGCCGCGCGCTCGCCGCATCCGACGAGGGGAAGTTCGAGCGCGAGATCATCCCGATCGAGCTTCCCGAGGCGCCGACCGCACCGACCGGCGGTGGTGTTGCTGCGCCTCCCGTGTTCGCCGTCGACGAAGCAGCCCGCCGTGAAACGTCGCTCGAAGCGCTCGCTGGGCTCAAGCCTGCGTTCCGTCCCGATGGCGTCGTGACCGCCGGCAACTCCTCGCAGATCGTCGACGGCTCGGCGGCCGTCCTGATCGCGAGCGAGGCCGCGGTGAACCGACTTGGGCTGCAGCCGCGCGCCCGGTTCGTCTCGTTCGGCATCGCCGGAGTCGATCCGACACGAATGCTGCACGGGAACCCGCAGGCGATGGAGAAGGCGGTCGCCAAGGCGGGCTTCACGATGGACGATATGAGCGTGATCGAAGTCAACGAGGCGTTCGCGTCGGTCGTGCTCCAGACCGCCAAGGACCTCCACCTCGAGCAGCGCATGGGTGACGTCAACCCGAACGGCGGTGGCATCTCGCTCGGACATCCGCTCGGCGCGACCGGCGCTCGCATTACCTCGACGCTCGTCTCGGAGCTCGAGCGTCGCGACGGGCGCTACGGCATCGCGTCGATGTGTGTCGGCTTCGGCATGGCGATCGCGGGAGTCGTCGAGCGCCTGTGAAGATCGGGGTCGTCGGCCTGGGCGCGATGGGCTCGGGGATCGCGCAGCTTGCAGTCGAAGCCGGCTTCGACACGATCGGTCGTGAGGTCGACCTCGGCCGGGCCGAGCAGGCGCGCGACCAGATCGCACACTTTCTGACGCGCAAGGTCGAGAAGGGAACGCTGACGGCGGACGGGCGCGATGCCGCGGTCGCGCGGCTCAGCCTGACGACGGCACTTGCCGATCTCGCCGACTGCGACGTCGTGATCGAAGCGGCGTACGAGGACCTCGAGGTGAAGCACGAGCTGTTTCAAGTGCTCGAATCGGTCGTCCGTGACGACACGATCCTCGCGACCAACACCTCTGCGCTCTCGGTGACCGAGATCGCGTCGGTGCTGAAGCGGCCGGAGCGCGCCGTCGGGATGCACTTCTTCAACCCGGCGCCCCTGATGCCGCTCGTCGAGATCGTGCGCGCGGAGCGCACGGCCGCCGACGTCTTCGAGACGGCCTTCGAGCTCGGCGCGAAGCTCGGCAAGACGCCGATTCGCTGCACCGACACGCCGGGGTTCGTCGTCAACCGCGTGCTCATCCCGCTCCTGAACGACTGCGTGCGGGTGCTCGACGAAGCCGGAGTCACGCCCGAGGATCTCGACGCGGGGATGAAGTTCGGTGCAGGCTGGCCGATGGGACCGTGCGAGCTGCTCGACCTCGTCGGCGCCGACGTGCACGTTCACGCGAGCGAAGCGCTGTACGCGAAGCTGCGCGAGCCACGCATGGCGCCGCCCGCGCGCCTCGTCCGGATGCTGCAGGCCGGCAAGCTCGGCCGCAAGACCGGCGAGGGCTTCTACACCTATTAGCTCCGTCCGAGGCCGTGCCTACCGTGAGGCGGCAGATGGCGATGTGCCAGATCTGCCGCCGCACGCTGCTCGCCGGTGAGCGTTACCGGACGTGGCGCTGGTCGCGGCGCGATCAGACCGTCTGCGTCGTCTGTGAGCCGATCGCGCACGATGCAGGTGCTGTGCGTGTCGTCGACGCCTACGAGCGCGTGCAGGCAGGCGGGCTCAGCCAGCACGTGCGGCGCGTGGCGTAACCAACCGCCGCGCCGCCGCGGGGATCGTCCCGCCCTGCACGACTACCGACGCGAGCACGACGACGAACACCGTCTCGTAGATGCGCGCCGCGTCGTGCACGTGATGCGTGACGGCGAACGCAGCGAGCAGGATCGGAACTGCGCCCTTCAGCCCGCCCCAGGTCACGAACAGCCGCTCGCCGTGACGTAGCCGCACGGGCGCAAGGAGCGCGCCGACGACCGCCGGGCGCGCGACGAGCGTCACGAACGCAGCGAGTGCGAGCCCCTCCGCCCAGCGGCCGGCGCCGATGCCGGAGATGTTGACCGTCAGCCCGAGCGCAACGAATGCGACGATCTCCGCAGCCGACGCGAGCCGGTCCTGCAACGACTGCGACGGCGCCTCGATGTCACCCACGACGAGCCCCATCACGAACACCGCAAGGAAGCCGGACCCGTGCGCGAGGTCGGCGACCACGTAGACGATGGCGACGAGCACGAGCGTCCGTAACCACCCGACTCGCAGCAGCCTCCGCTCGAGGAAGCCACCGGCGAGCCCGACGAGGAGTCCGATTGCGACCTGCTCGCCGAGTACGCGACCGACGATCCAAAAACTTGCGTCCGCGTGTGTCGCGAACGCAATCAGTCCGAGCATCAACGCGATCCCGACCGGATCGTTCGCGCCGGATTCGCCTTCGAGGATCGTGCGCGTGCGGCCCCGGAGCTGGTGGCCGCCGCGCAGCACCGAGAAGACGACGGCCGGGTCGGTCGGCGCGATCGCCGCGCCCAGGAGACCGGCGGTCAGCCAGCCGAGGCCGAGGACGACGTGCGCAAACGCCGTCACCGCACCCGCGGTCGCGAAGGTGCCGAGGATTCCCAGCGAGACGATCGGCACCGCCGCGGCCCGGAAGCGCCGCCAGCCGATCGAGGCTCCGCCGTCGTAGAGGATCACCACGAGGGCGACCGTCACGATCGCCTCGACGGTCGAAATCGACGGCCCGATCGAGGGAAATAGATCGGACGCGATGGCCGCGGAGACGAGGAAGAGGGCGGAAGAGGGAATCCTCACGGAGGGCGACGCTACCGCCCACCTGACAAAAAGTCCTTACGTTTCGATCATTCGCGGCATAATTCGGCAGGAAAGACTGTGTCTTGCCGATGCGCCGGCTCTGCCTCACCCTGCTTTGCGGCCTCGTTGCGGTTCCTGCGGCTCTTGCAGCCTCACACGCGACGGGCGACGGCGTGCTCGAAGTCAAGGACGCGGTCGGGACACTCGTGCTGACCGGGACCCGCGGCACCGCTTGGGGCCAGCTGGACAAGGGGAAGCTCGTCGTCACCGACCCGCTGGCCGGCGACGGGGCGATTTACGTCTCCGGTGCCCAGACCGTGACCCCGGGGAAGGCCGACAACGTGACGGTCTATTCCGGCCGGAACATCCACTTTCGCGTCACGGGCGGCAAGTACAAGCTCGTCTTCCGGGGCTCGGGCTCCGACCTGAGCGCGGTGGGCGTCGACCTGACAGCGGTCGGTGTCGGCAGCCTGCAGTTGACCGGGGACGCGTTTGCCGACGACACGGGCAAGTACGCGGTCGACAGCGGGAAATGGAATACCGTTCCCGTGTGGTCAGCCACCGTGAAGTTCGGCGTCCAGCCGGCGCCCTCCCCGGCGCCGTAGCGTGAGCGCCGTTGCACCGAACATCCTGGTGGTCGAGGATGAAAGCTCGATCGCCAGCTTCGTCTCGCTCTATTTGAAGAACGCGGGCTACGGCGTGCGCACGGCTGCGAACGGCACCGAGGCGCTTGCGCAGGTTGCGAAGGAGATGCCGGGCCTGATCGTGCTCGACCTGATGCTGCCGGACATCGACGGCATCGAGGTCACGAAGCGGATCCGTCAGACAAGTGACGTGCCGATCCTCATGCTCACCGCGCGCGACGAGGACGTCGACAAGATCATCGGCCTCGAAGTCGGCGCCGACGACTATCTGACCAAGCCGTTCAACCCGCGCGAGCTCGTTGCGCGCGTCAAGTCGATCCTCCGCCGCGCGTCGCCCGAACGGCGCGAGCGCGAGAGCGAGACGCTCGAGCACGGCGACCTTCACATCGATGCCGGCCGCCGCGAGGTCAAGGTCGGCGACGACGAGATTCAGCTCGCGCCCAAGGAGTTCGACCTCCTCTGGGAACTGCTCGATCATCGTGGGCTCGTCCTGACGCGCGACCAGCTGCTTGAGCGCGTCTGGGGCTACACCTTCGCCGGCGACACGCGCACCGTCGACGTGCATGTCCGCCAACTCCGCCGCAAGCTCGGTGACGCATCGCCGATCGTCACCGTGTGGGGGGTGGGCTACAAGGTGTCGCCCGCGAAGGACGCCAAGAGAGACACGGCGAATACGTAGACCCTGATGCTCGGATCGCTGCGCGTCCGGCTGCCGCTCGTGTTCCTCGCGGGGATCGTCCTCGCAGGTGTGATCACGACGCTGATCAGCATCCGTCTGTTCCAGGACTTCTCACGCAGCCAGGCACTGACGAAGCTGAAGCGGGAGGGCCACGGCATTGCCCAGATCTACTCCGCGGCGGTCGTGGCCAGCTATGGCAACGTCAACAAGAAGACGGGCAAGTCGGCTGACCGGCTGGCCCCGGCCTTCGATGCCCCGAACCTCGAGCGCGCGACCGGCAACAAGATCTACTTCGTCGGGCCTGGCCTGTTCCCCGGGCAGGGCTTCGTCGGGCTCAACCAGCTGCCGCCGGGAACGGTGGATTGGATCTCCGGCAAGTCGCTGACGTTCGAGTTCACGCCACCCCATACGAGGCAAAAGTACGTCGCCGTCGCCAATCCGATCATCGTCGGCGATCCGAACTCGAAGGACAGCACGACGATCGGGGCCGTCGTGGTCGCAACGAAGAAGACGGACGTGAACGCGCTGGTCACGCCGTTGATCCAGCGCCTCGCAATCGCCGGCCTCCTCGGTCTGCTCGTCGCGGCGCTGCTCGGGTGGTACCTGTCTCGTCGCATCGTGCGGCCGGTGCTGCAACTCTCCGACGTGGTCGATGCGGTTGCCTCCGGCGAGTACGACGTCAGCGTGCCACCCGCGCCCGGCGAGCTCGGTCACCTCAGCGCGCGCATCGGCGAGATGGCGCACCGGCTCGGAGAGGTCGAGGAGATGGAGCGCAACTTCCTCATGTCGGTGTCGCACGAGTTGCGCACGC
Organism: Thermoleophilia bacterium; assembly: GCA_031393705.1. Lineage (GTDB taxonomy): Bacteria > Actinomycetota > Thermoleophilia > Gaiellales > Gaiellaceae > PALSA-600. Next base: position 5,073 of record JANMWB010000153.1, on the reverse strand, counting down.
CGCTGACCGCGATCCGCGGGCACGTCTCGGCGCTGCTCGACGACGGCGTCGTCGTCGACCCCGAGTCACGCCACCAGTCGCTCGAGACGGTGGAGGCGGAAGCGCAGCGGCTCGAGCGGCTCGTCGGGGACATCCTCGACCTCGCGAAGCTCGACACGCATCGCTTCACGGTGCTGACCGAAGAGGTCGACATGGCCCAGTTGCTCGACCAGGCGTTCGAGCGCTACCGCGAGGAGGCGCAGCGTCGGTCCATCGACTACCGGCAGGAGGTGCGCAACCGGCCGGTGATCATCTCCGACGGCGACCGCGTGCTGCAGATCGTCGGCAACCTGCTCTCGAACGCCTTCAAGGCGACGCCCGACGGCGGCAGCATCTCGCTGGAGCTCGCGCAGCAGAACGGGACCGTGCACGTGTCGGTCGAGGACACCGGCCCGGGCATCCCGCAGGAGGCGCGCGAGCGGCTGTTCCGTCCGTTCGTCTCCGGGAGCGCCGGCGGGACCGGGCTCGGCCTCGCGATCGCGAAGGAGATCTCGACCGCGCTCGGGGGCCGGATCATCCTCGAGTCAGAGGTGGGGAAGGGCTCGCGCTTCGAGCTCGTGCTGCCGGCTCAGTCGAGCGAGTAGGGCTAGGCGCTCTCGCGGAGCGACCGTATGTTGTCTTGCGGCGCAAGCGCCGCGGTGTTCGTCTTCGCCGGCTCGAGCGCCGCTTCGATCCGGCCGAGCCGCGCGTTCATTGCGCGCCAGCCCTCGGTGAGCAGCTCGACGAGCAGGGCGAGGTCGTCGACGCGGGCGCTCCGTTCCGATTCGATCGTCGCCTCGATGTTCTCGAGCCGGCGGATCGCGTTGTTCGAGAGGCCCTTGACCTCCGCAAGCCGGCGGGAGATCGGCGCGGCCTCTTCGCGGAGGCCTGCCTTGAGCGCTTCACGGATCTCGTCCATTCGAACCGAAGCTACCGTCCTCGTCGGATGGACGCCTCCGAGCTCGACTACGACCTGCCACCCGAGCTGATTGCCCAGCAGCCGGCGGCCCGTCGGGACGAATCGCGTCTGCTCGTCTACTCGCGCGCGACGGGGGAAGTCGAGCATCGCGTCTTTCGGGAACTGCCCGATCTCGTGGCTGCGCTGACGGTCGTGAACGACACGCGCGTCGTTCCGGCGCGGATCGCGATCGAGCGGCCGCGGGGCGAAGTCCTGCTCCTCGAGCGCGTCGACGGCGACGTGTGGGAAGCGCTCGCGCGCCCGACGCGGCGTCTGCGTGAGGGACGCCGGTACGGGAGCGTCGAGCTGCTTGAGCATCTGGGCGAGGGCCGCTGGCGGGTGCGCCTCGACGGCGAACCCGATGGTGTCGCACCGCTCCCGCCCTACATCACGGAACCGCTCGTGGATGCCGACCGCTACCAGACGGTCTATGCACGCGAGCGCGGCTCGGCGGCTGCGCCGACGGCGGGGCTGCACTTCACACCAGAGGTGCTCGCGCGCTTGCAGGTCGAGCACGTGACGCTGCATGTCGGGCTCGACACGTTTCGGCCGCTGCAGACAGAGACGGTCGAGGGGCACCAGATCCACGGTGAGCGTTACGACGTCGCGCCGGCCGCGTGGGAGCGGATCCGCGCGGCCGAGCGCGTGTTGGCGGTGGGCACGACGACGGTGCGCGTCCTCGAGACGCTGGCCGGCGGCGGCCCGACAAGCGGCCGCACGGAGCTCTTCATCACTCCGGGTTTCGCGTTCCGCCGCGTCGACCATCTGCTGACGAACTTCCATCTCCCGCGCTCGACGCTGCTCGCGCTCGTGATGGCGTTCGCGGGCGTCGAGGAGACGCGCCGCCTCTACGCGCTGGCCGTCGAGCAGCGCTATCGCTTCTACTCCTTCGGCGATGCGATGCTGATCCTGTGACCTGTGGATTGTTTGTGACACTTCTGTTGCCCTGGTCTGACCGCGAGACTGGGCTCGGAACGGCATGGCTATCAGGTGCAAAAGCCCTGCTGGTGGGGTTCTGTGGATAGTTCGTCACAGTTCCTTGACCCTGGTCTGACCACGGGACCTGGCTCGGAGCGGCCCGTCTTCGAGGTGCACGCGATTGATGGTTCGGCCCGCGCCGGGGTGCTGCGCACCGCGCGCGGGGAGATCCGCACGCCCGTGTTCATGCCTGTCGGGACGAAAGCAACGGTCAAGACGCTGCACCCGGACGAGGTGCGCGATCTCGGTGCGCAGATCCTGCTCGGAAACACCTACCACCTGCACTTTCGCCCGGGTGACGAGCTGATCCGCGACCTCGGCGGGCTACACCGCTTCATGGCCTGGGATGCGCCGATCCTCACCGACTCGGGTGGCTTCCAGGTCTTCTCGCTGCGCGACACAATCGCCAAGGTCGACGACGATGGCGTCACGTTCAACAACGTCTACGACGGAGCGCGGGCGCGCTTCACGCCGGAGCTCGCGGCGCAGATCCAGGCGAACCTCGGAAGCGACATCGCGATGTGCCTCGACCAGGTCCCGGCGCCCGGCCTCCCGCGGCGCAAGCTCGAAGACGCCGTGCGCCGGACGACCGAGTGGGCGCGGCGCCAGCGGCACGCGCCTCGGGCGGACGGCCAATTGCGCTTCGGCATCACGCAGGGGGGCGTCGACCCGGAGCTGCGCCGGCGCTCGACCGAGGAAATCGTCGAGCTCGACTTCGACGGCAACGCGATCGGCGGGCTCGCGATCGGCGAGGACCGCGCCCTGACCTTCGAGACGACCGACTGGGCGACGGCGCTCATGCCGGCCGACAAGCCGCGGTACTTCATGGGCATCGGCGATCCCCAGGGGGTGCTCGAGGTGATCGAGGCGGGCATCGACATGTTCGACTGCGTGCTCCCGACGCGCACCGCACGCACCGGCAGCGCGCTCACCGGGGAAGGACGGCTCAATTTGCGGAACGCGCGCTTCGCGCGGGATGAGCTACCACTCGAAGAAGGCTGCGACTGTCCGGCCTGCGCGCGCTTTACCCGCGCCTACATCCGCCACCTGGTGAACCAGAACGAGATGCTCGGATTGCGCCTCCTGTCACTCCACAATCTACGCTTCCTGATCAAGCTGACCCAGGACGCGCGTGCGGCGATCGAGCGCGGGGGGTTCGCAGACTTCAAGCGGCAGCGACTCGAAAGGTTGATGTGGGCGGATTCCTGATCCTGATCGTGTTGTTCGGTGCGGCGTGGCTCCTGTTCGTCCTGCCGGCTCGCAGGCGGAAGATGTCCCATGCGGCGATGCAGGACTCGATCGCGGTCGGCGACGAGATCATCACGGCAGGCGGCCTCCACGGCACTGTCAAGGGCATCGAGGACGACACCGTGAAGGTTGAGATCGCAACCGGGGTCGTTGCCACCCTCGACCGGCGGGCCGTCGCGGCCGTCGCCCGGGAGGTCGAAGTCGAAGTCGTCCCCGAAGACCCCCCGGCGCCCGGCTAACCTACGCGGCGCGTGGCGTCCCGCCGTTCCCATCTCATTCTTGTCGGCCTCATCGTGCTCGCGCTCGTGGGCACAGGGCTGCTCGCAGTCCCGAGCTCGCCGTTCCACCGCGGCGTCAAGAAAGGCCTCGACCTCCAGGGGGGCCTCGAGGTCGTCCTGAAGGCGCAGCCGCCGCCCGGGCACAAGCTTACCTCCGCCGACCTCGACCGCTCCGTGTCGATCATGCGCAACCGCGTAGACAAGCTCGGCGTGTCGTCGCCGGAGATCCGGAAGCAGGGAAGCAACCAGATCGTCATTCAGCTCGCCGGCGTTCACAACCCCGAGCAGGCGGCCTCGATCATTGGGAGCACCGCCGAGCTCGAGCTGTACGACCTCGAGACCGCGCTCGTGCCGCCGTCGGTCACGACGACCGGCCAGCCCGTCGCGGCGACGAACCTTTACCAACTTCTCTCGCGCGTCCAGGCCGCCGCGAAGAACACCAAGCCGAGTGGCTACGTCCTCTTCAAGCCGGTCAAGGTCACGACCACGACAGGCACCGGCAAGAACAAGAAGGCGAAGACCACGGTCGTCTGGGTGAAGAAGGCCGGCCCGACGACGACGCTGCACCGCGACAAGCTCACCGGCAACGCGGGCCTGCTCGACGCGACCGGCGGCAAAGTGCCGAAGGGCGACAAGATGTTGCCGGTCCCGCAGGAGACTGTGGTGATCACGTGCTCGGCGAAGACGACCGTCGTCTGTCCGGGCGATCCGTTCGGGCTGCCGCGTGGGGGCAAGACCGACTACTACCTTTTCAAGCACGGCGCCTACCCGAACGACCTGAACGGCCCGTACCCGAACCTGACGGGCAAGGAGCTGAAGCTCTCCGGCACGCGCCAGGACTTCAACCCGTCCGACAGCTCGCCGGTCGTGCTCATGCAGTTCTCGAACAAGGGCAACAAGGCGTTCTACAAGGTGACGAAGAACGAGGGTCTCCGCGGGCAGATCCGCAAGCAGTCGCAGCACTTCGCGATCGTCCTCGACAACGAGATTCGGTCCTGGCCGCAGATCGACTACACGGACTCGTCGGTGAACAACGGGATCAACCCGGCGGGCACCGGCGCCCAGATCACCGGCATCGGCAGCCTCAAGGAAGCGCAGAACCTCGCGCTCGTGCTGCAGACCGGCGCGCTGCCGGTGAAGTTCGTGCCGCTCGAGCGCACCGACGTGTCGGCGACGCTCGGTAAGGACTCACTGAAGCAGGCGTGGCTCGCCGCGATCGGCGGCCTGATCGCCGTTGCGCTCTTCCTGCTCATCCTCTACCGCTTCCTCGGCCTCGTCGCGGTGATCGGCCTCGCGATCTACGGCGCGTTCATGTACGCCGCGATCCTCATCTTCGGCGTCACGCTGACACTGCCGGGCTTCGCCGGTCTGATCCTGACGATCGGAGTGGCCGCCGACGCGAACGTCGTTGTCTTCGAACGCATCAAGGAAGAAGTGCGCGCTGGCAAGTCCATGCGCGCCGCGATCGCGGCCGGTTACGCGAAGGGCTTCCACACGATCATCGACGCCAACGTCGTCACCGCGATCACCGCACTCATTCTGTTTGCGGTCGCGACCGCCGGCGTCAAGGGCTTCGCGTTGATGCTGCTGATC
>JANMWB010000128.1:0-8505 GCA_031393705.1 Thermoleophilia bacterium | reverse complement strand
GCCGGGCTTGAACGACGAGAATCCGAACGGCTTCGTGCCAGCAGCCTCGACGACCTCCCAGACGTCGATGTCCATGCGGTCGCAGAGTTGCGCGAGCTCGTTGACGAGCGCGATGTTGACGGCGCGGTAGATGTTCTCGAGCAGCTTCGTCAGCTCCGCTGCCTCGGGTGTCGACACCTCGTGCACCGTGTCGATTGCGGCGCGGTAGACATCGGCTGCAGCCTTCGTGCTGGCCGGGTTGATCCCGCCGACGACCTTCGGTGTCGTCTTCGTCGTCCAGTCCTCGCGGCCCGGGTCGACGCGCTCGGGCGACATCGCGAGATGGAAGTCCTCGCCGGCCTTCAACCCGGAGCCCTTCTCGAGGATCGGCTGCAGGATCTCGCGGGTCGTGCCCGGCCAGGTCGTCGACTCGAGGATCACCACCTGTCCGCGCTGGAGCACCGGCGCGAGGCTGTGAGCAGCGCTCTCGATGTAGGAGAGGTCAGGCTCGCGCTGCCGCGAGAGCGGCGTCTGGAGCGCGATCATGATCGCGTGGGCCTGCTTGATCTGTTCGTAGTCGTCCGTCGCGACGACGAGGCCCTGCTCGGTGAGCGCCGACAGGCGCTCCGAGCTGACGTCCTCGATGTGGCTCTCGCCGCGGTTCAGCGCATCGACGACGGGCTTCTGCACGTCGACGAGCAGCACGCGGTTCCCGGCCTCCGCGAAGGTGGCTGCAAGCGGGACACCCACGTACCCCGCGCCGATGATGGCGACGTCATAGAGGCTCTCCTCGGGCACGCCGCTCAAGGGTACAGGGCCGCTGCCACCCGTTCCGCGGCATGCCCGTCGCCGTAGAGCTGGGGCGGATCGTCCGGGTACCGAGCGGCCTCCAACGCGGCCGCGAGCCGGCCTGGCTCGACGAGGGTGTTGGCGCCCGTGGTGATCGTGTCGACCCATTCGGTGCTCGGCCGCACGGTGACGCACGGCACGCGCAGCCAATAGGCCTCCTTCTGCAGCCCGCCCGAGTCGGTCAGCACCGCGTGTGCGTTCGCGACCAGCGCCAGCATCTCCAGGTAGCCGAGCGGGTTGATCGCCTGAACGTTCTCCGGCAGGTCGATCCCGTGCTCGTCCAGCGCGTGCCGGGTGCGCGGGTGCACGGGAAAGACGAACGGCCGGCCGCTCTTCGCGAGCCCGGCCACGATCGCCCGTAACCGGTCGGGCTCCGTGTTCGCCTGGCGATGAACTGTCACGACGGTGTACGGCCCCTGTGGCATCGCAAGGCGCCGCGCGATGGGCTCGAAGATGCGCGTTGCGTCGGCCATCACGTCGCCCACGACCTCGACGCGCCCGGCGATGCCCTCGCGTGCGAGTTGCTCGGCGGACCGCGTGTCGGGCGCGAGCAGCAGAGCGGAGAGCTTGTCGACCTCGATGCGGTTTCGTTCCTCCGGCATCGACAGGTCGAAGCTGCGCAGGCCGGCCTCGACGTGCGCGACCGGTGTATCACCGGCGGCCCGCGCACCTGCGGCGGTGGTGTTCGTGTCGCCGTAGACGAGCACCCAGTCGGGCCGCTCGCTCTCGACCACCGTGCGAATCGCCGGTGCCATCGCGTCGATGTCGGAGGTGCGCAGGTCGAGGCGATAGGCAGGTTGGGGGATCGACAACTCGTCGAAGAACACTTGCGACATCGCCGGATCCCAGTGCTGGCCGGAGTGGAGGACGACTTCCTCGATCCCCGCCTCGCGCAGCGCCACCGAGAGGGGCGCCGACTTGATGAACTGGGGCCGGTTGCCCACGACGGAGAGGACGCGCATAACGCCGCTACGATACGCGGCGTTCCACGGGCCGTTAGCTCAGCTGGTAGAGCAGGGGACTCTTAATCCCAAGGTCGAAGGTTCGATCCCTTCACGGCCCATTTCACGTTGTGCTTGCTCGCGAACGCCTTGGGGCCACGCGAGCGTGGCCCCAAGGCAGTGGGCTCCTATCAGGGGAGCTGAACGTGCACGTGCGCTGCGAAGATGTCGGACTTCTTGTTCCCGACTGACGGAGTTGCGCTGCCCCAACTGAGAACGACGTCCGTCGATGACAGCGTGGAGATGCCGAACGTGTCGCCGGGCCACACGGACCGGTCTCCGAACTCCGTCGACACTTGTTGCGCGGGGCCGAGCCAGCCGCCCTTGATCGAGAATGTACGGAGGTACATCGCGTACCCGAGCGGGTTCGAATCCGACAGCCACCCCACGTAGGCCGTCCCAGCGGGCCCGCCCGTCACCTGCATGATGTGGGGAACGGCGAGCGTGTCGGTCGGTCCCTGGATCGGCTTCGACCAGTGACTTCCGTGGTCACTCGAGTAGGAGAGCCAGCCGATGTCGTTCGGCGTCCCGTCGGCATTCGTTCCCTGCGTGTCCCAGGTCACGTAGAGATTGCCGCCGGTGTCCATGGCGATATCGGCGTCGATCCACCACTCCGAGAGCGACATCGTCCCGGCCGACGCTCCAACCTTCAAGGGCGGAGACCACGTCGTTCCGCCGTCTGTCGACGAGGTGAAGTACTCGTACGCCGGTGTCATCGCGTACGTCGTCGTGTCGGTGATTCCGTAGCCCTGGTAGAGGACGTCGACGCGCCCGCTTGGTTCGACGACGAGCGGTGCAAGGTCACCGCCGCTCGCTGGGAAGCCGGGACTGACGTACGTCATCGGCCCGAACGACTTGCCGTGGTCGGTCGACTTCTGGATGACGACGTTGACGTCTCCTGTCGAGTAGCCGCAGCTCCCGTCGGCGGCACACAGGAACGTGATCGATGAGCGATTGGGGCCGTAGTCGTAGGTGAGGTACACCGTGCCGTCGGGTGCGACCGCGAGGAACTCACGGTCACCCCAGTTCTTGGGGTCCGGCGGAACGAGCGGTGTCACCTGCGGGAAGGTCAGGCCGTGGTCGAACGACGCGGCAACGACCGGGTACCACTGGCCGCCGTGACCGAGCATGAAAGCCGCATAGACGGTGCCGTCGGGCGCAACCGTGATCGCCGGATCCCACGCGTTGTAGTTCGAGCCAACGGATCCCGGGACCGAGATCGGCTTGCTGAACGTCAGCCCGCCGTCGGTCGAGCGCGCAAAGGCGATTCCGGAGCAGCCCATCCACGCCTCGTAGACGATCTGGCTCGCAGCATCCGCGGCCTGCTCGACCTCTGCGTTCTGGCCGGAGCACGACGTCGTGAGATCCGTCACCGGACTGATCGAGTAACTCGCGCCAGGCGCCGCCGCGTGAGCGACCCCGAACGTCGCAGCCGTAGCGAGTGCCGCACACAGCACGCCCAGTCGGCGCGCTTGATCACGTTTCCCCATGTCTCCCCTTTTCGTCGACTGACTCAGCCGCGGGATGATCCATCTCGCGGGCTGCCGGGTCAACCACCCCGGAGCGAGCGGGCCTTCTGGCTGCGGCTGCTGGACTACGATCGCGATCGATGTCGCCGAATCCCGCAACCGGCATCCCGGTTGCCGAGTTCGAGGAGCGGCGCGGGCATCTTCTTGAGCACATGAGCCAACTCGGTGCGAGCGGCTACGTGCTGTTCGACGCTTCGTACATCCAGTACTTCACAGGGTTCTGGTTTTTATCGAACGAACGCCCGGTCGTCTTCGCACAGAGCGCAGCCGGCGACGCGGCGATCTTCGTGCCCGAGTTCGAGGTCGCCCGCACCCGCGCGGAGACTGACTTCGATCGCATCGAGTCGTATCCCGAGTACCCCGGGCTCGAGCACCCGATGACGATCCTCGCCGGGGTGCTTACGGATCTCGGTTTTGCAGGCACGATCGCCGCCGATCAGGACGGCTATCCCGGGATCCTCGGCTACCAGGGTCCCCCGCTGAGCGAGGTCACCGGTGCGTCCGTGCGGTCGGTCGCAGCCGTGATCGAGCGGATGATGGCGCGCAAGAGCGTCAACGAGATCGCGCTGATCCGCGAGAGCGGACGCTGGTGCGCTCACGCGCACCAGCTGTTGCAGGAGTACACGCGACCCGGCGTGACCGAAGCAGAAGCGAGCCTGCGCGCGGGGCAAGAGTCGACGCTCGCGATGCTCGAGGCGCTCGGCGGCTCCGTCGGCGGGCTGCTCGGATCGGGCGACGGCGTCAAGGCCGGCTACCGGGGCCAGATCGGGCGGCGCAGCGCCTGGGCGCACGCAATTGCCCACAACATCGTGTTCGAGCCCGGCGACATGCTCGTCACGGAAACCGGAGCGCCCGTGTGGGGCTACAACGCGGAGCTCGAGCGCGCGATGGTCATCGGCCCGCCCACCGACGAGCAGCGTCGTCTCTTCGATCATGTCGTCGCCGCGCAGACGACCGCGTTCGCTGCACTTCGACCGGGCGCGACGTGTGCCGATGTCGACGGCGCCGTCATGAAGTACTTCGAGGACAACGACCTGCTGCCGTACTGGCGGCAACACACCGGCCATGCGATCGGGCTGCGCAACCACGAGGCGCCGTTTCTCGACCTGGGCGATCACACCCTGATCGAGACGGGCATGGTTTTCACCATCGAGCCCGGACTGTACGACGACGAGCTCGGCGGCTTCCGCCACTCGGACACGGTGGTGGTCGTCGAGGGCGGCATCGAGCTTCTGACGTCGTACCCGAGCGACCTCGAGAGTCTCACGTTAGAGGCTTGACGTACGAAGGCCCGCCGGAGCGGGCGGGCCTTCTGGCTGCGTTCTGCTGCAGCGTTTCTAGAAAGGCCCGACGCGGTGGGGCTTGTCCCACGCGACGCGGATCAGATCCGCTTCGGACTCGACCAAGCCGGCGTCTTCGGGCCGAGGCTGGCTCGCCGTGCGCTTGCCGTTCAGGCGCCGGGGCGCCGTCGTGTCCCACGAGAGTCTGTTCATGCGTGCACCTCCTGCACCATTTCTGAAGTTCCGTCGGTATTTGTCGGCGCTGCGGCCCGGGTGATCCTGATATCGCCGGAGACCGTCTTGGCCTTGATCTCCACGAGCGGGCCGTCACCGGCAGGGGCGTCGGTCGTCAGCTCGAGCTCGGAGACCGTGTCGCCGCTGACGGTATTGCAGTCGAGGTAGACCTTCGAGCCGCGGCGGACGCCGATCGTCACGTCACCCGAGACGGAGTGCGCCGAGACGTTGCCTTGCATCACCGCGCCGTGCTCCTGGTCGCCGCTGACCGTGTTCACGGTGACGTTGTCGTAGGCCTCACCGATCGTGATGTCGCCGGACGCGCTGTGTGCGTTGACCGGCCCGCGCACGATCTCGAGCTCGATGTCGCCGGATGCGGTCTGAATGTTCACGCCGCCCGCGACCTCACGCACGCGGGTGTCGCCGCTCGCGCTCTTGATGTTCGCGCTGCCGTCGACGCGATTCGCCTCGATGTCACCCGATGCCGTCGAGATGTTGAGGCCACCAAGCGTGCCCCGCGCGACGACGTCCGCGGACTTCGAGCGCACCGCAAGCGAGGAAGACTGCGGACACCGGATCCGGCAGGTGATCCCCTGGCGGGTGAAGCCGAGCGAGAAGCTGAAGCCGCCGCGCTTGTTCGGGACGTCGACGATCAGATGACCGTCGTTCAGCTCGATGCGGGCGTCGTCGACCAGCCGCTGCGACTCGTCGTCGTGTGCGGTGAGCTCCACTTCGATCTGACCGTCGAGCGTGGGGTCGACCACGATCTCGCCGGATGCGAGCCGCACCTCGATCTGGGCCGGACTGTCGATGTCGAATGTCTTCTGCATCTCTCCTCCTAACTCTGGGCGTAGCCCGACAGGCGCTTGCCGCTGACGTGCACGGGGCGCGATTCGGTCGCCCGTGCAATTGCACGCACGAGCCACGCGTTGGTCGAGACGCCCTCACGGTCCGCGGCCTTCTCGACCGCGAGCTTGAGCGACTCCGGGAGGCGCAGGCTGATCCGCGCCGAGAGCTCCTCGCCGGCAGTCGAGCCGGACGAGTCGACCGCCGAGTCGACGAACACGAGCTCGGGCTCCTGGCCGGCGAGGCGAACCTCGATGTGGCCGGAGGGCAGCTTGGAGGAGAGCTCCACGGCGACCTGTGAGAGCAGATCGAACAGCTTCAGCCGCAGATTCGACGAGAGCGCCTGGCTGAGGCGGCCTGCGATCTGGGCAGAGCGTTCGTCGCCGAGGTCGGCGAGCCCCTGCAGGTCTTGCTGGATCCCCTCGAGTACGAGCGTCAGATTCATGATGACAGCACTATGACATCACAAGTGGCATCTGTCAAATGTCAGAGCGACATCTGAGAAGAAGCCCCGCCCGCGCAACGAGAACGGGCCCCTTCCGGGGCCCGTTCGATCGATCCACACGTGGTCTGCGCTAGACGCGCGGGCCGTCGTCAACGTAGGTCGTGGTCGTGCGGCGCGCGCCGCTGACCCCGCCCCAGCTCGACCAGAACATCAGCGACAGGACCAGGCCGATCGCGCCGACGATCATCAGAATCACGCCGATGGTGTTGATGTCCAGACCAGAGACGGTCGCGTTGACCGCCCAGGTGAGGATTGCACCGGCTGCGATGAGGATCAGGCTTACTCCAATGCCCATTTCGAACCTCCTTCTCGTGTCTCCCGACGGACGAATTGATTCCCTTTTCGAACACGAGTTGAACGCCTGACGCCGTTGTTCGGTTACGGCCCCGCGTTTCCCCCTTTTCATTAGTGTTGGCGCCGCGTGCGTAGGGGTTCGATCTTCCAACTGCTCGGCATCGCGGCGATTGCGGCCGTCATCACCTCGCTGGTCGCGGTGCTGGTCCCCTGGTTGCCCGTTCCGGCCAGCAAAGAGGCTGGGCGGATCCACTTTGTCTACTGGTTCACGACCGTGATCTGCATCGCCGTCTTCGCGGCCGTGGTGGCGGTGATGACCTATTCGGTGCTCAAGTTCCGCGCCCGGCCCGACGACGATTCGGACGGCCTGCCGATCCACGGGCACACGAAGCTCGAGATCGTCTGGACCGCGATCCCGGCGGTGCTCGTGACGGCGATCTCGATCGTCAGCGCGATCGTCCTCGCCCAGAACAGCCGGACGGGCTCAAACCCGCTGATCGTGAAGGTGAATGCTGTCCAGTTCGCCTGGAAGTTCACGTACCCGAACGGCAAGAGCTACGGGTACATGACGCTCCCTAAGGGCAGGCACGTGAAGCTCGACATCACCGCGAACGACGTCATCCACTCGTTCTGGTCGCCGGAGCTCTCGCAGAAGCAGGACGCGGTCCCCGGCGAGCACACCTCCCTCGTGATCACACCGTCGCGCACAGGCACGTTCCCGGTCCTCTGCACCGAGCTCTGCGGCCTCGGGCATTCGTTGATGCGCAGCCACGTGACGATCATTCCGCCCGAAAAGTTCGACGCCTGGATGAAGAGTGGTGGCCAGGCTGCCGCCGGCCCGCCCGGGCTGGCCGTCTTCCAGGCGAATGGCTGCGGCGGCTGCCATACGCTGACGGCAGCGCCCGGGGCAAACGGCAAGGTCGGCCCTAACCTCGACAACCTGAAGCAGGAGGCGGCGGGCGCAAAGCAGCCGCTCGCCGCATTCATCAAGGAATCGATCGTCAAGCCGAGCGCCTACATCGCGCCGGGCTTCTCGAACGCGATGCCCGCCACCTTCGGCACGCAGATCCCGCCCGACCAGCTCAACCAGCTCGTGCAGTATCTGGAGCAGAGCGCGAAGTGACCGAACTGCACGATTCCCACACGACCGCCTCGGCGCGGACCGGCATCGAGCGCCTGACCGGGCCGGGGTGGCTGCGCGTCCTCTGGGTGACGCCGATCTTCTTCGGCATCGGCGTCGGGCTGCCGGTGCTCATCCGGTGGCTCGCGCATTGGGACCCGATCTGGAAGGGCTCGGTCATCCTGACCGTCGAGCTCGTCACCGTCCCGTTCGGCTTCCTCGTCGGCATCGGCGGCTTCGACTACTGGGCGCACTACGCCTCCGGCAGGCCGACGGTCGAAGACGACCACTCGAGCCACGGTGCGAAGTCGTGGCGCGACTACTTCCGGGTCAACACCGACCACAAGGTGATCGGGATCCAGTACGTCGTCACGACGATCATCTTCTTCTGCATCGGCGGCCTGCTCGCGATGCTCTTCCGCGCCGAGCTCGCGCAGCCGGGCGACCAGTACTTCAACCCCCAGACCTACAACGTCCTGGTCTCGAACCACGCGGCGCTGATGATCTTCCTGTTCGTCATTCCCGCGTTCGCCGGGCTCGGTAACTACGTGATCCCGCTGATGCTGGGCGCGGCCGACATGGCGTTCCCGCGCCTGAACGCCCTCTCGTTCTGGCTGCTGCCGATCGCAGGCGTGATGCTCGTTGCCGGCATGGTCACCCCCGGCGGCGGGCCGTCGGCGGGCTGGACGTGTTACGCGCCGCTCTGCTCGCACCAGCCCCTCGGCCAGGTGTTCTTCAACATGGGCGTCCAGTGGGCCGGCGCGAGCTCGATCATGACCGCGCTCAACTTCCTGGTCACGATCATCACGATGCGCGCGCCGGGCATGACGTTCTGGCGGATGCCGCTGCTCGTCTGGGCGAACTTCAC
>JANMWB010000053.1:0-6292 GCA_031393705.1 Thermoleophilia bacterium | reverse complement strand
TTTGACCGGCCTCGTTCTCGCTGCTTCCTTCGCAACCGTCAGCTCCCTGCCGTCGATCACCGCGTAGCGCATCGCGATCGCGCTCAGCTCGTCGGAGGCCTCCTTCGCAGCGTGGCCGAGCTTCGCGTCGAGCGTCTCCGGGTCGTCGAGGTAGAGCAGCCGCGTCCAGAACGTCGTTAGGACGATCGAGACCCACGGCATGAAGATCGCATTGCGCTCGAGGGCCGCCGACGGCCGCTGCACGAAGAACGCGACGAAGATCCCGACCGTCAGGCCGGCGAGCCCCACCGATGCGACCGATTCGCCGATGGTCGCCGCGGTGAGTCCCTTCACGAACGCCGCGACGATCGCGGCGACCCCGAAGATCATCATCGCGACGTAGCCGAAGAAGACCACCCGGTACGAACGTCGCAGGTAGTCCGTCGTGCGCGCGAGCGTCTGTACGTCTTCGCGCAGAACGGCCGCAGCGAGGGCGCGTAGCTCCTCGGTGGTATCAAGCGGATCCCCGTGCCGCGGGCGGGGCAAGCGCATGGTCATGCGTGCCCTCCTCCGTCTGTATTTTGCCGGCTCCGTCGAGCCTACGCCGGTGCGCGCGAGCCTACGTCAGCAGACGCACGCCGTCCACCACGAGCTGGACGGCGATCGCCGAGAGCAGGAGCCCGAAGACCCGCGTCAGGAACGAGAGGATGGCCGGGCTCGTCGCGCGCGTGACCCGTTCCGCAACGAGCAGCGCGAGCCCGACACAGCCCACCGCCAGCACGATCGCGGCGATCACCGACAGGTGACCGCCGACGCTCGGATGCGCCCGCCAGAGCACGATCGCTGTCACGATCGCCCCGGGGCCCGCGACGAGCGGTGTCGCGAGCGGGACGAGCGCAATGTCTTCCGGTGCATCCGCATCTCCGCCGGGAAAGTCGGACCCGCGCAGCATTTCGAGCGCGACCAGCATCAAGAGGAGACCTCCTGCGATCGAGAGCGACCCGACGGAGACGTGGAGGTAGCGGAGCACGACCTCGCCGAAAACCGCGAACCCGAGGATCAGCGTGCCGGCCGCGAGCACTGCGCGGACCGCGGCCCGCTGGCGTTGCTTCGGTGTCAGGTTGCGCGTGATCGCGACGAAGATCGGCGCGTTTCCGATCGGATCGGTGATCACGAAGAGCGTCACGAACGTCTCGCCGAAGGCGCGCCAGTTCATGCTGCGCCGAACAATGGCAGCAACGGGGGAAGCGCGACCAGCTCCACCGGCACGGGGGGCCGGAAGTGCTCGCGGCGCAGCTCGAGATCCGTGTGCTCGAGTGGCTCGCCGCGCGGGCAGACGGTGTGCGCCCCGACGACCTCGTACCCGAGCTTCCGCGAGACGCCGAGCGACTGCGGGTTCCCGGCGACGGCGCCCGACACCGCCACTTCCGCGCCGAGCCCGCCGAACGCCAGCTGCAGGACCGCGGCGCGCATCTCGGTGCCGAGCCCTTGGCCTTGCCACTCCTTGCCGAGCCACGAGCCGGTGCTGACCCGCTTCGTCTCGGCGAAACCTTCCGCGTCGACGGACTGGATGCCGATCGGCCTGCCACGGTGGAAGACGATGAGGCCCAGCCCCCAGTTTTCGGGAGTGAACTCTCCGAGCCGTCTGCGGTGGAAGTCGAGCACCGTCTCTTCGCTCAGGTCGTCCGTCCATGGGAACTCGAACGGCATGACGGCGGGGTCGTGAATGCCGGCAAGCGCGACGCGGCCGAGCTGGCGCAGCTCGGTGTCGGTCCCGAGCCGCAGCTCGAGGCGCGGTGTGCGCACGCGCAGGCGCGTCAGCGGATGCGGGAAAAGCGTGTTGAAGTGGCGCTCGCCGACGACGTCGAAGCCCAACTTGTCGTAGAGCTCGCGCGGCCAGTCGTCTGCGAGTGCCTCGAGATAGACGACATCGTTCGTTGGGCGTGCCTCGTCGACGGCGTGCTGGACGACGGCGCGCCCGAGCCCGCGGCGCCGAAAGCGCGGCAGCGTGTTCACGTCTTCGATCTGCGCGACGCGCCCGTCGCTGCGCACCTCGCAGTACGCGGCGACTTCACCGTCGGCGAACGCAGCGAAGAACTGCGTCGGCACTGCGTCCATGATCAGGCGCTTCGCATCGTCGAGCAGTGATGAAATCTCGTCGTCCCCCCAGGGCTCGCCGACCGTCACCTCTCGGCGCGCGTCCCTGAGCGCGTCGAACGACACCTCGCGCACCATCGACGTGTCGGCGCGCCGGTCCGGCTCGCGGGTCCACACCATGATCAGGTGCGGAACGACAGTCCAGCCGTGCGCGCGGAATCCGGTCGCGGTGCGTGCATCGGGGCGCTCGAGGATCACGCGCTTGTGGAAGTAGTCCTCCATCAGCCGCTCGGCGTCCGCGATCAGCTCGCCCGCGTCCGCGGGCTGCTCCGCGCGCACGTAGTTCATGTCGTAGACCTCGCGCACCGACGGCGCGAAGAGCCCGACGCCGTGCGCCGCCGGGACGCGCTGCTCGGTGGCGGCGTCCTGGAGCGCCGCCCGGAAAGCATGGATGCGATCGATCACAATCGCCTATCTTGGCGTGAGGGAGGCGATCCGGCGCTCGAGGAACCGTCGTTCGTGCTCGGCGTGCGTCAGCGCGAGGGCACATTCGTAGGCCGCGACGGCCTCTGCGTCGCGGCCGAGCCTGCGCAAGAAGTCGGCTCGCGCCGAGTGGAAGTAGCGGTAGCTGTCGAGGTCGAGCCGGTTGGCGATCGCCAACCCGTGCTCCGGGCCCTCTGCCTCGCCGACGGCGACGGCGCGGTTCAGCTCGACCACCGGCGAGTGCGTCAGGCGCACGAGCTCGCCGTAGAGAGCGGCGATCTGTGGCCAATCGCGCGGCGCGTCGGCGTGGAGGGAGGCGATCGCGGCCTGGACGACATAAGGCCCCCGGCCCTGCAGCGCGAGCGCGCGCTCCAGGGTCGTTCGCCCCTGCTCGATCTGCGCTGCGTCCCAGTCGGAGCGGTCCTGGTCGTCGAGCAGCACGAGCTCGCCGTCTCGCAGTCGCGCGTCGCGTCGCGCGTCGTGGAGGAGCATCAGCGCGAGCAGGCCCTGCACTTCGGGCTCGTCCGGCATCAGCTCAACGAGGGCGCGCCCGAGTCTGATCGCCTCCACCGCGAGCTCGCCACGGCCGCCGTAGCCCTCGTTGAAGATCAGGTAAACGACCGCGAGCACCGCGGCCAGCCGGTCGGGTAGCAGGTGTGCCGCCGGGATCCGAAACGGGATGCCGGCCGTCGCGATCTTGCGCTTCGCCCGCACGAGCCGTTGCGCCATCGTCGGCTCTGGAACGAGGAAGGCGCGCGCGATCTCGTCCGTCGTGAGACCACCGAGCGTGCGCAGCGTCAGCGCGACCTGTGCGTCGATCGCGAGCGCGGGGTGACAGCAGGTGAAGACGAGCTCCAGGCGTTCGTCCGGGAACGTGGTCTCGTCGAGGTCGTCGTCCACGGTGATCGGCACCTCGAGCAGATGCGTCTTCGCGGCGAGTGTCCGGTCGCGTCGGATCCGGTCGATTGCGCGGTTGCGCGCCGTGACCACGAGCCATCCGCCCGGATTCGTGGGGACACCGTCGCGTGGCCAGCGCTCGGCGGCAATCGCGAACGCCTCCTGCGCGGCCTCCTCGGCGAGGTCGAAGTCGCCGAGGAAGCCGATCAGCGTGGCGACGACGCGCCCCCACTCGTCTCGGAAGACCTGCTCGAGCAGCTGTTACCTCTCCACCACCGGGCGGACCTCGACGGCGCCGGTCCGCGCTCCCGGGATCCGCGCCGCGAGCTCGATCGCTGCGTCGAGGTCGTCCGCCTCGAAGAGGAAGAAGCCGCCGAGCGCTTCCTTCGTCTCCGCGAACGGCCCGTCTGTCGTCAGCGTCTCGCCGTTCTGAACGCGCACGGTCGTCGCGGTATCGACGCCCTGCAGTTCCTCTCCGCCGAGGATGCCGGCGGTTCCGGAAACGGCCATGTACTCGCCGTAGACGGCGTTGCGCTCGTCCTCCGACAGGTTCTCGAACTCGCCGCCGTTCGAATAGATGAGCAGTGCGTACTTCACGGTCCCTCCTTGGAGAAGTTCATGTCGCCTCTACGACGAACGGGAGGCGAGGAAATCGACAGCTTCAGCGGAGGCGCGACAGGAACGTCAGCGCCCCGGCCTTGTCGAGCATGTCATTGAGGTTGCCGCACTTCGGGCTCTGCACGCACGAGGGGCAGCCGTCGCTGCAGGGACAGCCGCGAATCATCGCGGCCGTGTCCGCGACCCAGCCCTCGAACTGGTCGAAACCCCGTTCGGTGATCCCGACGCCGCCCGGGTGGCCGTCGTAGATGAACACCGTCGGGCGTCCGGTCTCCGGATGGATGTTCGTCGAGAGCCCACCGATGTCCCAGCGGTCGCACATTGCCCAGAGCGGGAGGACCGCGATCATCGCGTGCTCTGCGGCGTGCAGCGTGCCGAGCAGCCTTGGCATCTCGTCGAGCTCCGCCAGGTGATGCGGGCTCGGTAGGTACCAGATCGCCTCGGTCGCGAACGTCGTCGTCGGCAGCTCGAGCGGCACGAGCTCGATCCGCTCCTGCGACGAGAGCGTCCTGCGCTCGTAGGCGACGACCTGCTCGGTCACCTCGATCTCGCCGAAGAACACCTCAAGGCCGAGCCGCCACTCGCTGCGGCGCGGCTCAATGATCTGCGTCATCGTGTCCTTCTTCGCCTGCGTGTACCAGTTGCCGCTGAACGGCTCGACGACGGCGTACATCGTGTTCAAGTTCAGCTCGCGCACGAGGAACGACTCGCCCATGTGCAGATACACGGCACCTTCGTGCACGGTCGAATACGCGCGCGAGCGTTCGATGACGCCGAGCACGGCGCCGGTGCTGCCGTCGACGATGCTGAACGCGTCGGGCTCCGACGAGCGAAGCGAGACGCGCGCGGCCGGATGTTCCTTCCCGGCCCACACGATCCCGGCGGGTGTCTGCTTCAGCTCCGGGTCGTGGCGCGCGGCGTCGAGCGCCTCCGACCCGAGGATCTCTGCGTCGTCGGCGGTGAGCGGTGCCTCGTAGGCGGCCGAGCGCACGTGCCCTGCGAGCACACGCGGGTTCGTGTGGTCGAGAATCGCCGCCTCGACGCGGCGGCCGAGCAGCTTCTCGGGCTCCCGCATGAAGAACTGGTCGAGCCCGTCTTCGCTCGCAACGAGCACCGCAAGCCCACTGCCGCGCCGGCCCGCGCGTCCCCACTGTTGGCGCAACGACGCAATCGTTCCGGGAAAGCCGACGGAGATCACCGCGTCGAGCAGTCCGACGTCGATCCCGAGCTCGAGCGCGTTCGTCGCCGATACGCCCAGCAGGTCGCCTTCAGAGAGGCGGCGCTCGATCTCGCGGCGTTGCTGTGCGGTGTAGCCCGCACGGTACGGAGAGAGCTGCGCGTCGTCACCGAGTCGCTCGGCCGTGAAGCGGTGGATCAGCTCTGCCGCCTTGCGGCTCTTTGCGAAGGTGAGCGTGCGCAGGCCGCGCTCGACGAACATCGCTTGGAGCCTGGCCGCCTCCGCCAACGCCGACCCGCGCAGACCAAACTCGCTGTCGAGTAGCGGCGGGTTCCAGAGCACGATTGTCCGCTCCGCGCGCGGAGCGGCGTCATCGCCGACGACGGTCACCGGTGCGCCGAGCAACGATGCTCCGAGCTCGCCCGGGTTCGAGATCGTCGCCGAGGCGAGCAGGAACTGCGGCTCCGAGCCGTAGACGCGCGCCAACCGACGCAGGCGTCGGAGAACGTTGGCGACATGTGAGCCGAACACACCCCGATACACGTACGCCTCGTCGACGACGACGTAACGCAAGTTGGCGAGCACATCGCCCCAGCGGTCGTGGTTTGGCAGCAGGCCGATGTGCACCATGTCCGGGTTCGTGAGGATCACGTTCGACCACTTGCGGATCTGCCAGCGCTGCTCCGTCGGCGTATCGCCGTCGTAGATCGCAGGCTTCAGCTTCGGCACGCGGTAGCCGGAGAGCGTCCGGAACTGGTCCTGCGCGAGCGCCTTCGTGGGATAGAGATAGAGCGCGCGCGTCTTCGGCTGGCGCGCGAGCGCGTCGAGCACCGGCAAGTTGAACGCGAGCGTCTTCCCGGACGCGGTCCCGGTCGTGACCATGACGTGCTCGCCGCGCTGGGCCGCATCCCACGCGGCACGTTGGTGCGCGTAGAGCTGCGGCACCCCGATCGCGTCGCGAACGCGCGGGTCGAGGCCCTCCGGCAGCGGCGCAAAGCGCGCTTCGCGTTCGGGCTCGGTTGTGAGATGCGCGACCTCCTC
>JANMWB010000034.1:0-10276 GCA_031393705.1 Thermoleophilia bacterium | reverse complement strand
GAAGCGCCATTTGGAGCATCGTAACGACGGTCTTCGCGCGTGGACGCTGCTACAATCGACGCCGCGTCGCGGGGTGGAGCAGTCAGGTAGCTCGCCGGGCTCATAACCCGGAGGTCGCAGGTTCAAATCCTGCCCCCGCTATGAACGACTTGCTGCGATCGGCCGCCTCGAGCGGCCGTTCGTCTACTTGGACACACCGGCACGGCTACTGTGGCCTGCATGGAACATCGCGATCGCGACAACAGAGACGCTCTTCCGCCCTCGACCCAGACGGAACGGGCATTGCCGACCCATACGATCCGCTCGGGCTCGACTACGGCGACCGGCAAGCCCTCGAAGATCGCCAACGTCGAAGGGCCGATCAAGGCCGGCACGTACGTCACCCAGCGCTTCCAGCGCAATGGCGACGGCGAAATGTTCGAGCGCAAGGTGGCGGCCGACCTCATCCTTCTCCTCGACGCCGTTGTCGAGAGCAAGGGCTACACCGCCAAGATCAGGGTTGAGGTCTTCGACGCGATCTGGGCGCGCTACGACGCCGGCGACTACGGGTCGGGCCAGGCCGGGCTCGCGGTGTATGAGGACGTCGAGACGCTGCCGACGGTCTGGCTCGTCGACCGCGACGTTTCAGCGAACCCGGACCGGCCGCCTGCCTCGACTCGGGGACCGCAGCAGATCCAGCTCGCCACGTCTCGCTAGCGGCGCAGATCTGCGAACATATGTTCGTGTTGGGCCTGGCGACGATCTTGCACGCAGACCTCGATGCGTTCTACGCATCGGTTGAGCAGCGGGACAACCCTCGCCTGCGCGGCCGGCCGGTGATCGTCGGCGGCGGTGTCGTGCTCGCCGCAAGCTATGAGGCGAAAGCGTTCGGGATCCGTACGGCGATGGGCGGAGCACAGGCGCGCCGGCTGTGCCCGCAGGCGGTGGTCGTTCCGCCGCGGATGGCGGCGTACTCGGAGGCGAGCAAGGCCGTTTTCGAGGTGTTCCACGACACGTCGCCGTTCGTCGAGGGGATCTCGATCGACGAAGCGTTTCTCGACGTGCGCGGGATGGAGCGCATCGCGGGCTCTCCGGTGGAGATCGCTGCGCGGTTGCGCAACGCCGTGCGCGCGCGTGTCGGCCTGCCGATCACGGTCGGTGTGGCGCGGACGAAGTTCCTCGCCAAGGTTGCGAGCGGCGTGGCCAAGCCCGACGGATTGCTCGTCGTGCCCCCTGACGACGAGGTTGCGTTTCTCCACCCGCTGCCGATCGAACGGCTCTGGGGCGTCGGCGCTGTGACCGCCCGGAAGCTCCACGCGCACGAGATCGCGACGGTCGGCGATGTCGCCCGGCTCGACGAAGGGACTCTCGTCGCGCTGCTCGGTCGCGCCTCGGGGCGGCACCTCCATGCGCTCGCGCACAACCGCGACGCGCGTCCCGTGCAGGTGCGTCGCCGGCGCCGGTCGATCGGTGCGCAGCGCGCGCTCGGTCGCTCGCAGACGTCACCCGCTGAGATCGACGTCCATCTCTGCGGTCTCGTCGATCGCGTCACTCGGCGGATGCGCGCAGCCGGACGCGTCGGCCGCACCGTCGTGCTGCGGCTTCGCTTTGCCGACTTTACGCGTGCAACCCGCTCACACACGCTCCCGCAGGCCACGGCGGAGACGCACGCGATCCTCACCGCGGCGAGAGAGCTGCTCGAGATCGCCAGGCCGATCATCGAGCGTCAGGGGCTGACGCTCGTCGGCATCGCGATCACGAATCTCGAGAACGACGATGCGGTTCAGCTCGCGCTGCCGTTCGACCGCTGGAGCGGCGGTGCGCTCGACGAGGCCCTCGACGAGGTCCGCGCGCGGTACGGATCGACGGCCGTCACACGAGGAGTGCTGGTGGGGCGCGATCAGGGACTGACGATGCCGATGCTGCCCGACTAACCCTCAGCGAACACGTAGCGCTCGAGGAACGCGTTGCGGAACTTCCGGCCCTCGTCGAGCTTTCGCGCCAGCCGGCGAAACTCTGGCAGCCGCGGATACGCCGCGTCGATCGCCTCCGCCGAGCCGACGAAGAGCTTCCCCCAGTGCGGCCGGACGCCGAACGGTGCGAGGGCACTCTCGATCTGTGGCAGTGCGGCGAGCACTTCTGCGGGCCGCGGTTGCCACGTGAAGTGGAAGCCGATGCTGTCCTGTTCGAAGAAGGGGCTGAGCCACAGGGTGTCTGCGGCGATCGACCGGATCTCCGACACGTAGAGGAGCGGAGCGATGGCGCCGGACAAACGCCTCAGGGCTGCCACAGCCGCAGCGCCGTGCTCGCGCGGCACGACGTACTCCGACTGGAGCTCGTCGCCGCTGCTCGGCGTGAACGCGAGACGAAAATGCGGCAGCCGGTCGTACGAGGGACCGAGGACGCCCAGCTGCTCCGTTGCGTTCTCCGACTGCGCGTTCGGGACCGGGTTACGCGCGTGCGTCGCCGGCGACGCGCCGAAGTACGAATGTGGGCCGAGCTCGTCCTTCGTTTTGACCCAGACCGTGCCGACCGACGGCTCGTCCCACGTCGTGAACAGGCTGACGCTGTAGCCGCCCGCGAGAACGGCGTCCAGATTCGAGTCGACCGCGGCCCAGGGGAGCCGCTCGAAG
This sequence comes from Thermoleophilia bacterium, assembly GCA_031393705.1. Classification (GTDB taxonomy): domain Bacteria; phylum Actinomycetota; class Thermoleophilia; order Gaiellales; family Gaiellaceae; genus PALSA-600. Next base: position 7,664 of record JANMWB010000034.1, on the reverse strand, counting down.
ACGTACTGGCGAAGGTCGAAGGCAGTGACCACGTCCAGGGACACACGCGTGACGAGACCGAGTGCGCCGAGGCTCACGACGACGCCGTCGAATTCCGCGTCGCCACGACGAAGCCGATGGATCGTGCCGGTTGCGTCGACCAGCTCGACCGCCGAAACCGCGCCTGCAAGAGACTGGTTCCTCGGCCCGGAGCCGTGGGTGCCCGTGGCGATCGCGCCGCCGACCGAGATGTGCGGCAGCGAGGCGAAGTTCGGGAGCGCGACGCCGTGGTCGTTCAACACCGCCGCAAGCTCGCCGTAGCGAATCCCGGCTTCGACGACGACCGTGTCGGCCCCGATCTCGACGACGCGGTCGAGGTCCTCGGTCGAGATCAGCGTGCCCGCGGAGTCGGCGACCGTGCTGAACGAGTGCCGTGTGCCGAGTGGTCTGAGCGAGTCGCACGTCATGATCAGCTCCTGTGCCTCGGTGACCGTCCGGGGACGCAGAACCCGATCCGTCGAATAGGTGACGTTCCCGGCCCAGTTCTTCATGGCGCGCACGCTGTCAGAAACGGGGGAGGCGAGAACGTTCCTAGTGAACTCTTCGTTCTCTCGAACGGTGTTCTTATGCGCGGCCGCGACGGTGGAGGTGGTTACAGCACGTGACCCACAACACCTCAACGGAAGGAGCACCATCATGAGCACCACCCCTCGGACGTCGCGCTCGTTCAGAAGCATCCTCGTCACGCTCGCGACCGCGCTTGGGATCGCGTTCGGCAGCTACGGCGTCGCGAGCGCTGCAACGGGCTCGAACTCGAGCACCACCACGACGACGCCGAGCATCGCAGCGCCGGCAGCACCGCCGGGAGCAAGCGCGTCGAACCCCTGGGGCAACCAGCGGAGCGACGAGACGGTGCTCACCGGTGACGCATTTGCGAAGGTGAAGGCGATTGCGCTCGACAAGGTCTCCGGCGGCACGGTCGTCCGGGTCGAGACCGATGCAGACGGGCACGCCGCCTACGAGGCGCACATGGTGAAGGCCGACGGCTCACCGACGACGGTCTACGTGGACGCAAGCTTCAACTTCGTCAGCATGAGTTGAGCAACGCGACCCGCGTGGGAGGCCTGCCCGAGGCGGGCCTCCCACGCGTGAGAGCCGGTTCCCGTGGAGCGCTTCACGCCGCTCTGAGTACGATCCGAGAGTGCCGCGCGACGAGACGTTCGCAGACGTGCTCGCCGCAAATGAGGCGTATGCGCGGTCGTTCCCGCATCAAGGGCTTCAGGCACGCGCCGCCCAGGGCCTGGCGGTCGTCACGTGCATCGACTCACGCATCGAGCCCCTCACGATGCTCGGCCTCGCTCCGGGTGACGCGAAGATCCTGCGCAACGCAGGAGCACGCGTCACGAGCGATGTGCTGCGCACCCTCGTGCTTGCCTCGCACCTCCTCGGTGTCGAACGCGTGATGGTGATCGCACACACGGATTGCCGCATGACGGGAAGGGAGGAGGACGCGCACGCCGCCGTGCGTGAGGCGGGCGGGCCGGACACGCGAGCGCTGGAGTTCCTCATGACCGAGGACCAGCAGGCGACCTTGCGCGCGGACGTCGAGTCGCTCCGCGCGTCTCCGTACCTGACGCACGTGCACGTCGGTGGATTCCGGTACGACGTCGAGACAGGCCGAGTGTCCGAGATCGCCTGAAGCGATCCGCGCGCCGACGCTCCGTTGCGCCGACGGCAGCGGCAAACACCGGAGGACGCACGGCCCGGCAGCTGACGACCGTCCGCAATGGATGCCCGACGGGCAAATCTCGTTCTTCCGAAATGCGGCCCACGAGGCGCGACCGTTCAGCGTGAAGGTGCAGTAGGCGCGCGCGGTGTCGTCGCGGCGATGCCTGCCGCTGCGATACCGAACGCGGTCGCGACCGCGAACGCGCCGCGGGCGCTCGCGAACTGCACGATGAGCCCGCCCGAGAGCGCCGAGACGCTGAAAGCCACGTGAGCAGCACCCTCCTGTGCCGCGAAAACCCGGCTGCGCACCGCATCGCTCGTCCGTTCCTGGATCAGCGTGGTCTCGGCGACGTCGCCGAGACCACGGCCCGCTCCCGCGAGCGCCATACCGCCGAGGCCGACCGCGAGCACGGGGGCTGCGCCGGCGAGCGCGAGGCCGGCCGCGCCTGCCATGAACGACCAGGCGAGCACGCGCGACGGTCCCGCGCGCAGCACCCGGCCCGCCAATGCTGCGCCGAGCAGCCCGCCCCCGCCGAGCAGCGCGGTCATCGCGCCGTATCCCTGCGTCCCTCCGTGGAGATGCAGCGACAACGGGTACGAGGCGACGTCGACGATCCCGACTCCGACGAGGGAGACCATCCCCGCGAGCACCGGAATGCGGAGCCGCGGCTCGTGCGCGATCACACGGAAACCCGCGAGGACGCCGGGATGCTCGTCGGTCTCACCGCTGCCGAACGGCCCGCGGATCGTCGCGACGAGCAGTGCCGAAACAATGAACGTCGCCGCGTCGACGGCGAAGACGGCCGACGGGGAAGCGCCGGCGCCGAGAACGAGCCCGCCGAGCAACGGGCCGACGAGGTACCCGGCGGACGACGTTGCCGCGACAAGGGCGTTCGCGCGCGGGATGTCTTCCGGCGCGACGAGGTTCGGGAGCGCCGCGGCCGAGGCGGGCTCGAACGGGCTCTGCGCGACCGAGGAGAGACCGAGCAGCAGGACGAGCGCCCAAGGCTGCCCGCTCAGCGCCATGGCGAGTGAGACTGCCGCCGCGGCGAGGTCGGCCGCGATCAGGACGCGGCGTCGGTCGAAGCGATCACCGATCCAGCCGGCGAGCGGGGCGGAGGCGACCGATGCGACGACGCTCGCGAAGATCGCTGCCGACACCCAGACGGCCGAGTGGGTCCTCCCGTAGATCGCCGCGACAAGGGCGATGTAGGCGGCGGAGCCGCCCGAGAGCGAGATCAGTCGGCCAAGTGCGAGGCGACGGGCGAGACCCATCGCGGCATCGTGTCAGGGGCAGGGCCCGAAAGCCCTGCCCCCGACCACGAAGGACTTAGCCTTCGAGAACCTTCTTCGCCTTCGCGAGCGACGGCAGCCCCGCCTTCGCCTTCGCGAGCGCGCGTGCGCGCACGTCGACCGACGCCGGCTTCGCCGAAATCGTGATCTCCTCGCCTGTGGCGGGGTTACGACCCTGCCGCGCCTTGGTGGCCGGCTTGAGGCGCACCGTCAGCTGGACGAGATTGCCGATCTTTACCTTCTGTGCATTGCCGATCTCGCTGAGGATGACTTCCTCGAGAGCGGTCAGAACGTTCTTTGCTTCGGTGCGGGTGATTCCCGCCTGCTCGGCGACGGCGTCGGCGAGCTGAGTCTGGGTGAGTGCCATCACATCTCCTGAATTGGGGTGCAGCGCGGCATTCAAGCGGTTCTGGCGGACAGCGGCTCAGGAACGGCGCTGCGAACGGCGTAGCGCGTCGAGCCGGCGGCGGTCCTGTTTCGTCGGCCGCTCACCCAGATCGGCCCCGAGCGGGCGGGCCAGTTTGCGCTGAAGTGCCTGCTCCTCGCGGACTTTCTTCGATTCCGGCGTCTCGGCATAGAGCGTCCGCGCGACGGTCGCCGACCCGCGTTTGTCGTTCAGGCCGGTCACTTCGACCAACCAGGTGACCGTCCCGATCCGGAGCTCGACCTCGTCGTCGACCCGCACGTCCTTGGACGGCTTGACCCGGACGCCGTTCACCTGCACGTGGCCGGCGAGCACGGCGTCCGTGGCGAGGCTGCGCGTCTTGAAGAAGCGCGCGGCCCACAGCCACTTGTCGATACGGACGAACTCCATGGGTTGGTATCTCTCATACCCGTGCAGCTTCGCCGCGTCCAGGTGCTCTTCACCCTCGTGGGCGTCGCGGAAGCGTCGATTCTTCCGTTTCTCCCGATCGTGCTCAGAGACCACGGGCTCTCCGCCGCCGAGATCGGCGTAGTGCTGGCGGTTGCCGCGCTGGCCGGTTTCGTCTCGACGCCGCTCTGGGGCCACGCGGCCGACGGGCGACTCGGTGCCGAGCGAGCGCTGGCAGTTGCGTCGGTCGGGGCGGCAATCGCGGTCGTGCCGCTCACGGTCGCCCACCGCTTCTTTGCGCTGACGATCGTCGTCGTCCTCATCACCGCGGCGCGCTCGGCGATGGCGTCGCTCACCGATGCGATTGCGCTCGAGCACCTCGGTGACGACCGTGCGCAGTACGGGCGCGTTCGGCTCTGGCTCAGTCTCGGCTGGGCGATCTCCGCGTGCGTTTGGGGCATCGTGCTGCAGACGGGCAGCCTCGATTGGTTGCCGTGGATCTACGCGGCGTGCGTGCTCGCCGTGGCTTTCGCAGCCCACTCGGTGGGCGGTGGGCGCACCGCGTACGACCCAACGCCTGCCGGCGCGCGCCGGGCAATGGTGATCGCACTTGCGCCGTTCTTGCTCTCGCTCCTGTTGCTCTTCGCCGCGTTCAACGCGACGTTCTCGTTCATCTCGATCCGGATCCGCGAGCTCGGCGGCGGCCTGTTCGTGGTCGGTGCGGCGACGGCGCTGCAAGCGATCGCGGAAGCGCCGGTGATGCGCATCACACCGCGTCTGAACCGCGTGCTCGGCCACCGTGCGCTCTACGTCGTCGGATCGTGCTTCTTCATCGTGTCGTTCGTAGCGTGGGCGTTCCTCGATGACCCGCTGTCGATCGCGCTCGTGAAGCTCGTCGCCGGTATCGGTTTCGCGCTCGTCTACGTCGGCTCGGTGCTGCTGGTCGACGATCTCGTTCCGCCGGCGCTGCGCGCGACGGGGCAAGGGCTCGCAAAGGCGGTCTCGTTCGGGCTCTCGCCGATTCTCGGCTCGCTGGCCGGAGGCGCGATCTACGACTACGCGGGGCCGCGGGCGCTCTTTCTCACGTGCGCAGGGGCAGCCCTCGTCGCGGCCACGTCGGTGTCCGTAATTGCGGCGCGCGCCCGCGCTACACGCTTCTCGCCCAGGTGAAGTTCACGCTCATGCCGACAAGCTAGGCGGCGCAGCCTCGCACCGCCTCGGCCGCCCGGACGATTCGGCGTCGCTCTTGCGGACGACCCCGAAAGGGGGGTGCCTCCCTATGATCGAGCACATGGATCCCGAAGAACTGACCGCCGTGAACGCGCCCGTGCGCGCCGACGTGCCGCCCGCGACCCGCATGGGGGCAGTGCATCTGACTGTCGCTGACCTCGACCGTTCGCTTGCCTACTACGACACGCAGATCGGGCTTCGGCTGCATGCGCGTGATGGCGACTGCGCACGGCTCGGCACGGGCGGCGAGGATCTGCTCGTACTGATCGAGGAGCCGGGCGCAAAGCCCGCCGATGGCTACTCCGGGCTTTTCCACTTCGCGTTGCTCGTTCCCGAGCGCATCGACCTTGCTCGTTGGCTGGCCCACGCAGCGCAGAACCGCGTCCCGCTGAGCGGACTGTCGGATCACTTCGTCAGCGAGGCGATCTACTTGCGCGATCCCGACCACCACGGGATCGAGATCTACGCCGATCGTCCGCGTGAGCTCTGGGAGGGTCAGGTCGGAACGCGGCTGACGACGCTGCCACTCGATACGAACGACCTGCTCGCAACGCTCGAGGGGCCGCCGGCAGAGCCGTTCGGCGGTCTGGCCGAAGGCACCGTGATGGGGCACGTGCACCTCTGCGTCGCCGATGTCGAGCAGACGGTGGACTACTACCGCGACGTTGTCGGCTTCGGCCTGATGGCGCAGCTCGGCGACCAGGCCGCATTCCTCAGCGCCGGCGGCTACCACCATCATCTCGGCGCGAACACGTGGCAGAGCGCGGGGCGGCCGTATGCGCCTGAAGGCTACGCCCGCCTCACGCAGATGACGCTCGTGCTTCCGGACGAAGCCGCACGCGACACCCTCGCGAAGCGACTGGGTGGCACCGAGACGCTCGATCCGTCCGCGATTCCGCTCGCGCTCGCGGTGTAGTTGCCCGACCTGGGCGGTAGGCTTGCCCGCGATGGAGGTCGAAGATCGCATCGAAGAGGCGCCGGAGGGTGCGCATCAGCGCGATCTCTCGGGGGTCTCTCGCTATTACGAGCTCGCGAAGCGCGCCGAGTGGCAGGTCAAGGACCTGGCCTGGGGCGAGATCGCACCGATTCCCGAGTACAAGGGCTCGCCGCAGAAGCTGGCGCGCCGCCAGGACCTCTGGCGCTCGGTGATCACCCAGCAGTTGCAGGCCGATGAGCTTGCGGTCGAGATGGCGACGCAACTGTTTGCGATCGCGCCCGACCACGAGGCGAAGCTCTACTACACGACGATGGTGCAGGACGAGTCGCGCCACACCGAAGCGTGGTTGCAGCTGATCGACCAGACCGGCGGGATGGCGGAGCGCGATCCGTACCTCGATCAGCTCGCCGCGCACGTTCTGCACGCCGACACGCTCGAGGAGAAGGTTTTTCTGATGCAGGTGTTCTACGAGCGGCTGATCATCCCGCGCTTCCGGATGATCGCGCGGGCGACGCGCGGGACGATCCTCGAGGATCTCTGCAACCGCCTGACGATCGACGACGGGATCCACCACGGCGCCGGCATGGCCTATGAGCGCGTCTTGCTCGAGCATGCAGGCAACAAGGTCAAGGGGAGCCTCGTGGATGCCGCGAACAGTTTGCTGCCGATCTTCGCGAAGCACGCGCTCTGGCGGCCGAAGGCGCGCGAGTTCATCGGCGCTCTGATGCGTGACACGGACATTCGGATGCTTCGCGAGGACCTCGAGCAGGGCATCCGGCTCGCTCAGTCGCTCGGGATCGACGCGAGCGACATCGTGCTCCCGCCCGAGCTTTCCTGAAGCGAACTAGCGCGCTTCGAGAATCAAGCGCGGCGTACGGCCGAGACGCACTACATCCGAGACGCGAACGCGCTGCGTTCCGAGCGACAACGTGTCGCCCGGGGAGGGCGGGTCGTCGAGCTGGATTCGTCCGGTCGCGATGACCGCGTTGTCACGCCGCAACTCATACTTGTAGTCGCTCACTGCAGTTGACCCCCCGGACCCGAGCTTGCCGCCGCCAGTAAGCTCACACTCTAGAGATCTCGCGGCGCCGACGGAACGGCCGCTGAGGCTCTAGCGCGCACCGTCGAATAAGCTGCCAGGCACCGATGTGCTTCGATCTCGATTCGACTCCGCCGATTCCCGTGATCGCGGGTGCTTCCGTGTCGCATGAGGACCTGGTGCTCACGGCAGCGGACGGCAACGAGTTCGCAGCGTTCCTTGCGACGCCGGACGAGCCGGCGTCCGTCGGCGTCGTCATCTACCCCGACGTCCGTGGCCTGTACCGCTTCTACGAGGAACTCGCGCTGCGGTTCGCGGAGCGCGGCTACGCCGCGATCGCCTTCGACTACTTCGGCCGTACGGCCGGCGCCGAGAAGCGGGACGACGACTTCGAGTACATGCCTCACGTCGAGCAGACGACGGACGATGGCGTGCAAGCCGACGCGCGTGCGTCCGTCGAGCACCTCCGGAGCCGCGGTGCCCGCTCGGTGTTCAGCGTCGGCTTTTGCTTCGGCGGGCGCGCCTCGTGGATCGCGGCAGCGTCAGGCCACGGGCTCGCGGGGGCGATCGGGTTCTACGGCTCGCCGACACGCCAGCGCGGCGGCCCGAGCGCGGTCGAGCGGGCGGCGCAGATCGAGGCGCCGATC
>JANMWB010000009.1:0-1878 GCA_031393705.1 Thermoleophilia bacterium | reverse complement strand
GCGGGCGCGCGCATGAACCAGAGCGGGATCCCGGCGCCCCAATCGATCGGCATCTCCGACTCACCGGCGACGGTCGTGGCGAACGTGATCCCGAGCGCGGGCAGGCCGTCCTCCTGCAGCTCGCGGATGCAGGCGTCCGCGAGCTCAGGCGCGCCCGGGCCTTCGTAGAGGTACTCCGCGTCCAGGAACTGGTTCGCGTGCTCGGACACCTTCCCCGACCGCACGACGCCGAAGTGCCCGTCGACGAGTGTCCCGTGCGGCGTCACGACGATCACCGCTTCGGGCTGTGCGGCGTCGAAGCGCTGTTGCAGTTCCTCCATTGCCCGCCGCGTCATTGCATCGGGCTGCTCGAAGACGAGCCCGCCGTGCGGTGCGATCGCGGCGAAGACGATGCTCACCCGAGCGAGCTGATGCGTTCCACGACGAGCTCGGCGAACCGCTCACCGTCGATCTCGACGCCGACCTTGGCATTCGGGTCGCCGAAGTGCTCGCGGTTGCGCCAGTCGACGTTGGTGCGCCCCCAGCTCGGACCACCGCTGCAATCGACGTCGATGAACGCATCGATCACGGTGACCAGGGTCGGGTCGATCACGTGCGCGACGCAGACCGGGTCGTGCATCGGCGACCCGTCGAGATCGGGATAGCGCGACTTGTGAAAGCGCGCGTAGAAGTCCATCAGCTCCGCGACGACCTTCCCGACACGGCCCGCGGCGCGCATGCGTTCGGTGTGTGCGTCGGTGATCAGCGCACGGTGCGTGACGTCGAGCCCGATCATCGTCGTGTCGAGCCCCTCGAGGAACACCCGCTGCGCAGCCTCCGGATCGGCCCAGATGTTGAACTCGGCGGCCGGCGTGCGGTTCCCCTCGCCGATCGCGCCGCCCATGATCACGAGCCGCTCCGGCCGCACGTCGGGATGGAGCGCGAACAGGAGCCCGATGTTTGTCAGCGGGCCTGTGGGGATCAGCGTCACCTTGCCGTTGCGCGCGCGGATCTCTTGCGCGAGGTAGTCGACCGCGTGCAGCGCCTGCTCGCGCGTCGTCGGCTGCGGCAGGTCGGGGCCGTCCAGGCCGCTCACGCCGTGCACGTGGTCGGCGACGCCCTGCGGCCGGATGAACGGGCGGTCGGCGCCGCGGTAGACGGGAATGTCGGAGCGTCCTGCAAGCTCGAGGATGCGCAGCGCGTTGTTCGTCGTCTTGTCGATCGTGGTGTTACCGGCAACCGTCGTGACTCCGATCAGCTCGACCTCCGGAGATGCGATCGCGAGCAACAACGCAATCGCGTCGTCGTGGCCCGGGTCGCAGTCGAGGATGATCGGGGTCGGCGTCATGCCTTGAGTATCGCGTCAACGTCGTGCGCGGTGGGGAGAGAAGGTTGCGCGCCTCGTTTCGAAGCCGCGAGTGCTCCAGCGGCGCAGGCACGTCTGAGAGCTTCGTCTCGTGGACGGCCTTCGAGCAACGAGACGACAAGGCAGGCCGCGAACGAGTCCCCGGCGGCGGTGCCGTCCTCGACGTCGACGCGAGGCGGCGTGGCGCGCGCCACCTCCACCCCGTTCTCGAACAGCGCCGCGCCTTCCGCGCCGTAGGTGACGGCGACGAGCTTCCCGCGCGCGACGACCTCGTACTCGAGCTGATTCACGATCAGCAGATCCGGCTCGATCTCGATCGGACGCGCGGGTGCGGCGTTGAGCGCGAAGAACGCGGCGCCTTCTGCAGCAGCGAGCACGACCTCGTTCGGCACCTCGAGCTGTGTGAGCACGGCGCCGCCCGGCGAGTGTGGTCTGACGTGCGCGTTCGCGCCGGGGATGACGACGATCTGATTTTCACCGTCGGCCGCGACAAGGATGAGCGCGGTGCCGGTCACGTCCTCGCTCTGCAGTTG
>JANMWB010000007.1:0-21293 GCA_031393705.1 Thermoleophilia bacterium | reverse complement strand
GGACAGCCTGCGCGCACGTGTGGAGCGGCACGCAGGCTGGATGCTGCGCCACGGCACGACGACGTGGGAGGGGAAATCGGGCTACGGCCTCGACCTCGACACCGAGCTCGCCTCGCTCCGTGCGGTCCGCGCGGCGGGCGGTTCGCCGACGTGGCTCGGTGCGCATGCGGTCCCGCCGGAGTTCGAAGACGGCGACGGATATCTCGACTTCGCGCTCTCGGAGGTACTGCCGAAAGCCGCTTCGCTCGCGGACGCCGCCGACGTCTTTCTCGAGCGGGGCGCCTTCGATGCGGCGCAAGCCCGGCGGTATCTCGCCGCCTGCCGTGACGCGGGGCTCGCGCTGCGGCTGCACGGCGACCAGTTCACGGAGAGCGGTGCGATCCCGCTCGCGATCGAGCTCGGCGCCCGATCGGTCGACCACCTCGAAGCGACGGGGCCCGCGGGTATCCGGGCGCTCGCGGCGAGCGACGTCACGGGAGTGCTCCTACCGGCGAGCGCGCTCTTCCTCGACCGGCCGATGCCGCCTGCGCGTTCGCTCGTCGACGCGGGCGCGGCGATTGCCGTCGCGACCGACTTCAACCCCGGTAGTTCGTTCACGACGAGCCTGCCGTTCGTCTGCTCGCTCGCCTGCACGCAAATGAAGCTCGCGCCGGCCGAGGCTCTCGCCGCCGTGACCGTGAACGCTGCGCACGTGCTCGGCTGCGGCCCCCAGCGCGGTCGGATCGCGCCCGGGCTTCGCGCCGACCTCGTGCTCCTGGACGCGCCGGACTGGCGCTACCTCGCTTACCACCTGGCCGGCGACGTCGTCGCGGGCGTGATCGCCGACGGGCGAATCGCGCACCGGCGCTAATCTGACTGCGATGCCGTCCCGCAAGCAGCGCCGCCGGCGCGAGAAGACCTACCGCCACGAGTACGAGACCGTCCTCCTCGACGGAGAGGGGAACGAGGTCCCGCTCGACCCGGAGGAGTTGCGCGCGGAGCGCGAGGCGAAGCAACGCGAACGCGCGCAGACGAAGCCCGCGCGTGGGAAGCAGAAGCAGAAGCAATCGGCGCGCGGCACGCGCACCCGGACGATCCGCGAGCCACCACAGCCGTCATGGCGGCGGGCGGTCCGGCGTGGCGGCACGATGGGCGGCTTGATGCTGCTCGCCTTTCTCTTCGTCCTGAAGAGCGGACCGCTACCGCAGCGCATCGGGATCGGCGTCTTCTACGGCCTCGCGTTCATCCCGCTCACGTACTGGATCGACCGCACTGCGCACCGCACCTACCAGCGGCGCCTCGCAAAGCAGTCCGAGAAGAGCTAGGCCTCACCAGGCGTACGGACGCTCGCCCAGCCCAGGGAGTCAGTCGCTGGAAACTACAGCCGAGAATCCGCCTCAGGCTTCAGTCCCGGAGTTCTGCCTCACGCGTAGGTGAGTTTGCACATCATCTCGACGGCCTCGGCAGGCGTGAGTCCTTGCTCTCGCACCAGGGAATGCCACGTCGTAAAGGCGGTCGCATGACCAATGGCTGCACGGACATGTACCGCTCTTCGACCGCGCTTGACGTGCCCGGCCAGGAGCGTTTTCTGGAGGGCATCGAGGTAGTGGGTGAACGGCTCGAACTGTTGTTTCACGACGTCCATCGAATCGAGATCCCGAAAAATGTTCGTCAGCATCCGCTCCGCGCGGGCGTAGTAGGCGTAGAGCTCCAGAAGGCCGGTTCTCAATCGCTCCTGCAGGTCGCGGATCGTCGCCCAACCCTCGAAGTCGGGGACTGGGTACTGATGGCTCCAGTGGTTGCTGCATGCCTCGAACAGCTCTGCCTCATCAGCGAAGTACCGGTACAGCGTCGACCGGCGAACACCTGCATGCTCGGCGACCGCGCTCATCGAGGTTCGCGCCGGGCCGAGCGTCCCGTGCAGTTCCACGGCGCTTTCAGTGATCCGCAGGCGCGTCGCTTGTTGAAGCTCCCTTCGCTTGTTCATCCGGTACGGGCGTTTTTCGTCGGTCATCGCTGTAGCGCCAAGTTTGACAGAAACACTGCCGTCACTGTAAAATCGTAGGACACTACTGTCCAACGAAATGAGGCAACGTGAGCGTAACGTCAGCGACCATCGTCGGGCCGACCGACGGAAAGGCTGGCTTCCTCGGGAGCATAGGTGTTCGCTTCATGATCGACGGAGCAGAGACTGGCGAGAACTTCTCGCTCGTTGAGCATCCGATGTCGGCCCATGCACTAGCTGCCCCGCTTCATCGCCACAACAACGAGGATGAATACAGCTACGTCCTACAAGGCCGCATGGGAGCAATGCTCGGAGACGAGACGATCGAGGCCGGCGTCGGCGACCTGGTTCACAAGCCGCGCGGGCAATGGCACACGTTCTGGAATGCGGGAGAAGAGCCGTGTCGCATCCTCGAGATCATCTCCCCTGCCGGGTTCGAGCGCTTCTTCGCTGCGCTCGTCGATCTCGGCGGCGTCGCCACAGCCAACCCCGAGGAACTCGGCGCGCTCTGCCAACGCTTCAACCTCGAGATGGATCCGAGCAGCGTCCCCGATCTCGTCGAGCGCTTTGGAGTCCGGTTTCCTGCCGAGCCGCTGATCCGCGGCTGAGGTACGGGGCGATCTTCTCGTAGCCGCGTCAGGGTGCACTCCGGAACGCTCGCTCAGGCGAGCGCTTAGCCTGCCACCACTCAGGCTCAGGAGTCACGGTCTGAGCAGATCCTCGAGCGACGCACGAACTCACGCGTTGCCGCGGTAGTGGCCTTCGCCGGGCCACGGGGCGAGCAGCAACAGGATCCGCGCGCCGCCGTCGCTGTGCAGCGCATGCCGCTCGTCGGGCTCGAAACGGGCGAGCACTCCGGGGCTCGCGTCGATCGTCTCGCCGCCGACCGTGATCTGCACCGTCCCGTCGAGCACGGTGATCCAGGCGTTCTCCTTCACCTGGTGTTCACCGAGCGACTGCCCGGCCTGCAGGACGATCAGCACCGCGCGGGCGCCGTCGTCGGAGTGGAGGACGATCGGATCACGCGTCCCGTCGGGCGCGTCGAGCTCGAGCAGGTCCCAGCGCTGCATCGAGAGAAAGCGTTTCCGAGCCTGGCTACACTCAAACGCTCGATGCCGCTCGCCGTCGACAGCTACGTGATGGGACAGTTCCAGAGCAACTGCTACGTCGTGCGCAGCGAGCGTGGCGCGCCCGAAGCGGCGATCGTCGATCCGGGCGACGACCCGACCGAGTTGCGTCTCGAGCTTGCCACGATGGGAACGACACCCGGCGGGATCCTCGTCACGCACACCGACGTCGACCACATCGGCGGCGTCGCCGCACTCGCCGAGGGCACGGGCGCCGAGGTCTGGGCGCCGGCCGGCGAGGTCGAGGACCTCCGTTCGGGATCGCCCCGCGGCGGGTTCCCGGTCGCGCCGCACAACCCTGCGCACCTGGTCACCGGCGGCGATGAGATCAGCGTGGCGGGCATCACGTTCGACGTCATCGACGTACCGGGTCATTCGCGCGGCCATGTCGCGTTCCACTCGGGCGGAGAGTTGTTCGCAGGTGATCTGCTCTTCGCCGGCTCCGTCGGACGGTACGACCTGCCCGGTGGCGACTGGGAGACGCTGCTCGCCTCGCTCCGCTCGCTCTTCGAGCGCTTCCCGCCCGAGACGATTGTCTACCCGGGCCACGGGCCTGCGACGACGCTCGGCCGCGAGCGCCAGTCGAACCCGTTTCTCGCCGAGCTGCGCGCGTGACCGACAAGTTCCAAGTCCCGCGCGGCACGCACGACGTGCTGCCGAGCGATGCGAATTGGTGGCACCTGGTGCGCGTGATGGAAGAGGTGACCGCGCTGTACGGGTGGGGACGTATCCAGACGCCGGCCTTCGAGGACACCGGCCTGTTCGAACGCACGGCCGGCGAGGCCTCTGACGTCGTGCAAAAGGAGATGTACACGTTCAAGGACCGGAGCGATCGCTCGCTGACGCTGCGACCAGAAGGAACTGCGCCGATCGCCCGCGCGTATCTCCAACACGGCATGCACCGGCTCCCACAGCCGGTCAAGGCGTACACGATTGCGCCGATGTACCGCTACGGCGCGCCCGGCCGCGGACGTCATCGCGAGCACTATCAACTCTCGGTCGAGGCAATCGGCTCGGCGGACCCCGCAATCGACGCGGAGATCATCCAGCTCTACACCGAGCTACTCCGCCGCCTCGGCGTCACGAAATGGGAGCTGCACCTCAACTCGATCGGAGACGAGAATTGCCGCCCTCAGTATGTGGAGCGGCTGAACGAATGGCTCGACGCGCACGCCGACGTGCTCGACGATGACGCAAGACACAAGCGAGCGACCAGCCCACTGCAGGTCTTCGACGTGAAGGACACGCGCGTCCGCGCCGCGCTCGAGGACGCGCCGAAGATCGGCGAGTCGCTGTGCGACGCGTGCAGCGAGCACTTCGCCCACGTGCAGAAGCTGCTCGACGTCTTCGGCGTTCCGTACGTCCTCGATGCAACCCTTGTGCGCGGCCTCGACTACTACTCGCGAACGACGTTCGAGTTCATCGGGCCGGACGAGAACGCGAACTCGACGATCTGCGGCGGAGGTCGCTACGACGGCCTCGTCGAGGCGATCGGTGGGCCGCCGACACCTGGCATCGGGTTCGGCGCCGGGCTCGAGCGGCTGCTCCTCGCACTCGAGAACGAGAACATCAGCTTCGAGCTCCCGCAGCTGGACGTCTTCTTCGTCGTCGAGGACGTGGCGCAGCGGGAGGCGGTTCTTGTCGTGCTCGCCGAGTTGCGCCGCGCCGGCGTCTCCGCCGACACCGACTACGCCGGCCGCTCCTTCAAGGGCCAGATGACGCAGGCGGGCCGGAGCGGCGCGACCACTGTCGTGATCGTCCGCGGCGACGGAGCGGCGATCCGTCGCGACGGTGGCGACGAGCAGTTGGTCGCTCTCGACGAGCTCGTCGCTACGCTCACGGCGTGAGCTGGCGCGACCTCTACTGCGGCGAACTGCGGAGCGACCACATCGGCAAACGGCTGACCGTCGCCGGCTGGGTCGACACGCGCCGCGACCACGGCGGGCTCGTCTTCATCGACCTCCGCGACCACACCGGGAAGCTCCAGCTCGTGATCAACCCGGAGCGTGCCGCCGAGGCGCAGCAGGGCGCTCGCGAGATCCGCAACGAGTTCGTCATCCAGGCCGAAGGGGAGGTGGTCGGCCGCTCACCCGAGGCGGTCAACCCGAACCTGCCGACCGGCGACGTCGAGATCCAGGTCGATACGTTGAGGATCCTCTCGCGCTCGACGCCGCTTCCGTTCCAGCTCGACGAGGAGAACGTCGACGAGACGTTGCGCCTCCGCTACCGGTGGCTCGACATGCGCCGCGACAAGATGCAACACAACTTTCGTGTTCAGCACACGGCGATCGCAGCGATCCGCCGGCAGATGGACGCGCTCGGGTTTGTCGACGTCTGGACACCGAGCATGACCCGCGGCACGCCGGAGGGCGCGCGCGACTTCCTCGTGCCGGTACGCCTGCAGCCGGGCAAGTTCTTCGCCCTCGCCCAGTCACCGCAGCTCTTCAAGCAGCTCTGCATGATCGGCGGCATCGACCGCTACTACCAAATCGCGACCTGCTGGCGCGACGAGGATCTTCGCGCCGACCGGCAGTTCGAGTTCCGCCAGCTCGACCTCGAGATGGCGTTCGTCGAACGCGAGGACGTGCTCGACGTGATGGAGCAAGCCGTCGTCGCATCGTTCACCGCACTCGGGCGCGAGGCACCGGCGCGGCCGTTCGAGCGCATCAGCTTCGACGAGGCGATCGCGAAGTACGGCAACGACAGACCGGACCGCCGCTTCGGGATGGAGATCCAGGACGCGACCGCCGTGACGCGCGACTCCGAGTTCGGTGTCTTCAAGAACGCACCGGCCGTCCGCTACATCGTCGCGCCGAAGGCGTTCTCGCGCGCCGAGCTCGGGCGCCTCGAGGATCTCGCGAAGGAGTGGGGTGCGAAGGGCCTCGCGTACATCGTGGTTGACGACAGCGCCGAGGTCCGCTCGCCGATCGCGAAGTTCCTCTCCGAGCAGGAACTCGGTGCATTCGCAGCACCGTCGGGCTCGACGTTGCTCTTCGGCGCCGGCGACGAGGCGGCAGTGGCGCGTGTCCTCGGCCTCCTGCGCCTCCACCTCGGCCGCGAGCTCGACCTGATCGACGCCGACCGCAACGACTTCCACTGGGTCACCGACTTCCCGCTCTTCGAGCAGGACGACGAGACAGGGCAGTGGACGTTCCTCCACCACCCATTCACCGCGCCGATGCCGGGACAGGAGACGTGGGACGAGTCGAACCCGGAAGGCGTGCGCGGCCAACACTACGACCTGATCCAGAACGGCTGGGAGCTCGGCTCCGGCTCGATCCGGATCCACGACGTCGAGCTGCAAGAGCGTGTCTTCCGCACGATGGGGCTCAGTGACGAGGAGGCACAGTCGAAGTTCGGTTTCCTGCTCGAGGCGCTCGCGATGGGCGCGCCGCCGCACGGTGGCTTCGCGATGGGCATCGAGCGCTTCGTCGCGCAACTGGCCGGCGAGCCCGACATCCGCCAGGTGATTGCCTTTCCGAAGGTGTCGAGCGGCTCCGATCCGCTCACAGGGGCACCGACGCCGATGCCGAATGAGATCCTGCGAGAGCTCGGGATCAAGGCGATCGCACCCGAAAACTCAAGCTCGCGCTGAGTTCGTCCGAAGGAAGAGGCATACTTCGGACCCCGGCATCGCCGGACCCATCACCGCTGCCATGACAACACCTTCACCTCAACCTTCTCTGACCTCGCTTCCGAGGCTCGAGGACCTGCCGCAGACAAACGACGGCACCTACGAGCCCGAAGGCGTTCGCGAGGCCTTCGAGGGCTTTCGCCGCCACGCGCTGCAACTCCAGGCGCAGTTGCGCGTGCTCCAAGCGGCCGGCAAGAGCGCGAACGTCGATCCGACAGGCCATGCAGTTCGGATGGACGCACTGCATCTCATCCGGGCAGCCGCCGAGTTCGCCGACGCGCTCGAACGCGACGCCCAGAACGCCTCGGCCGCCCAGCTCGGGCGCACCGAGGTCGAGGTCACCCGCCGCCAGCGCGAGCTGCAGGAGAAGGAGCGTCAGGTCGAGCGCTACCGCGAGGAGAGCGAGCGCCAGCGCAACGAAATCGTGAACGCCGCCAAGGCGGAGTCCCGCGAGCTGCTCGCGAACTCGAACCGTGACGCGACGGCCGAGCTCCGCGAGGCCGAGGCCCGCGGCGCCCGCCTGCTCGAGCAGTCGCGCCATCAGGCAACCGAATTGACGAACGCCGCCCGGGCCGAGGTCGAGCAGACGCTCGAGTGGGCCCGCGCACAGGCAGGTGCGATCCTGGCACGCGCGCAGCAGGGCGCCGAGCAGCTCCTCACGGCAGCCGGGCTCGGCTCGGAGGCGCTTGCCGAGGTGTCCGACGCGATCCTCGCCGCAGCCCAGGCAGCCGCCGACGCAAGCCGCGGCCGCTCCGCTACCGCAGCGCCGCAGCCTGCAGCGCCGACACCGGCACCGCCACGGATCGCCGCCGCACCGGACCTCGAGCGCGAGTCCGAGCCGGAGCCCGAAACCGAGCCGGACGCCGAACCGCAGCCCGCAGAAACGCCGCCCGCCGCGGAGGCCGAACCTGCCCCCGAGCAGGAGCAGGGCGAAGAGCGTTTGCCGCCGCCGGTGTCTGCACCTCCGGTCACCACGTCCGATCAGCTTCCGCCCGTTTCCGGGCCGCCTGTTACCTCGGAGCCGCCGACCTCGCCCGCGCCTGAGCAGGGCGAGGACGACTCCTAGTCGAAGAAGGACGCATGACAGATCGTCGCGGCTCGCGGTTCGCCCTCGAGGTGCTCTTCCTCCTCGGACTGACCGTCGCCCTCACGCTCGCGAATCTGAGCCCGCTCGAGATCGCAGGGATCATGCTGATCGGCTGGGTGATCGTCGCCGTGCTCGAATGGGTGGCCTGGCGCGACCAGCCTCACTACGGCAGCGGCCTCCCGCCGCGGTACTACGTCCCGCAGGTCAGCCTGCCGCCCGCCCAGCCGCTCGAGCTCGTCTCGGCCGGTTACCCGGAGGTGCGCGATGAGGCGCCTACGTGGATCGCCTCGCCCGCGCTGCGGGCTGGGATGCTGGGCGCCGAGCTGCTCGGCGAGTGGCCGGTCAGCACTCCGCCCGTTTCGGAGACAGTCCCGGCGCAGGAGCCGGAGCCCGAGCCCGAGCCCGATCCCTGGACCCGTGCCGAGGAGCTGCCGGCCGCACCGCTCGGCGAGCTCGACTCTGAACCGCTGCCCGAACCGCAGCTGCAGCCCGCCACGCCGGCCGTCGAGCCCCCGCCGGCGTTCATTCCGCCGCCCGTGTCCGTGCCCATTGCGGCGAGGCCCGTGCCTGTCCCCGAGCCAGTAATCGAGCCTGTTCCCGAGCCAGTGCCTGAACCGGTAAAGCCCGCAGCCGTCGTCGAGCCGGAGCTTGACGTGGTTGCGGAGCCCGAACCGTCGCTCGAGGTCGAGCTCACGCGGTCGGTGCAGGGCGTCGCGCGCTACAGCCTGGATCCGCTCGGTGAGGTGCAACCCCGCCGACGGTTCGGCCGCGGTGGCGCGCTCGAGCCGCAGGCCGTCGAGGTTCCGGCCCGCCCGGAAGGCGTCCGTGCGCTCCCCGGCCGGACGAACCGGCAGGATTAACCCGTGAACGTCCTTCGCCGCCCCGGCCTCCGCTTCCTCGTGGAGGCCGTCGTGATCGTTCTGACCGCCGTCCTGACCGGTCTCGAGCACCTCGGTCCCTGGGGAATCGGCGGCGCGGTCGCGGTCGTGTGGGTGATCGTTGCAGCGATCGAGTATTCGCTCTCGCACCCGCGCGAGCGTGCAGAGCCGCCGCCGCTCATCGAGACGCTGCCGGCGATGGAACCGATTGTCAGCGAAGCGGTGCGCGTGATCCCGCGCACGCCCCAGCCCGCGCCGACCGAGCCGGAACTCGTGCCCGAACTCGAGCCCGTCGCGGTTGAACCGGAGCCAGAACCCGAACCGGAGCCCGAGGTCGAGCCGGAGCCGGAGCCGGAGCCCGAGCCCGAGCCGGAACCCGAGCCGGAACCCGAGCCGGAACCCGAGCCGGAGCCGGAACCCGAGCCGGAGCCGGAACCCGAGCCGGAGCCGGAGCCCGAGCGGGAACCGGTCGAGGCGAAGGTCTGGAACCTTTGGGACCTCGACCGTGCCCTGCACGACAGCGGCACGGCGACCGAGGAGCAGGAGTTCCTTCTCATGTACCTCCGCGATTACGCAGGCCCGGACGGAGCGTTGCCGGTCGACTTCGACGAGCTCGTTCGTGAGTCGTTTGGCGACGTGCTCGGCACGCCGGCCGGATGACGCCGCAGCTCGCGCAGCGAGAGGTCGCGCTGGCGGGTCTCGCACTGCTCGCGGTTGCCGTCTCCCTCGCCGTGACCGCGCAGACCCGAACCTCGTCGTCGCACGCGCCGCAGCGCGAGGGCTCGTACATCGCACTGGCAGGATCGAGCGGACCCACGGCTTTCGGCCGCCGCACCGCTTGCGGCGGCGTGATTCATCCGGAGACGCTCGGCGTATCGCATCCGACGCTGCCCTGCGGCGCGCGGGTGTTCATCACCTTCCACGGCCAGACCGTGCTTGCGCAGGTCGTCGACCGCGGGCCGTACGTGCCGGGACGGCAGTTCGATCTGACCGACGCGCTCGCGCGCCGGCTCGGCCTCCGCGGCGTGCAGGAGATCCACTGGGCTTACGCCCGATCAGCCTGAGCGCGGCTATTGTCAGAGCAATGCCCGAGCCTGTTCGTCGCCACGTATCCATGTAGAACCAGACCATGTGAAAGGGAGCCCGCGTTGGGGATAGGCGATCTGTCCGACGCCCCGCACGGCACCCACCTGGCTTAGTCCAGGTTCACACGGACGTGGCATCAACGGCGGGTTTAGAGCATCGGTGAGGGGAGCTTCGGCTCCCCTCACGCTTTCCCGTCAGTACCCTGGCCGCATGGTCGAGCTGATGGGTGATTCCGCGCGTGGCGACGACTTCGCCCTCGTGCGCCTGCGCGTCGACGGCGACCGCATTGTCGATGCGGATGCGCCCGGTGTCGCCGAGGATCTGCGCGGCTTGACGCTGCTCGAGGCGGCTGCCGTCGGCGGCGAGGTGCTGCCGGTCGATGCGCTCGCGAATGCGATCGGGCCGGCGGTGCGCGCCGCTCCCGATCCACGGCGGATTGCGGTCGCGATGAGCGGCGGCGTCGACAGCGCGGTCACGCTCCTGAAGGCGGGCGAGCACGCGGTCGGTGTCACGCTGCGCCTCTGGCTCGATCCGAACGGCCCGGATTCCGAACGCGCGTGCTGCTCGCCGAGCGCCGTGATCGCCGCCCGCGAGAGTTGTCATCGGCTGGGGCTTCCGCATGTGACGCTCGACCTGCGCGAGCAGTTCCGGCGCGCAGTCGTGACGCCGTTCATCCGCGGCTACGCGCGCGGAGAGACGCCGAACCCGTGCATTCAGTGCAATGGCGGCTTCCGGTTCGCCGAGTTGTTGTCGTTCGCAAAGCGCGTCGGTTCTGCACGCCTCGCGACCGGCCACTACGCGCGCATCGTCGAGCACGACGGACGGCTCCTGCTGGCGCGCGCGGTCGACGCCACGAAGGATCAGAGCTACATGCTCGCGCGGCTCGACCCGCGCCACCTCGAACGGATCTGGTTCCCGCTCGGTGAGCAGACGAAGACGCAGACGCGTGCGGAGGCTGACGAGGCAGGACTCGAGGCTGCGCACCGAGCCGAGAGCCAGGAGGCGTGTTTCCTCGCCGGCGACGACTACCGGGCGTTCCTCGGCCGGCATGGGCTCCCCG
This sequence comes from Thermoleophilia bacterium, assembly GCA_031393705.1. GTDB lineage: Bacteria > Actinomycetota > Thermoleophilia > Gaiellales > Gaiellaceae > PALSA-600. The sequence goes on along the minus strand of JANMWB010000007.1, from coordinate 10,437 downwards.
CGAAGCCGGGTGCGATCGTCGACGAGTCCGGCGAGAAAGTGGGGGCGCACGACGGCTTCTGGCAGTTCACGCCGGGCCAGCGTCGCGGTCTCGGTGTCTCCGCGGCTGAGCCGTTGTATGCCGTCGGCACCGATCCGCGAACGAACACGGTCGTCATCGGCCCGCGCACGTCGCTCGCGCGCACGCGCGTCTCGGCGCGTGGTCGTCTCTTCGCGCCGGCTGGGCGCGTGACGGCCAAGCTGCGCTACCGCTCGCCTGCCGTCGCTGCGAGCGTCGAGCAGACTGCGTCGGGGTTTCGCCTGCTGCTCGATGAGCCGGCGTTCGGCGTCGCCCGCGGCCAGGCCGCCGTGCTCTACGACGGCGACGTCGTGGTGGGGTCAGGATTGGTGACGTCCGCCGGAGCGTGAGATGGTTGATGCCACGCTTGCGCCCGCCTGGGAACGGCCCAGACGCGGCGCATGACGCCCGCCTCGCCCTTGAAAAGGCTTCCTGCCTTTCCTGCGGGCGAGTCGAACGTCCTGCTTGGTCTGGATCCGCCCCCAGACACACGCCTCGTCGCATCAACCATCTAGGCTGCGCACCGTGATCGTCGCCTTCTCCTTCGGGGATCTCGCCTCGCTCGCCCTCGCGATCTTCCTGGTCGCCGCCGGCCTCGGGCTTGGTTGGGCATTTCTTCGGTTAGCCGTAACTTTTGATCGACTTTCTTCGTTGATTCGAGGGGCAGAGCGTGAAGTTCTTCCGGTGATCAACAAGGTCGGGGGTTCGGTGGATCGGGTCAATGCGCAACTGGACAAGCTCGACACGGCGACGGACAGCGCTGTCGACGCCGTCGTCGCCGTCGACGAAGCGGTGCGCAGCGTCAGCTACGCGGTGAAGACGCCGGTGCAGAAGCTTGCCGGCCTGTCGGCCGGTGTGTCGCACGGGTGGGCATCGCTACGCACGCGCCGCAACTGGCGCGAGGCCGTCGATGAGGCAAAAGCAGCGGCTGCGCGCCGCGAGCGGGATCTCGACGAAGAGTTGAAGGCGCACAGTGACTGACGAGATCACGCTGACGCTGCCGCGCGATGCCGACTTCCACCGCGTCGCGCACCTCGTCCTCGGCGGGCTCGCCGTCCGCATGGACCTGACGGTCGAGAACCTCGAAGACCTCCAGATCGCACTCGATTCTCTTCTCGGCCGCAGCGAGCTCGAGGAGGGCGACGTCACGGTTCGTATGGCGGTCTGCGACGGGGCGCTCGAGACATATGTTGGGCCTCTGCCGGCGAGTGTGCTCGACGAGATCGAGCGCGAGCAGGACAACGAGCTGAGCCTGCGTCGCGTGCTCGACTCCACCGTGGACGACGTGCACGTCGACGGCGATACCGTCCGCCTCACGAAGAAGGTGGCCGCGGGAGCTGGGAACGCCCGTGGCTGAGACCGACAAGCTCCTCCTTCGCAAGTACCACGAGCAAGGGGACCTCGCCGCCCGCGAGCAGCTGATCGAGCAGTACATGTCGCTCGTTCGGTCGCTGGCGCGCCGCTACAGCTATCGCGGCGAGCAGCTTGACGATCTCGTCCAGATCGGTTCGATCGGTCTGATCAAGGCGATCGATCGCTTCGACCTCACGCGCGGTGTCGAGCTGACGACGTACGCAACGCCGAACATCATCGGTGAGATCAAGCGCCACTTCCGGGACCGCGGGTGGGCAGTGCGCGTTCCGCGCGGGCTCCAGGAGCTGAACGTGCAGCTCTCGAAGCTCGTCGAGGGGCTCACGGTCGAGCTCGGCCGCTCGCCGACGATTCCCGAGCTCGCGAAGGCGGCCGGTGTCGAGGAGGAAGAGGTGCTCGAGGCGCTCGAGTCCGGGCGCGCGTACTCGTCGCTGTCGCTTTCGCAGGGCGGCAGCTCGGAGGACGGTGAGGATCTCGATCCGTTGGAGTCACTCGGCGACATCGAGCACCAGTACGAGGTTTCGGAGGACCGCGCCGTGCTCGCACCCGGCTTCAAGGTGCTCGACGAGCGCGAGCGGCGCATCCTGCACCTCCGCTTCTTCGAGGGTTTGACGCAGTCGCAGATTGCACAGCAAGTCGGGATCTCTCAGATGCACGTCTCGCGTCTGATCCGGCGCGCGCTCGAGAAGATTCGCGACGAGATCGCCGCGGACGAGCTCGATTCGAACCGCGCCGTCTGATCCGGGTGTTCGATCAGTCGCGCGTCGGCGCGACACACGGCACATAGGCTCGGCGGATGAAGCTCCTGCTCGTCGGCGATGCGCAGATCGCCGTGCATCGCTGGGGTGAGCGCGCCGGTATTCCGGTGGTGTTCTGGCACGCGCTCGGCCCTGACGCGTCCGGCGTGGAGCTCGCCGACGTGGCGACTGTGCTGGCGGATGCGGGGTTCCACGTCGTCGCGGTCGACGGGCCCGGCTTCGGGAAGTCGCCGGTGCTGCCGGCCGAGCGGTATCGCCTCGCCTCGCTCGTGTCGATTCTGAACGAGCTCGTTGACTTGCTCGAGCTCGACCGGCCGGTCGTGATGGGCCACTCGTGGGGCGGTGCGGTCGCCGTCCGGTACGCGGCGACGCACCCCGAGGACGTGCGCGCGCTCGTCCTGCTGGACAGCGGTCACCTCGACTACCGCGATCTGCCCGACGTCGATGCAGAACGGCCGGTCGAGGAATGGGTTGCCGAGGTCGAGGCGCGTCACGATCCGCGGCGCGCCGTGGCGCGCGGGCGCGCGATGAGCGGCCTGACCGATCGCGTCAGCGACGCCTGGCCGGTGCTCACCGAGCGCGAGATCCCGACGTTGCTATTCCTCGCCACGGAGCCGCCGCACGTGCACGAAAACCGCCGGCACATCGCGCGCTTCGAAGCCGCCGTCCCACATGCGGACGTGCGCTGGCCCGAGGGCGCCGGCCACGGTATCCTCGCCGACGTCGGCCCACCCCTCGGCGACGACATCGCCACCTGGCTCGTCGAACAGGGGCTCTAAAGGACACGGCTCCCGGCGGCCCGTCTCGTGGTCAGACCAGGGTCACTGAAGTGCGACAAACAATCCACGGAGAGTTCGCGACATCTCAATTCTCGTGGAATCAAGGCGCGCCGTACGCCCTTCGGACATGGCGGTCAGCGACCCGTCTCGTGGTCAGACCAGGGTCACGGAAGTGCCACAGACGTTCCACAGGGCGTCCGTACACTGTTCGTCCGATGGCGATGACGACCAGCGAGTTGCGCGAGGCGTTTCAGCGCTTCTACGAGGAGCGCGGGCACCTGCGTGTGCCCGGGCACTCGTTGATCCCGCCTGCGGAAGACCAGTCGACGCTCTTCATCATCGCCGGCATGCAGCCGTTCAAGCCGTACTTCCTGCGCACGAAGGAACCCCCGTCGAAGCGCGTCGTCAGCGTGCAGCCCTGCCTGCGCGCGGGTGGGAAGGACAACGACCTCGACGAGGTCGGGCGCACCGATCGGCACTGCTCCTTCTTCGAGATGATGGGCAACTTCTCGTTCGGCGACTACTACAAGGACGACGCGGTCGACTTTGCGTGGGACTGGGTAACCGGAGTCCTGCAGCTCGATCCGGAGCGTCTCTGGGCGACGGTGCACGAAGGCGACCCGGCGCTGGCGCTCGGCGAAGACGAGGTCGCAATCGCCGCGTGGGCGCGCAAGGGCATCCCGCCGGAGCGCATCGTTCGACTCGGCAAGGACAACTTCTGGCAGTCCGGCGAGACCGGGCCGTGCGGCCAGTGCACCGAGATCTTCTACGACCGCGGCGAGCAGTACGCGTGCGGCGACCCGAACTGCGGCCCCGGCCACTGCGACCGGATCATGGAGATCTACAACCTCGTCTTCATGGAGTACGACCTGCAGCCGGGCAACGTCCTCGTCCCGCTGCCGACGCCCAACGTCGACACCGGAAACGGCATCGAGCGCACGGCGTGCGTGCTGCAGGACGTGAGCTCCGTCTTCGACACCGACGGCTTCCAGCTGATCATGCAGTGGGTCGAACGCGAGTCGGGTGTCGCCTACAACGACAGCGATGTCTCCCAGCGCGCGCACCGCGTGCTCGCCGACCACGGCCGCGCGGTCAGCTTTCTGATCGCCGAGGGCGTCGAGCCGTCGAACGAGGGTCGCGGTTACATCTGTCGCCGCCTGCTCCGTCGTGCGATCTACCAGGCGAAGCGCATCGGCCTCGAAGGGCTGCATCGCCTGCCCGCCGTCGTGATCGAGCAGATGGGCGACGCATACCCGGCACTGCGCGAGCACGCGGCCGACATCGAGCGCATCGTGCGCGCCGAGGAGGAGAAGTTCTCCGAGACGCTCGCACGCGGCATGAAGGTCTTCGACGACCTTGGAGGCAAGGAAGCGATCAGCGCCGAGGATGCCTTCGCTCTCGTTGCGACCTACGGTTTCCCGATCGAGCTCGCGCAGGAACTCGCCGAGGAGCGGGGCCAGCCGATCGACATCGACGGTTTCCTCGATCTGATGGAAGGGCACCGCGAGATCTCTCGGGGGGGCGGCGAGAGCTCCACGCAGCAGACCGCCGCGCAACTCGTCGGGTCCGGGCGCCCGGAGACGGAGTTCGTCGGCTACTCGAAGACGAAGGTGCTGACGGCCGTCGTCGCTGCAGCGCCGGCCGAGGGCACGCGGCAGTTCGTCAAGCTCGAGCAGAGCCCGTTCTACGCCTCGAGCGGAGGCCAGGTGTCCGACCACGGCTACCTGACGGTCGAGGGAGAGGACGCGAGGCTCGATGTCGCCGACGTGCTCAAGTTCGGCGACGACCAGGTACTGGTCGTCGAGCTGGCCGGTCACCCGCCGCTCGGACCGAACGCGCGCGTAGAAGCCGTCGTCAACTGGAGCGACCGCTTCCCGACGCAGGCGAACCACACAGCGACGCACCTGTTGCATCAAGCGCTGCGTGACGTGCTCGGCGACCACGTCAAACAGGCGGGCTCTGCGGTGCGTCCCGACAAGCTGCGGTTCGACTTCACGCACGAGAAGCAGCTGACGCCCGAGGAGAAAGAACGCGTCGAGCGCATCGTCAACGACAAGATCTTCGAGGCGATCCCGGTACGCACGTTCGTGACGCCGATCGAAGAGGCTCGCAAGCTCGGCGCGATGATGCTCTTCGGTGAGAAGTACGGCGCCGAGGTTCGCGTCGTCGAGATCGGCGACTACTCGACAGAGCTTTGTGGAGGCACGCACGTGCGCTCGACCGCCGAGATCGGGCCGTTCGTGATCCTGAGCGAGGGCTCGGTCGGAAGCGGTGCACGCCGCATTGAGGCGGTGACCGCCGGCGAGGGGTGGACCGTGCTCGAAGGGCGCTCGAAGGAGCTCGACGCCGTGCGCGCAGAGCTCGAACAGCTGAAGCGTGAGTCGAAGAAGCCGAAGGCGCAGGCCGCCGGTCCGGAGATCATCTGGCAGGACAAGCAGGGCAAAGTCTTCGTCGCCGAGGTGACCGGCGCGAGCGGTAGTGCGCTGCGCGACTTCTCCGATCAGGCGCGCCAGCGTGAGAACGCGCTCGCGGTCGTCCTCGCGTCTGCGGACGACGGCAAGGTCGCGCTCGTCGTGAATCTCGACAAGTCGCTCGTCGATCTCGACGCGGTCGCGATCGTGCGTGAGCTCGGCCCGATCATCGGTGGCGGTGGGGGCGGCCGGCCGACCCTCGCCGAGGCCGGCGGCAAGAACGTCGGTGCGGTGCGCGACGCACTCGCCGCGGGCCGCGACAAGCTCGTTGCCGCCGTCAATTGAAAGTCCTCGCGCTCGACTTCGGCTCCGCGCGCACGGGTGTCGCGGTCTCCGACCCCACGGGCATCGTTGCGCGTCCGGTGACGACGGTTGAACGCGCCGCTACCGACGCCGGGTTTGCGAAGCTGCTGGCGGTGATCGCTGCGGAGGCGCCCGAGCTCGTCGTCGTCGGCATGCCATTGACCCTGCGCGGAGAGCACGGTGAACAAGCGCGCGAGACCGACACCTTCATCGACCGCCTGCGCGCCGCCGTCGACACGCCCGTCGAGACCTACGACGAGCGGTTCACCTCGGTGCTCGCCGACGGAGACGATGCGCGCGCCGCGGCCCATCTCCTCTCGAGCTACCTCGACTGGCGGGGTGGCCGCGGATGATGCCGGTGCAGAGACCGCACGGGCCGTCGCCGGAGCAGATCCGTCGACGCCGTCGGGCGGCGCTCGCCGGAATCCTCGCCGCGGTGATCGCGGTCGTGGTCGCAGTGGTGGTCGCGCTCCCACACGTGCACGGCTCACGCGCTGCGGCACCCGTCGTGCCAGCGCCGCCGAAGCCGTTCCGCGTGATCTTCCCCGAGGGCTTCACCCGTGCGCAGATGGCCGAGCGCGTGCAGGCCGTGGCGCAGATCGCCGAGCGCAAGAAGGGCCGCCCGGTCGTGCTGAGCGGCAAGCAGTACCTCCTCGCGACGAAGCGCGCGGTGCTGCCGTGCTTCACGCCGCATCGGCGGACGAAGCTCGAAGGCTTTCTCTTCCCTGCCACCTATGACTTTCTCGTGGCGACCACATCGCGCCAGCTCGCGAACGAGCAACTGAGGACGTTTTGCGACAGCTGGTCTTCGATCGACCTCTCCTACGCGCGCAAGAAGAACCTCACGGCATACGACGTGCTGATCATCGCGTCGATGGTCGAGAAGGAGACGCTGGCACCCGACGAGCGGAAGCTGGTTGCCGCGGTGATCTACAACCGCCTGCACGCGCACATCCCGCTCGGCATCGATGCGACACTGCGCTACGGGTTCAACATCCCGCCGACGAAATCGATTCTCCAGTCGCAGCTCGACAGCACCAACCCATACAACTCGCGCAAGCTCCTGGGATTGCCGCCGACCCCGATCGCGAACCCCGGGCTTGCATCGATTCAGGCCGCCGCCCATCCTGCAACGGTCGACTACCTCTACTTCGTGCGCAAGCCGGATCGCGTGCACCACTTCTTCACGGCGAGCGACACCGCGTTCGCGCACTACGAGTGCGCGCACGGATACGGCTGCTAGTAGATGGCTGATACCCCATTGAGAGCACCATGAGGAATCATCCATCTTGACGACGCACATCGGTCTCCTGGGGCATCCCGTCGCGCACTCGCTGTCGCCGCGGATGCAGAACGCCGCGTTCGCCGCGCGCGGGCTCGACTGGGACTACACCGCGCACGATGTGGAGGACGCGCTTGCCGGAGTCGCGTCGTTGCGCGAGCTCGGCTTCGCCGGCGCGAACGTGACGATCCCGCACAAGCAGGCCGTGGTTGCGGCGTGCGACGAAGCCGATGGCGACGCTGTGAACACGCTCGTCTTCCGCGATGGCCGCGTGCTCGGGTTCAACACCGACAAGGAGATCCTCGCCGGGATCACCGCCGACCGCGCCTGTGTGATCGGCGCCGGTGGCGCCGCGCGCACGCTCGCCCCGGCTCTCCCGGCGGAGACCCGCTTCTATTCGCGCTCCGGTGAGTGGCCGCCCGACTCCAGCGGCTGCGACCTGATCGTCAACGCCACACCGGTGCGCGACGAGGTGCTCGTCGAGTTGCACGCGGGGCAGACGGTGATCGACCTCGCCTACGGGCCCGAGGAGACCGCCCTGGTCGCCTCCGCGCGCGCAGCCGGGCTCCAGGTGGTCGACGGGCTGGAGGCGCTCGTGCGCCAGGGAGCCGCGAGCTTCCGCATCTGGACCGGGCTCGAGCCGCCGTTCGAGGCGATGCGCAACGCCGTGCGGACCTAAACCAGACCACGAGGGCGCAGGCCGCCGCCCCCCCGCAAGGCGGGGGCGGCGGCCGTTACCTCAGATACGGCCTAGCAGTAGGTCGCGATGACGGTCCCCGTGCCCGCATGGCCCGGGTTCGCGTCATAGCCGGGATTTGTCTGCACGATCACGATGTGGACCGTGTTCCCGGAGATCGTCGAGCCCGACTGCGAAATCGAGCTGGAGACGATAACGCCCATCAGTGCGGGCAGCGGACCGGCCGGCGGCGGCGGGCTGTTGCCCGGAGCCGTCGTCCAGTTGACACCACACGCGGGTGTTGCAGGTGCGCTGGCGAAGCCCTTGAACGCTGCCGGCGCGCTTCCGCCGGTGAGCGAGTTGAGCTTCCACCACTGCGCGCCCCAGAACGTGACCGAGCCGACTGCGCTTCGGTCACCGACGACGAACGCGCCTCCGCCCGTTCCCATCGTGAACACGGTTGCCGTGGTGGTCGAGCAGTTGTTGCCCGTGTTCGGGTCCGGGTTGTTCGAGGACGCACACGCGGTGTTCGACACGGTCGCGCCCGTTGTCGAGACTGTGCCGTGGATCGAGATCGTCGCCGAGCCACCAGAGGCGATATCGCCGAGATTGCAGGTGAAGCTGCCGGAGCAGCTGCCCTGCGACGGCGTCGCCGTGGCGCCGGTAATCGACGCCGATACGGAGTCAGTGACCACGACATTGTGCGCCGTGGCAGGCCCGTTGTTCGTCACCGTGATCGTGTAGGCGATCGAACCGCCGTCCGCCACGAAGGCCGGCCCGGTCTTCACGACCGAGAGGTCGGCGTTGCGCACGATCCAGTGCTTCGTGGCAGTCGCGGTCGGTTCACCCGAATCGCACGTCCCGTTGTTGTTCTTGTCGTAACACGCGGTGATCGTGTCGACTCCGGCTGCGGTGCCGGTATAGGTGAACGAGGCGTTGCCGCTTGCGTCAGTTATTCCGCTTCCCGAAGCGGTGTTGGCGCCACTGACGGTGAACAGGACGGAGGCGCCGGCCACCGCACCGTGGCGGTCCGTGACATTTGCGGTGACCGTATGTGTTGTCCCGACGTCGTTCGTCGCATCGCTTGGCGTGAGCGCGATGTCGCTGCGTCCCCCGCCGAAGATGCACGAGCCGTCTGGGATCTCGAAGGCGTTCAGCGTGGTGTCGTACGCGTCCTTCGACCACATCGCCCCCTTGCCCGGGAAGCTCAGGTTGTCGCACTCCATATCCTCGAGCCGCGCCGGGAATGACGCGAAGAGGGCCGGCGCCGACGAGAAGTCCTTCGGGCTGGTGTAGATTTGGGAGCCGCCGTCGTTGGCGAGATACAGAAGCGGTCCGCCGACGGCGATCCCCGAGTTGCCGTACCCACCGAATCCGCCGCCCCAGGAATGGCTGTCGAGTTGGAGGCCCGCGATCGAGTAGTGCTGCGTCGAACCTGCTGCGTCGCCGCTGGCCCAGATCGTGTCGTCCGATCCGTCGTAGGCGAGGCCGTCGAAGCAGCCCTGGGTGTTAAAGGCCGGAACGAACACGTTGGTGCTCATGTCGATCGTGCCGGCGACACTAAAGCTATTGCACGCCCAGACAACACCACGTCCGTTGTCCCACGCGAGCGCGCCGAGTGAACTCCCGCCGATGATGTGGTGGACGGAGATCTGATGGCCGTCGACCGGGCTGACGGCCACGATCGTGCTGTCGTAGTAACAAGAGACGAGCAGGTTTGTCCCGTCGAATGCGAGGCCGACGCCAATGCCGCCGTTGACGCACGCCGTTCCGCTTTGGTCCGCATGGATCTGCCGTAGCGTGTCGCCGTTCGCCGCCGACGAGACGCCGGACCACGCCAGCGCGCAGAGCGCAACGGCGAGCAAGGCCACAAGTTTTCTCACCACATACCTCCCAGTTGTTGACTCTCCCGGGCCTAGCGTCCGGCGGTGGAGACGGTGAGTCAATTGGGCATCGGCCGTATGGCAAGCGCCCTACGGCGCTTGCATCACCCGGGGGAAGAAGGATGATCGTTTCTCCGTCTTGAGCTTTCGGGAACTTCGAACCGAATTGAGGGCACGATGCTCGAGAACCGTGGCGGCTGCGGCCCCGTGCTGGTCGTTGACGACGATCCAGTGGTCGTGGAGCTGGTCGAGCTTGCACTGGTAGGCGCGGGGCACCCGACCTGCCGCGCGTTCTCGGGGCTGGAGGCGATCTCAATTGTCGCCCGGGAAGCGATAGGCGCGGCCGTGCTCGACGTGAACCTGCCGGGCCGCTCGGGCTACGAGGTCTGCCGCGAGATCCGCCGCCTCTACGGCGCCGCGGTGCCGATCGTGTTCGTGTCGGGTGACCGCAAGGAGCCCTACGACCGCGTCGGCGGCCTGCTGCTCGGCGCGGACGACTACCTGGTGAAGCCGTTCGACCCGCGCGAGCTCGTGCTGCGCCTCGAGACACTGTTCCGCAGGGCTCGGACGCTGCCCGGCGAGCGCCCGTTGACGCCGCGGGAGCTCGAAGTCCTGACGCTGCTCGCCGAGGGACTGACGCAGGTGGAGATCGCCTATCGCCTCGACATCACCTCGAAAACGGTGGCCACGCACATCGAGCGGATCCTCGGAAAGCTCGGCGTCCGAAGCCGCGCGCAGGCCGTCGCGTTTGCGTACCGCGAGACGCTCGTCACCATCTCTGCCTAGGCTTCAGCGCAATGACGCTCCGTCTCTCCTCTGCGGGCGAGTCCCACGGGCCTGCCCTCGTCGCGATCGTG
>JANMWB010000004.1:0-51947 GCA_031393705.1 Thermoleophilia bacterium | reverse complement strand
AAGGCGCCAGTATAGCCGGGGTCAGGTGAGGCCGAGCCGGGCGGCCATCGTCCCCGCGACCGCTTGCAGGCCCGAAAGCGGCCTAATCATGACCGTGAACTTCTCGATCTCGCCGGCCTCGTTCTCTTCGAGGATGTCGATGCCTTGCAGGTCGCGGTCGCCGACATTTGCCTCGAAGAAGAGGATCGTCGTGCGGCCGTCACGCCACTCGTTCGTGTAGCGGAAGTTCTCGAACACGGTCGCGACGAGGCGCAGGATTCCTTCCACCTGCTCCTTGCCGTGGTAGGGCTTGTGCACCGCCGGGCTGCGGAACTCGATGTCGTCGGCGAGCGTCGCGACGGCCGCGTCCTCGTCGCCCGCCTCGATCGCCTGCCCGAAGGCATGAGAGACGCTCACGGCGCCACCGCCGCCGGCAGGCGCTCCGCGTACCAGTCCTCCCACCGTTCGCTCGGCTGCGCGGCGGAGTAGTCGCGATCGAGTTGCACCAGCGAATGGACGAGGTGCGCGCGGACCGGCGTGAAGCCGAGCAACTGCGGGAGCTCCGACAGCTCGATCAGCCAGTCGGCGTACCACGACGCCCAATCCGGATCGTCTCCGTCCACGATGCGGTAGACGATGTGATGCGTCTCGGCCGCTTCGTGCAGGAGGTCGCCGAGTTCCATCAGGCGAGCGCATCCAATGCGTCGTTGACGAGCTTGTCCGCGAGCTCGTTGTGTGCGCGCTTCACATGGCGATACTCGACGTTCCCGAGCCGGCGCGCAAGCGAGGTCGCCTCATCGAAGAGCTCGCGGAGCGCTTCGTTCTTGACGCGGTACTCGCCGCGCATCTGCTTCACCATCAGCTCGGAGTCGGAGACGACCTCCACCTCCGGGACGTGCAGCTCGAGCGCTTTCCGTAGGCCGGCGATCAGCCCGCTGTACTCGGCGACGTTGTTCGTGGCGGTGCCGATCGCCTCCCCTTCGGCTGCGAGCACAGTGCCGTCCTCGGACTCGAGCACGAAGCCGTACGCGGCCGGGCCGGGATTGCCGCGGGCGCCGCCGTCGGTGAACAGACGCGCCTTCACGAGACGAGCTCGTAGACGTCGAACGCCGGCTCTTCGTAGGGATGTGCAGCGCGCAGCGCAGCGACGATGTCGTCGTGCCGCTCCGCGGGAAAGACCGTCTCGAGCCGCAACTCGGTCACGCGCTCCTCCACCCCCGGCCGTCCGATCGCCGGGTCGGTTCCCTCGCCGCCGAAGAACGTGCCGGTGCCCTCCGTGTACCACGAGCACCGCTCGTAGGCGCCGATCCGACCGGCGCCCGCAGCGAAGAGCGCGCTGCGCACGACCTCGAGCGACGCGGGCGGGACGAAGACGACGAGCTTCCGGTTCACGAAGGTGAACCTAGTTGTTGTCGATCTGCGCGCGCTGCAGCTTGCCGCTGTAGTCGACATAGACCGACTTCCACTCGGTGAAGACGTCGAGCGCGGCCTGGCCCGCTTCGCGGTGGCCGTTGCCCGTCTGCTTCATGCCTCCGAACGGCAGGTGCACCTCGGCGCCGGTCGTGCCGGCGTTGATGTAGGTGATGCCGGTCTGCAGGTCGCGCATCGCCTTGAACGCTTTGTTCACGTCGCGCGTGAAGATCGACGACGACAGCCCGAACTTGACGCTGTTCGCAGCAGCGACCGCTTCCTCGAACGAGTCGACGGGGATCAGCGCCGTCGTCGGGCCGAAGATCTCCTCCTGCGCGATTCGCATCTGCGGGTCGACGTCGGCGAAGACGGTCGGACGATAGTAGAAGCCCTGGCCCTCGACGCGCTCGCCGCCGGTGAGCAGCTTCGCACCTTCGCCCTGACCGATCTCGGTGTAGGAGTGAATCTTTTCGACGGCCGCCTCGTTGATCACGGGGCCGATCTCGGTGTCGTCCTCCCACGGGGCGCCGATGCGCAGCTTCTCCGCGCGCGCGACGAGCTTCTTCTGCAGCTGCTCGTAGACACCGCGCTGCACGATCACGCGTGACGCTGCGGTGCAGCGCTGGCCGGCCGTGCCGAACGCCGACCAGATGATGCCGTCGACCGCAAGGTCGACATCCGCGTCGTCCATGACAATGATCGCGTTCTTGCCGCCAAGTTCGAGATGAACGTGCTTGAGCTCGTCGGCCGCGTTCTTTGTCACGAGCACGCCGGTCTCGCGCGAACCGGTGAAGGTGATCACGGGAACGTCCGGATGGCGCACGAGCGCGTCGCCCGCCTCCTCGCCGAAGCCGTGCACGATCTGCACGACGCCGTCAGGCAGACCGGCTTCGTAGAGCAGATCGACGAAGCGCTGCGCAAGCAGGGGCGTGTCCTCGGCCGGCTTCAAGACGACGGTGTTGCCGCAGACGAGCGCGGGAGTGAGCTTCCAGGCCGGGATCGCGATCGGGAAGTTCCACGGCGTGATCGCACCGACGACGCCAACCGGCATGCGGACGCTCATCATGAACTTGTCGCGGAGCTCCGACGGCGTCGTCTGGCCATGCAGGCGCCGGCCCTCGCCGCCCATGTAGTAGCTCATGTCGATCGCTTCCTGAATGTCGCCGCCGGCCTCCGCCTTGACCTTCCCCATCTCGCGGGTCATCAGGTCGGAGAGGCTCTGCTTCTCACGCTCGAGGATCTGCGCGAAGCGGAAGAGAATGTTCCCGCGCTCGGGTGCCGGCACGAGGCGCCAGTCCTCCCACGCGGCTTTCGCCGTCTGGACGGCACGGTCGACGTCGGCGGCGGTCGAGCGCGTGAAGTGCTCGATCACCTCGCCGGTCGAGGGATTCAGTGAGTCAAAGGTTGCGGTCGCCATGACGGCGATCGTAGCGAGGCCTCAGTCTTCGGGAGCCGAGGTGTCCGGGAACGTCCCGGTGACTCGGGCGCGGCGGCGGTCGCGGATCTCGCGCTGCTCTTTGAACTCAGCGTCGGCCGAGCCATCGCGGCGGTCGGGGCCGTCACGACGGTCGACAATCACCGTCACGTTCGGGTTGTCCTTGTAGTACTCGACCATCTTCTCGAAGAGGTCGCCCTCGAGCTCTTTGGGGATCACGCAGTAGATCACGGTCTCAGTGTACGAACCTCGTCGGCTCGCGCCAGCCCCAATCAGAGCCGGGCGATCTCCGGCATGACGCGGCCGTCGTCTTCCATGTGGGCATTCCACGCGGTGAACGACGTCTCGAGCTCCGACGGATCATGGCCGCGCCCCTCAAGGCGTACGGGATTGTCCGACTCCGGAGAGACGCGGTACTGGTACCAGGAGATGTCCCAGGCGACGGTGACGACGACCTCGGAGTTGACACCCGAAAGAACGACGACGGAGACCTTGGGCGTACCGAGCGACCTGCCGATGCCGCCGACCGTCCGCCGGTACTGGGAGGCGTTGAAGAGGTCGGCCGCCCCGATCATCGCCTGCTCGTGATCGGAGAGACGACGCAGGATCGGCTCGGAAACGATCATCTCCTCGGACGCGCGCTGCCGGCCGCCGAGCAGCCCGGTGAACCAGTTGCCGTTGCGCCGCTTCCGCTCGGGGAAGGCGACGGGCGTCGTTGGCGCGCCCTCGCGAAGCCAGCCGTACTCAACGGCGAGCTCGGCACAGAGCGGGCAGACGTCGACGAAGTCGTTCCCGCCGTTCGGCGAGAACCGAATTGCCTTCTCGCCCATCAAGAGCGTCCGCTCGCAGATCGCGCACGAACGGTCGACGGCGACTCGGGTGACCCTGGTCATGAGTCGAGCGTAGCGACTCGAAGCCTCGGAGTGGCCTCATTGCAGCCCTTTTTAGGCCGGAACCGCTTCCTTGTCCTTCTTCGCGGACTCGATCAGCTTTTGGGCGATGTGCGCAGGCACCTCGTCGTAGCGCAGGAACTGCATGTGGTAGTCGCCCCGCCCGCCGGTCAGGGAGACGAGCGCCTGGTTGTAGGTCAGCACTTCCGCCATCGGCACCTCAGCCTTGATCAGCGTCATGCCGCCCATCGGCTCCATGCCGTGCAGGCGGCCGCGGCGCGAGTTCAGGTCGCCGTTGATCGCGCCCACCGACTCGTCGGGCACGGTCACTTCGAGCTCCATGATCGGCTCGAGCAATGTCGGCTCCGCCTTCTCGTAGGCACTCCGGAACGCCATCGAGCCGGCAATCTTGAACGCCATCTCCGACGAATCGACGTTGTGGTAGCTGCCGTCGACGAGAGTGACGCGGACGCCCTGGACCGGCGCGCCGGCAAGCTCGCCGTGCTGCAGGGACTCCTGGATCCCCTTGTCGACTGCGGGGCGGAACCCGTGCGGGATCACGCCGCCGACGATCTTGTCCACGAACTCGTAGCCGACATGGCCGTCGATCGGCTCGATCGTGATCACGCAGTCGCCGAACTGTCCGCGGCCACCGGTCTGCTTCTTGTAGCGGCCTTGTGCGCGGGCCTGCCCCTTGATCGTCTCGACGTACGGGACGCGCGGCTGGTGCAGATCCATCTCGACGCCGAAGCGGCGTTTCGCGCGCGCGACAGCAACCTCGACGTGCACCTGGCTCATCCCGGCAAGCAGCTCCTCGCCGGTCTGTGCGTCGCGGCGGAGATGCAGCGTCGGGTCTTCCTCCGCGAGCCGGCGCAGCGCCTGCGCGACCTTGTCCTCGTCGCCCTTGGTCTTCGGTGTGACGGCGAAGCTCATCACAGGGTCGGGGAAACCGAGCGCGGGCGGGTCGAGGTCGTGCTCGGCGTCGACGAGCACGTCGCCCGTTTGCACGTCCTTCAACTTCGCCACCGCGCCGAGGTCGCCGGCGCCGAAGCTGTCTGCCTTGTTGTGTTCTTTCCCGTCGAGCGAGACGAGTGAGCCGAGGCGCTCCTTCGAGTGGTCGCGATGGTTGACGAGCGTCATGTCCGAGCGCACCTCACCCGCGTACACGCGGAAGATCGAGATGCGCCCCGCGAACTGGTCGGCGACCGTCTTGAAGACGAACGCGGCGACCTTCGCGTCGGTCTCGATCGGCGAGCCCTTCTTCGCCGGGCTCGGCACGCCTTCGACGATCAGGTCGAGCAGTGCGTGTGTCCCGAGGTTCTTCGTCGCGACTCCGCAGGCGACGGGATAGATCTCGTCGCGCGTGACGGCGTTCTTCAGGGCGGCGGCGATGTCGGCCGCCGGAATCTCTTCGCCGCCGAGGTAGCGCTCCATCAGCGCTTCGTCCGTCTCGACGACGGCGTCGAGCAGCTTCGTGCGGTACTCATCGACGGTCGCAGCCAGTTCGGCCGGGATCGGGACGGGGTCGCCCTCGCGCCCACCCTCGGGATCGAGGTAGGCGCAGTTGTGCAGCAAGTCGACGACGCCTGTCACCTCGTGCTCCGAGCCGATGGGCAGCTGGATCGCGATGCACCGGTCGGAGAGTTGCTCTTGCACGGCGCCGAGCACACGGTAGAAGTCGGCGCGCTCGCGGTCGAGCATGTTCACATAGACGACACGCGAGAGCTCGAGCTCCTCCGCGCGGTTCCACACGCGCGTCGTGTTCACCTCGACACCCATCACGCCGGAGACGACAACGAGCGCGCCTTCGACGACGCGCAACGAGGCGACAGTGTCGGCCTGAAAGCCGGAGTCGCCCGGCGTGTCGATCAGGTTGATCTTGCGCCCCTCCCACTCCAGGTGCACGAGCGTCGCCGAGAGGGACATCTGCCGGCGCTGCTCGTCCTCTTCCCAGTCGGAGACCGTCGTGCCTGCTTCGATCGCCCCGAGCCGGTTCGTCTTTCCCGCCTGGAAGAGCAGCCCCTCGACGAGCGAGGTCTTACCCGTGCCGCGATGGCCGACGACGGCGACGTTGCGGATCTTCCCGGCTTCGATGGACATCGAGTCCTCCTGCGTGAGGGGCGACTGGTCCCCTAAATCCTATGCTGCGAGACGTCGCGGCGAGAAGCGCGTGAGCATCACCATCGCGACCGACGAGACCGTCGCCGCTGCGATTGCAGCGAACCAGGGGTCGAAGCGGTCGGTTCCCGCCAGGAACCCGTGCATCGTCGCGAGCCCCCAGACGGCCAGGGTCAGATAGTGCGCGCGGCGCCAGACCTTGCGAGGAAGCCGTGAGCGGAAGAGGTTCGTGATCCCCACCGCTGCCATCAGCTCGGCAGCGAGGACGCCGAGCGCGACGGCGAACGGCCGGTACGGCGAGGAGAACGGGACGAGTTCCTGCTTGAGCGAGATCGGCACGACCGTGTCGAGCAGCAGCGCGCTGCCGTGCACGACGATGAAGACGCCGGCAAGGAGCGCCAGGAACCGATGCACCTCCTCGACCGCGAACCGCGGCCAGACGAACTTCGTGCGCCCGGCCATGAGCGCACCGAGCACGACCGACGAGGAGAGAAGCAGATAGGCGACGAGCCCCGACGAGCGGGCGATGTACCAGGTGGTCGCGCTCATGCGGCGAGCTCGACCGGGACGGCCTGGAGCCAGCGCGCGGTGACGGTGACGTCACCCTCATGGTCGACGAACCGGCCGGCGAGCCGCCGCCGGTCGAGCCAAGAGGGGCCTGCGCTACCAAGCAGAAGCGCTGCTTTCGCCGCGACGTCCGCGATGTAGCAGGACTGCGCAGCGACCGTCACGTCGCGCCACGGGGACGTCGACGGCAACCCGGTCGCCGGGTCGATCAGGTGGTGTTGACGCACGCCGCCGCGGTGCCAAGCCCGCCTGGCCACGCTGCTCGTCGCGAGACCGCCCCTCTCGAGAGTGATGACGTCGCCGCCGGGCAACCCCACCACGAGAGGGACGGTCGTCGCGATGTCTCCTCCGGCCGACACCCAGCCGTCACCGAGGAGAGCGAGCGCGTCGTCGACGGTCTGCCCTTTGACGACGCCGTTCAGGTCGAGGATCACGGGCTCCGCGCGGAGGAGCGCGACACCCCGCAACGCGAGCGAGTGCAAGGAAGGAACGCGCACCGGCTCGACCGCGACACCGTCGAGAGGGAGGCGACGGAAGTCGCGGTCGTAGCCGGCAGCGATCAGTGCGCCGCCGACGGCCGGTGTGACCAGCTCGCCGGTGGCGCGTGCCGCATCGAGTGCCAGTGACAGCATCGACGCGAACTCCTCCGAGACCGGCATCAGCCCACGGGGGGAGGCATTGACGCGGTTCAACTCGGAGGAATCGTGAAAGCGGGAGAAGCGGCGGTCGCGGGCGTCGAAGAGCGCCTGCACGTTGGCGAGCGGCGCGCCGTCCGGCAGCAGCACCTCGGTGCCCATCGAGCGGAAGCCGTTCATGAACCGCTGCTCTGGACCTGTGGCGCCACCGTCTGCGGCGCGGTACTGATCACGGCGGTGCTCGAGGAATCGTCGCTCTCGGTCGCAGTGATCGCAGTGCTCGCAGTACTGGAGCTCGCGGCCGCGGTGGTCGCCGTCGTGTGCGTCGCCGGATGGGACGCGCGCACGGCAACGCCGAACGCGGCGAAGGCACTGAACGCGACGGCGCTGATCGAGTAGCGCGCGACCTTGAGGCGGCGGTGGGCGAGCTGCATGCGGGAGGGAGGTGCCATGCCTGCAGCGTCCTCCCGGCGCCTAAGCCGCTGCTAAGACCGAAGTACGGATCCTTTAAGGATCAGCAGGTCAGACGCGCTGCGCGGCGCCGGCGAGCCGGGCCTTGAGGCGCAGGATCGCCTTGGTGTGCAGCTGGGAGACGCGGGACTCGGTCACACCGAGCACCTCACCGATCTCGCGCAGCGTCAGCTCCTCGTAGTAGTAGAGCGTGACCACGAGCTTTTCGCGCTCCGGCAGGCGCGCGATCGCGTCCGCGAGCGCCTCGCGCATCTCGGTCTCGTCGAGGGCCTCCTGCGGGCGAACGCCCTGCGTGTCCTCGATCGTGTCCATCAGCGACACCTGGTCGCCTTCGCCGGAGACCGACCACAGCTCGTCCAGGGCGGCGATCGAGGAACGGGAGATGTCTGTCAGCGACTCCTCGAGCTCGTCGACGGAGATCCCGATCTTGGCGGCGATCTGCTCGTCGGTCGGCGCCGTGCCGAGCTTCGCCTCCAGCTCGGCGATTGCGCGCTCGATCTCGCGGGCCCGAGAGCGGACGGAGCGCGGCACCCAGTCGAGGGCACGCAGCTCGTCGATGATCGCGCCCTTGATGCGGGAGATCGCGTAGGTCTCGAACTTGATGTCGCGGGCCGGGTCGTACCGCTCGATCGCCCCGATCAGGCCGAGCAGGCCGTACGAGACGAGGTCCCCCTCGTCCACGTGCGCCGGCAGACCCGACCCGAGCCGCCCCGCCACGTACTTGACCAAGGGCGCATAGGTGAGGATCAGGCGATCGCGCAGCGCCTTATCGTTGGTGCGCCGGAATTCGAGCCACAGCGCTTGCGTGTCCTCCCCTGCCACGGAGGGAGAATACGCGTTAGAGGCGGCTTTTCCTTATTCCGGACCAGGCGAGTGTCGCCATCCAGGCGGAAAGAGCCCCCGCGGCGACCGCAATCGGCCACTGGTGGGCGGTCGCAGACCACACCGCAATCGCGGCAAATGCGAGCGTGATGGCCGAGAAGAGGACTGCGAGCGGCACGCGCGCGATGCTACTCCCGCTCGGGTGAGGCGTCGGAAGCGCCGATACAATCGGAACCGCTGGACCGAGGGGCGTAGCTCAATTGGTAGAGCACCGGTCTCCAAAACCGGGGGTTGCAGGTTCAAGTCCTGTCGCCCCTGCTCCCTCGACGTGCCCAAGACCCCGTAGCGATGCGGGGTCTTGGTGTTCGTGGAGGTCGGTGCGATGTCGGCTGGAGACCGCTGGAAACCGTTTAGGGAGTTAGCTTGGTGTCCTCGATGGTGAGTGTGCGGTTCTCTCGCGCGGCGGCGGTCGTGGCTGACTCGATCGCCTCGTCGCGGTCGAGGTGGTACCCCTGGACGTAGCTGCCGTAGTCGACCTGCCAGCCTGCGCCGGCTCGGTGCACACGGATTGGCTCTGCTCCAGGAGTCACCTCAGAAGGTGAAACGGCTCAGTCGACAGGTTGGGTACGAGTGCCGGTCACTTGTCTCCAAAACCGGAGTTGCAGCTTCAAGTCCTGTCGCCCCTGCTCCCTCGACGTGCCGAAGCCCGCGCTCGTGCGCCGGCTTCGGCGTTCCTGATCAGTCAGTCGGCTTGCCGATCGAACCGAGCGGGACCAGCGCCTCGCCGCCGACGTGACCGACTTGGAGCGTCGTGTGGTCGATCTTGAAGCGGTCATCGAGGATCTGCTCGAGCTCGCGGCGGATGCCGTGGCAGTCCGCACCGGGCTCAACGAGAACGTGGGCCGACAGCGAAGGGAGGTCGCTGGAGACCTCCCAGACATGCAGGTCGTGAACCTCGACGACGCCGCGGTGTCTCGCGAGCGCGTTGCCGATTTCCTCCACGCTCATGCCTTCCGGTGCGATCTCGAGCAGCACTCTTCCGGAGTCCTTCAGGAGCCCGTAGGCGGCCTTGAGCATGATCGCGGCGATCAGCAGCGATGCGATGCCGTCCGCTCGTGTGTAGCCGGTGGCGAGGATGACCGCACCCGCGATCGCCGTTGCGATAAAGGCGAACAGATCGGTGAGGATGTGCTGGAACGAGCCCTCGATGTTCATCGACTGGCGGTTGGCCTTTGCCAGTTGCCAGGTGGCGAGCAGATTCACCGCGATCCCGGCGAGTGCGACGATCAGGATCGCGAGCCCTCCTGCGTGCGGGGGCGCGATCAGTCGACGCACACCCTCGTAGACGATCAAGCCGGCGAGCACGAGCAACGTCGCGCCGTTGGCTTGTGCCGACAGGATCTCGGAGCGCTTCAGCCCGAAGGTCAGGTTGCCACCGGAGGGACGCCGGACGAGGCGGATCACGATCAACGACATCGCGAGCGCGGCAGCGTCGGTGAGCATGTGCGCCGCATCCGAGAGCAGCGCGAGCGAGTGAACGAGGATCCCAACGACAACCTCCCCGATCATGAACGCGACAATCAGCGTGAGCGCGAAACCCAGGCGTCGCGTGTCCGTGTCTTCCCTGACTTCTACGTGTGAGTGGCCGTGCGTTCCGTGCGGGTAATCAGCAGCACTCACAACTCTCGCCTCTCCAAGTCTCGCGACCTTCGCGCACAGCTACCGCAGCGATCACCAATGCGGCGACAGGGTCGGCCCACCACCATCCGAACGCGGCGTTCGCGCCGAGCCCCACGAGGAGCGCGATCGAGAGATAGGCGCAGAGCTGGTTCTGCTCGGCTTCGCTGACCGTCGCCGAAGACCCGAGCGCGTGACCGACCTTCCGTTTCGCGCGAGCAAGCAACGGCATCGTCGGCGCGGTCACCGCAGCGAGGCCGATCCCGATCCAGCTGATGTCCGGGTGATGGCCCCCGACCAGCGCGAGCACCGCGTCCACGGTCACGTAAGCAGCGAGGACGAAGTAGCTCGCGGCGACGAATTGCTGCGCACGCCGCTCCGCCGCAGCGCTCCCCCGGCGAGCACCGGTGAACAGCCAGACGATCACCAGCCCGGCGCCGCCCTCGATCAACGAGTCCGCACCGAAGGCGACAAGCGCGATTGACCCAGCCGCGATGCCCGCTCCGATCGCGATCGCGAACTCGACGATGTGCCAGGCGTTGCCACCCCAGGCGAGCAGTCGTGCGTGCCGCTCGAGCTGTGCTCGCTCCGCCGGCGCGAGTCCCACCCGCTGCCGAGGAGTGATCTGGATCGTGCTCATCGGGTTGCTCCCGTCCTTACTGGGACGAGGGAAGCCACCAGCGCTCGACCCTCCGACGTGAGCTCATACAGCGCCATCTTCCCCTCACGACGCGAGACGGCGAGACCAGCCTCTCGGAGAGCGCGCAGATGGTGCGAGACGAGATTCTGCGCCCTCCCAACGATCCAGGCGAGATCGCAGACGCAGAGCTCTTCTGCTTCAGCAAGGGCTGCGGCGATGCGGAGCCGAGTCGGGTCGCCGAGTGCCTGAGCACGGTTGGCTCCCGCGCGAAGCTGTTCCTGGGTTGGCTGGGTGGAGCGCAGACGTTCGGCCACCTCCAGGTCGAGACACAGCACTTCACACTGGTCAGCGGTCACGATTCATTCTAACGCCCATTGATACGTCGGTACCGCAGAGCTCAAGCCTTCATCGCCTGCCGAATGTCGTGGAGCACGTTGGCCACGCTCAGGTCGGCGCCGACGTTCATGTTCGAGACCCAGACCCCGTTCCGGTCGAAGATCCTGACGTCGGCGGAGTGCAGGTTCGCGTTGTGGGTCTCTGCGGCTGAGAGGACGTGGAAGCTCTTCCACACCGGCTTCATCCGCGCGACCGGCGCTACGAGGTAGTCGAGTTGACCAACGGCGCCGTGCTGGGAGAGAAAGCGTCGAACGTGCGCAGGCGTATCGACCTGCGGGTGGACGCTGATTGCAAGCGCGACAAACCGTCCGCGCTCCTTTGGGGTCAGTTGCCGAAGAGCTCTGCCGAGCGTGCCGACGATGATCGGGCACACGTCTTTGCAGGCCGAGTCCACGAACGTCGTGAGCACAATCCGTCCACGAAGACCCTCGGAGCGAACGACACCTTCCCCGTCGGAGCGCGGCAAGGTGAACCGCGGCAGCGGTATGCGACCGGGCGGCTCGCTGCCCCGGTAGAGCCCTTGAGAAGGCACGCCAAACGTGTCGTGATCGGTACTGCGGAGCAGGGCACCAGCGGTGGCTGCACCGACCAGGGACAAGCCTCCGACAACGACGGCCAATGTGGCTTTGCTCATTTCGATTCCGTCAAGAGCCTTTGGATGTTGGCTGTGAGATCGGCCGCGGAGAGACGTCCAATCGAATGAACGACGACGCGACCGCGCTTGTCGATGAAGTAGGTCTCAGGAACGCCGGTCAATCCGTAGGAGGTGTAGGTCTTGCCGCCGCCGCCGTCACGCACCGAGACGTAGTTGACCTTGTAGCGACGGAGGAAGCTGCGTGCAGCACTCTTCAAGTCCTGCACGTCGATGCCGACGAAGACGACCCGTCCGCGGAAGCGCTCGGCGCTTGCTCTGAACGCCCGCGCCTCCTCCTTGCATGGGATGCACCAGGACGCCCAGAAGTTGACGACCGCCGGATATCCGCGTAGCTCCGCGAGGCTGACTCGCCCGTCGCTCAGACGTGGCCGGAGCGCCTCCGGCCACGTCTCAGGGTGATCCCACAGCACCGGCAATGCAAAGACCGGTGCGTGCGGTTTCTTCCCCTTGCTGATCTGACTGTTGAAGCGCGCACCGTCGTTACTGCGGACGAAGCTCCAGATGAGCACGCCGAGCAGCGCGATCACGAGACCGACCGCCGAGGCCCTCGCCACTCGCAGGAAGCGGGATGAGCGCTTGGCGGTTCCGTCGGGTAGCGCATCACTCGTCATTCCGAATCGCTCTTCCTGCGCTGCGAGCCGCGCATCATCCCGAGCATCACCACCGGGCACGCGAGCACGCAGAGTCCGATGAACAACGTTGCCATCGCGAAACCTAGGCGACCGGCGCCCAAGTGGCGCCGGCGTCCGTCGATCGGTAGAGGACGCGGTCGAAGCCCACGGCGAACGCGAGCCGAGGATCCGAGGGCGACCAGGTAACCGGGCCTGCTCCCGCGTCGATGTGGGCGACCTGCGCCCAGTGGGTGCCGCCGTCGACGGATCGGAAGATGCCCGGCCCGGCAGCGAGGATCTGCCGCGGGTTTGACGGGTTGATTGCAAGCCCGGCGAGTTGCGCATTGAGAACCTCCCTCCACGTCTTGCCGCTATCGCTGCTCGCGAGAAGTCCGCGCTGCATGTCGCCGGCCAGAATCTCGCCTCGAGCCGTGACGGCCAACGCCATCACACTTCCACCAACCTGCAACGAGACTTGGTTGAACTTCACCGCGCCGTCATCGGATCGGAAGAGACCGATCCCGGCGACCGCGGCATACACGGTCTCCGGGTTGCGGGGATCGACGGCGAAGCCGTGCAGGTCGAGACTCGGAAGCGAGGTCGGCTGAAGCGGCTGCCAGTTGTCGCCACCGTCGGTGCTCTTGGCGAAGACTTGATGTCCCGCCATCCAGATCGTCCCGCGGCCACTTGGCCGGGCGAGGTTCATCGCGTCTTGACCACCGAGCCTGTACGTCGCCCAATGGAGGCCGCCGTCCGAGGAGCGATAGATGCCCTGATGCGTTCCGAGCAGCAGGGTGTTCGGGTCGTTCTGCGAGACGAGAAGCGAGTGGTAGTCGGACGCGTTCGGCAGGCCCACGCCGGCCGGGGCACTCCCAGTCGTCGTGTTGCGCTGAACGGCGAATAACGCGACGGCGATCACGACAACACCGGCGCCGACCGCGTACGGCAGCCACCCCCTCTGGATGCTTAATACCGGTGACTTACGCCGGGGTGCCTGCGGGATCTTCTGGTTGCGAGCTTTCGTTGCTGCCATCGTTCCTCCTACATCAATCGATCGTTAGGCCGCGCGCATACGCACGGTCAGGCGAAGACCTAGGAGCGGTTCAAAAACGAAAGCACTGCAAGTACACCGGCGACGCACGACCCGATGCGCGGGGGGTCGCCACGGCCGGTAGGAGGATCTGGACGGAGAAGAGCACGACCAGCGCCGCCCACATCTCGATGATCGCCGGCGCGTGCGCGATCGCGGAGATTGCACGCTCGGCAGCCTGTGTCGGATGATCCGTCATGCATAAGCACGCAAAACCGAGCATCACCACGAGCAAGACCAGCACCACCACGAAGACGGGCAGCGGAAGCCTCCGGCGGAGACTCGTGATGCTGAAGCGATCCACCGTGCGCACGCGTCAGAGCCTAGCGAGGCCCAGACGCAATTGGCTCGAAGACTGGCTCGCCCACGCCGGAAGCATGAGCACAAGCGCCCACCGCCGCCCCGTCGCGACTAGACCAACTCGCAAAACCTTCGTAAGGTGAGCCAATGACGATGGCTGCTCGTCCGTCGATGTCGGTGAAGCCGGTTGCACTGCTCGTCCTAGTAGCGCTCGCGGCATGGGTCACGCTCGTCCGCATGGCGATGGTGCCGTCGCGGCCGGTTGCGTTTCTCACGGGTTGGGGCGTGATGATGACGGCGATGATGCTGCCTTCCGCGGCTCCGCTTGTACGCGTCTATGGACCGCGCGGCCGCGGAAGTCTTGTCCTGGGTTACCTCTTCGTGTGGGGCCTCACTGGCTTGCCCGTGTACGCGGTCGCGACGACAGTCGATTTGATGAACCTGCCAACTGCCGTGACAGCCGCCGTGCTCGCTGCAGCAGGCGCATACCAGTTCACCCGACTGAAAAATGTCTGTCTTCGATCGTGTCGTTCACCACTCGACTTCATCGCGCTTCGATGGGGTCGCCGTCCGTTGCGGCTCGGCATCGAACACGGCGTCTATTGCGTCGGTTGCTGTTGGGCGCTAATGGCGGTGCTCGTCGGTGCCGCTGCAATGAGCATCACCGTCGCTGCGGTCATCACAGCGGTTGTCTTTGCCGAGAAGGTGCTTCCCGCAGGCGAATGGGCCGCGCGGATTGCGGGATGCGTACTGCTCGCGGCGGCAATCGTCGTCCTCGTCTGAAGGGAGATCGAATGGCAACGCAAACCGCAACAGACTGGCACCTCCACGGCACGCTGCTCATCGCCTGCAACTGCGACTTCGGTTGCCCGTGCAACTTCAACGCCCGCCCAACCCAAGGCGACTGCGAGGGGCAATGGCTATGGCACGTCGAGGAAGGGAGCTTTGGGGAGGTACGGCTCGACGGCATCAGTTGGACAGTCACCGCCGACTGGCCAGGGGCGATCCACGAAGGCGGCGGCAGAGCGATCTGCTTCTACGACGAACGTGCAGACGATGCGCAGCGGGAGGCGATCGAAGCGCTTGTACGCGGCGGCAACGGCGGCCCCTGGGGGATCTTCATCAACACCTATGACCTTGAGGCCGTCCGCCCGATGCCATTCGAGCTCCATCTGGCCGGCCTCGACACGACCGCCAGAATCGGTGACTCGATGGAGCTCGAACTCGAAACAATCAAAAATCCCGTTACCGGCGCTGAAGTCCACCCAGGCGCGGTGCTGCCCGAGGGTCTCGTTTGCAACGAGATGTCATTCGGCACATCGCGAACCTTCAGAGTCAACGACGGGATTGAGTACGACCACTCCGGCAAATACACCGCGATCGCACCGTTCAACTACTCATCGTCTTGACTGGGCAACCGGATGCGAGTGGCCCGCTCGCGAGTCACGAAGGGGAAACTATGACCCAGAATCTTGGAGTGGACGTCGATGTCCTGAAGCGTGAGATCAAGAAGACCTACGCTTCGGTGTCGGGCGAGCCCGAGCGCGATTTCGTCTTCCCGACCGGGCGCGCCTGGGCAGAAGATCTCGACTACCCGGCCGAACTCGCGGCGGTTCCGAACAGCGCGGTCGAGTCGTTCGCCGGGGTCGCGAACCCTTTCTCGCTCGGGCGACTCACGCCGGGGGAGCGAGTGCTCGATCTCGGCTCCGGAGCCGGCACAGATTCACTGATCGCAGCACAGATGGTCGGCCCGGAAGGACGCGTCACGGGGATCGATATGACGATCGAGATGCTCGAAAAGGCACGCACCGCCGCCGTCGAGTTGGGTGCCGAGAACGTCGACTTCATTGAGGGCGAGGTTGAGCAGCTTCCCTTCGCCGATGGGAGCTTCGACGTCGTGATCTCGAACGGTGTGATCGACCTGGTCCCGGACAAGGACGCTGTCTTTTCTGAAATCCACCGCGTGCTCAAAGCCGGCGGTCGCATCCAGATCGCAGACGTGACGATCCAGCAGCCCGTCAGCGAAGAAGGCAAACGCAACATCGACCTCTGGACTGGGTGAATCGCAGGGGCTCTGCTGGAAGCAGAGTACGAAAAGCTCCTGGAGCGGTACGGGTTCGAGCGGATCGAGACCGGAAACCTCGTCGCGACCTACGCGAACTCGGTGTTCGAAGACACTCGCCGCAAGGCGCTCAAGTTCGGCGCAAACGGGACAACCGTCAGGGCCTACAAGAGCTAACCCTGCTCGACGCTCGGGGTGATTGACCCACCCACGGGACAAATTCCTTACCCCTGGTGCTTCGGTCAAACGTCAGCGGCGAGCGCCGCTGTGAAAGCTCTGACCGGGGCGAGGACCTCCGCACGTATGAACAGTGCCTCATGTATAACACCCGTCATGGGTCACAGCAAGGAGCATCAAACAGGCGCAGCCAGCCTCGATGACGAGACTGCCGAGCAGGTCGCCGAGACCATGCACGCGCTCTCCACACCCAGCCGCGTTCGAATCCTCGCGCATCTCCGAAACGGCCCGTGCTCAGTCGGCGATCTTGCTGCGGCGGTCGGGATGGAACAGTCGGCGGTGTCTCACCAACTCCGCGTCCTGCGTTACCTGCGCCTCGTCATCGGCGAGCGCAACGGACGCAACGTGCACTACGCGCTCCACGATGCACACGTCGGCGTCTTGTTGGACGAGGCGCTGAACCACGTCGACCACCTACGGCTCGACTACGCCGACCGTCCGAAGGAGCTCGCGTCATGAGCGCCGAGCACGAGCATCACGATCACGATCAGCACGACCATGACCACTCCGGCGAGCACGGCCACACCCATGGGCTGGTCGATCGCTCGATTTTGCGCTCGCGAGAGGGCGTCAAGGCGGTCTCGGTCAGTCTGTTCGTCCTTGGCGTCGCAGCGGTGGCCCAGCTTTTCGTGTTTCTCCTTTCCGGATCAGTCGCGCTCCTCGCTGACCTGATCCACAACTTCGGTGATGCGCTCACCGCCGTCCCGCTCGGAATCGCGTTCTTCCTCCGCAGCGCGCGAGGCGAGAGATTCGCGGGTCTCGCCGTCGTGCTCGCCATCTTTGTCTCTGCCTGCGTCGCGCTCTATGAGACCGTCCTCCGGTTCATTCACCCTCAACACCTGACCCACCTCTGGGTTCTCGCGGGCGCCGGGGTGATCGGATTCATCGGCAATGAGATCGCCGCCCAGGTGCGGCTCCGCGCCGGGAAGCGCCTGGCGAGTGCTGCGATGACTGCCGACGGCAAGCACGCGCGCATCGACGGCTTCGTTTCACTGGGAGTCGTCGCGAGCGCACTCTTCGTCGGGCTCGGGTTGCAGATCGGTGACCCGATCATCGGCCTCGTCATCACCATCGTGATCCTCAAGATCACCTGGGACTCCTGGAACACCGTGCGCAAGGCCACGATCGACATCGAACACGTCGAACAGCACGACGACCCTCTCGCCTAGCGATCACCGGCCCGAAGACCGGCATCGAGAGGCCGAGCAGAATGAACATTCTGATGAAGGGCTCGATCGTGCAGGCTGTCGAAGGCGACAGCGACGCGGCCAAGCGAGCGCAAACGCTCGGCCGGCTCTTGATCGCACAGCACAGCTAACCGATCTGGTCGAACGTCGCTCGATCAGGGCCGCGCGCTCAGGGACCGGCGATGCGCAACAGGGTCATGTGCCCCGCAGGATCGTCGACCAGGCGCCAGATCCGGACGGCGTCCCGCGAGAACAGGATCCACGTGTCCTTCGGAGGGTGTTGCTTGATCACAACCGCATTCGCGGCGAACCGGAAGGTGTCGCGGGGGCGCTCTCCGAACTGGGTCAGAATCGGAGGCTGGTTGAGCTGGCGCGCCAGCTTGCCCAAGTTCTCCGGCAGTGTCGCAGCGGTCGTCGACGGGTAGAAGATCTCGACGAGTCGGAGATCGAGCCACACGTACAAGAGTCGACTCTGCGCCGTTGTCTCCGCGGCCTGTGCTCCGCTCTCCTGTATCCCCGCGACCGCAATCGCGAGCGCGGCGCAACTCGACAACATCGCAATGACTCGAACGGCGGTTCCAAGGCGTCTGGACATCGACCATTCGAACGTCGCGCATCTTGCACGCGAGCATAAGGGCCGTTAGCCCCATCTTCCCGCACGCGTGGAATCCGCTGGCAATCCACCTTGCCGGTGCAGCAGTATGAGGTGCATGCGCATCGCACTCGTCGCAGCCGCCGTCGCCGGATGCCTGATCGCCGCATCCCCCACCGGCGCCGACAACGGCCAGCTCGTCGGCAGCGTCGGGCCGGGATTCGGGATCTCACTCAGGGACGCGAACGGCGTCGCCGTGAAGCACCTCGCGGCGGGGACCTACACCCTGCTCGTCCACGACCTCTCCGAGGAGCACAACTTCCACCTCACCGGGCCGGGCGTCGACGTCACGACCGACGTGGTGTTCACCGGCGACCAGACGTTCACGATCACCGTCACGAACGGCACCTACACGTTCGTCTGCGACGTCCACGCAACGACGATGCACGGATTGTTCACCGGCGGCACCACGCCTCCA
Organism: Thermoleophilia bacterium; assembly: GCA_031393705.1. Classification (GTDB taxonomy): domain Bacteria; phylum Actinomycetota; class Thermoleophilia; order Gaiellales; family Gaiellaceae; genus PALSA-600. The sequence goes on along the minus strand of JANMWB010000004.1, from coordinate 33,695 downwards.
CCCACGACGACCACTCCCACCCCGGCCGCGAAGCCGCTCACGTTGCGCATCGGTCCGGGCCGTACCCTCGCGGCGCCCGCTCGGTTAGCCAAAGGCCGCTATGCGATCACCGTGCGTGATGCAAGCGCAACCGACAACCTCCACCTGAAGGGCTCGGGCGTCGACCGCAAGACCGGCGTCACGTTCAAGGGCCAGGCACGCTGGACGGTCACACTGAAGCCCGGCAGCTACCGCGTCTTCAGCGACGCACACCACACACTCGCCCGCACGATCCGCGTCACCTGAGCGCGCGAAGCGCGTTCGCGATCACGGCGACGTCGATTCCCTCCTGCAGCAGCGCGCCCGACACGGGCGGCAACAGCCCAACGGCGGCGAATCCCATCGCGGCGACCGAGAGCCCCAGGCCGACGAGGATGCTCTGCCGTGCGATCCCAAGCGAGCGACGACCGATCACAACCGCCTCCGCAACGCGGTCGATGCGGTCGATCAGGATGACGACGTCGGCGGTTTCCGACGAGACGGTCGCCCCCACACCGCCGAGCGCGATCCCGACGTCGGCGAGTGCGAGCGCGGGCGCATCGTTGACACCGTCGCCGACCATCACGATCGAGCCGAGCTCCGGCTGGGAGCGCAGCGCACGCACAATCTCAAGCTTGTCCTCGGGCGACTGCTCGGCGTAAACGCGGTCGAGCCCCAGTTGCTCGCCGACCGCGTTCGCGACCGCCGCCCGGTCACCGGTGACCATCGCGACCTGACCAACGCCGGCCTCGTGCAAGGCGCTCACGAGCGCTCGGGCATCTTCACGGACGTGGTCGCCCATCACGATCGCACCGGCAAGGACGCCGTCGACGCCGACGAGGATGCGGGCGCGACCTGCGTCGAGGCCCCCGTCGAGCTCGAGCGCCGCGGCCTCCGCGCCCGCGTACCCGTGCCCGCTGAGCCAGGCGGAACTGCCGACCGCCACCCGGGTCGAACCGACCCTGCCCTCCACACCCTCTCCAGGCCCCTCCTCGACGTCGTGAGGCGCCACGAGCACGAGCCCGCGCCGCTCTGCATCGTGGACGAGCGCTTCTGCAAGCACGTGCGCAGAGACCTGGTCGACCGACGCCGCCAAGCGGAGCAGCTCGTCGGGCCGCACGCCGTCGAACGACAAGACGCGTTCGACTTCCGGTAGCCCGAGTGTCAACGTGCCGGTCTTGTCGAGCAGGACCGTGCGCGCCTTGCCCAGTCGCTCGATCGCGCTCGCACCCTTGACGATCACGCCCCTCCGGGCCGCGCGTGAGACGCCCGCGACGAAGGCGATCGGCGCCGCGAGGATCAGCGGGCACGGCGTGGCGACCACCATCACCGCGACGAAGCGAAGCGAATCGCCGGAGATTGCCCACGCCAACGCGGCGACACCGACAGCGACAGGCAGAAACACCATGGCGTAGCGATCGGCGGCGCGTACGAACGGCGCTCGCTCGGTCTGGGCGTGTGAGACGAGCCGTACGATTCCGGCATAGGCGCTGTCCTCCGCGGAACGCGTTGCGCGCAGGTCGAACGGACCGCCTGCATTGGCACAGCCGCTGCGCACGTCACTGCCGGCCTCCAGTCGCACCGGCAACGGCTCACCGGTGAGCGTGGACTCGTCGAGCACGGCTCCGGAGCTCGCGACGACGCCGTCGACGGAAACGACCTCCCCGGCCCGCACGACGAGGACGTCTCCCGGCCGAACGTCCTCGACAGCCACCTCCTCGATCCCGGCTCCGTTACGGCGATGCGCGATGTGCGGCACCCGCTCGAGCAGGTGCGTCAGCTCGCGGCCCGCGCGCCCTGTCGCGTACTCCTCGAGCGCGTTGCCGCCTGCGAGCATGAGGGCGATCACCGCGCCGGCGAGGTACTGGCCCAGCGCGAGCGCAGATGCGATCGCGACGAGCGCGATGGCATCGACTCCGACGTCACGCCGCCACAATGTCGCCGCCACCGACCAGCAGAGCGGCAGCAGGATCGCTGTGGTCGACGCGGCCCAGACCGCGTTCCCTGCCCCGGCACTATGGAGCAGGTGCAGGAGCCCGCCGGCGGCGAGAGCTCCGAGCGCGCCGAGTGCCAGCAGCCGGCGCGTCACGCCGCGGCCGGTCGAGCCTCGATCCGCTCCGTGAACTCCGCCCCGTCTTGCAGCGCCTTGCGCACAGGACAGCTCACCGCGACCTTGTACAGCCGGTCGAGCTGGTCCCGCGTCAGCTCGGCGCCGAGCAGGATGTGCACTGCGAAGTGCCGGGGTGTCGCCTGGTGGTCGTAGTCGACCGCGACCGAAACATCACCCAGGTCCCAACCCTTCGTGCGCCCGTACATCACGAGATGCGTCGAGATGCACGAAGCAAGGGCGGCCGGCAACAGCTCATGGGGGGAGGGGGCGCTGCCGTCACCGCCGAGCCGCTCGGGCTCGTCGGTCAGCACGTGGTGCCGACCGTCTACTTCGATGACCTGGCGGAGCGTTCCGTGAACCGAACGAGCCACTGCGTTGAGCGCCATGGCTACCTGACTCGCGATTCGCGGTTCGCCAGCCGGACGGCGACACAGATGACCGCCCCCAGCAGAACGACCAGCCACACCATCATGAAGCTCATCCAGAACCAGTCTCCGCCGTTCATCCAGCCGTGCATGTCGACTCCTTTCAGCCCGAAGAGCAGGGAGCGCCCGCGGCGCTCCCTGCTTCGGCAGTTCGATGTGTCAGCTGACGCCGACGGGCTCGCCCTTCGACGCGCCGAGGTGCTCGGGCGATGCCGGCACCGGCTCCGCCGTCAGGACGACCTTCAACGCATGCGTTTCCGCGGCCGCTGCGAACGTGTCGTACGCCTCCTCCATGTCGGAAAGGGCGAAACGATGCGTGGCAAACAGCGCCGTGTCGAGCTTGCGCTCCTGGACGAGCTTCAGAAGCTGCGGGGTCGTCTTGGCATCGACGAGCCCGGTCGTGATCGTGATGTCACGGATCCACAGGGTCTCGAGATGCAACGTCACGGGATGTCCGTGCACACCGACGTTCGCAACGTGACCGCCCGGCCGAACGATGGCGGTGCAGAGCTCGAACGTGTCAGGCACACCGACAGCCTCGACAGCGACGTCGACGCCGAGACCTTCTGTCAACTCCATGATCTTCGCGATTGCGTCCTCATGGCTGTTGTTGATCGTCGAGTCGGCACCGAACTCCAGCGCCTTCTCGAGACGGCCGTCGTCGAGATCGATCGCGACGATGTGGCCCGGGGTGAAGAGCTTCGACGTCATGATCGTCGCGAGGCCGATCGGGCCTGCGCCGACGACTGCAACGACATCGCCCGGCTGAACGCCGCCGTTCAGAACGCCGACCTCGAAGGCGGTCGGAAGGATGTCCGCGAGGAACAGCACGTCCTCGTCGGAGAGCCCGGCCGGCACCTTGTAGAGAGACGTGTCCGCGAACGGCACACGCGCGAACTCCGCCTGGAGCCCGTCGATCGTGTGGCCGAAGATCCACCCGCCACCACCGGTGCACTGGCCGTAGCGGCCTTCCTTGCAGAACCGGCAGCGTGCGCATGAGGTGACGCACGAGACGAGCACGTGGTCGCCCGCGGCGATGTTCGTCACGGCAGCGCCGACCTCGATCACGGTTCCGACGGCCTCGTGACCGAGGATCGTCCCCGGCTTGCACGCGGCGACGTCACCTTTGAGGATATGGAGATCGGTCCCGCAGATCGTCGTCGTGTCGATCCGGACGACGGCATCTGTCGGGTCGATGATCGTGGGATCCGGGACGGTGTCCCAGGACCGCTTGCCGGGCCCGTGATAGACGAGAGCTTTCATCGTTCCTCCTTGTTGTCGTTTGTCATGGTGCGCCGGTGTCGCCGGGGCGACATCCGCGAAGTCACTGACGCTTCAGGCGCTCATCGCCGTGCTCAACGATGGTGCGCACCTCCCGAGCAGTTCCCTCCAGTCGGCGTCGACCTGGGCCTGGATGCGGTCCAGCACCGGGCGCGCATCCGGCTGGAGCAAATGCGCGAATCGCTTCTGCAGCCCGAGCCAGTCCGCGATCGGAATCACCGGGTCGGGGTCGTAGCTCAGGACGTAGCGGCCGTTCACGACCTCGTAGAGCGGCCAGTAGTGAGAGTCGACTGCGGCGCTCAAGACGCGCGGCATCAGCCGCGGCTCGTGCCCCCAGCCGACGGGACAGTCGGTCAAGACGTTGAGGAACGACGGGCCGTCGACCGCAGTGGCGGCGGCAACCTTTCGACTGAGGTCGTGCCAGTGGGTCGCGGCGGCCTGCGCGACGTACGGCACGTGGTGGCCGACCGCGATTGCCGTCATGTCCTTACGCTTCTGCGCCTTGCCGAAGCTCTCCAGGCCGGCAGGGCTCGTGGTCGTGCTCGCACCGAACGGCGTTGCACCGGAGCGCTGGACGCCCGTGTTCATGTACGCCTCGTTGTCGTAACAGACGAAGAGGAAGCGATGGCCGCGCTCAAGGGCACCGGAGAGCGCCTGCAAGCCGATGTCGTACGTGCCGCCGTCGCCGGCGAACACAACCACGGCCACCTCGCCCGCCGGCAGGCCGTTCCTGCGCGCGAGCGCGCGCTGCGCGCTCTCGACACCGCTCGCGACCGCCGCCGCGTTCTCGAACGCAACGTGGATCCAGGGCACGTTCCACGCGGTCGTCGGGTAGCGCGTCGTCGCGACTTCGAGACAGCCGGTGGCGTTGACAACGACGACCGGCTTCTCGATCGTGCTCAGCACGGTCCGCACGACCATCGGGATCCCGCAGCCCTGGCAGAGCGAGTGGCCGCCGCGCAGGGGCGGCACGCCTGCCTGGTTCAGCACGAGCGTCTTCAGGCGGGACATTCCTCACCTCGCACTCCGATATAGGCGCCCTGGTCGAACGCGAAGATCTCGCGGATGTCCTCGGGGTGCAGCTCGCGCCCGCCCAGGCCGTAGACGTGACCGCGCAGGCCGCAGGCACTGCCGTAGAGCGCAGCGGCGACCTCTGCATGCAGCGGTGGCGTGCCGCCGGGTGAGTCGGCACGGTCGAGCACAATCACCGTCTCGATGCCCGTGAGCGCCGCGGCGAGCCCGACGGCCGGGAACGGACGGAACGAGCAGATCCGCAGCAGGCCGACCCGCTCGCCTTCCTCGCGCAGCTCGTCGATCGTGTCCTTGACGGTCCCGGCGGTCGATCCGAGCGCGACGATCACGCGGTCTGCGTCGTCGAGCCGGTACTCCTCGAGCGCGTGCAACCGGCGGCCGCTGAGCAACTCGAAAGCATCCGCCGCCTCGGCGAGCGCCGCCTGCACGAAGTCGAGTGCAGCCGCCTGCTGGCGGCGGAACTCGAAGTAGTGGTCGGGCATCGCAAAGGGACCGTGACTCGACGGTTCGCGGACGTCGAGCATCGGATGCGGCAGGTCGTAGTCGCCGACGAAGTGCCGCACCTCGTCGTCTCCGATCAGCTCGACCTGTTCGGCGGCGTGGGTGATCGTGAAACCGTCCAGGCAGACGAGCACCGGCAGCAGCACGTCGGGATGCTCGGCAAGCCGAGGTGCGACGACCATCAGGTCGTACGCCTCCTGCGCGTTCTCGGCGAACAACTGCACGACACCCGAGTCGCGGATGAGCATCGAGTCCGAGTGGTCGCAGTGAATGTTGATCGGCCCCGACAGCGCCCGGTTGCCGACCGCCATCACGATCGGCGCGCGCATCGATGCGGCGATGTAGACGACCTCGGCCATCAGGGCGAGCCCTTGCGACGACGTCGCAGTGATCGTGCGAGCGCCGGCGAGCGCAGAGCCGATGGCGGCGCTCATCGCCGAGTGCTCCGATTCGACGTCGACAAGCTCCGCGTGCGCGCGACCGTCGGCGACGAACCGCGCGAAGCCCTGGATGATCGGCGTCTGCGGCGTGATCGGATAGACCGGGACGACGTCCGGATCGATCTGCCGCATCGCATGCGCAACCGCTTCGCCCCCGGTGAGCAGCTCTTTCACGCCCGCTCCTCGACCATCGAGATCGCGCCCGTCGGGCAGACCTCCGCGCAGAGCTCGCAACCCTTGCAGTAGTCGTAGTCGAACCCGGTGAACGTCGTCCCGTCGAGCTTCACCGCGGAGTCGGGGCAGTAGAGCCAGCAGAGCAGGCAGTTGACGCAGGCCGAGAGCTCGACCTCCGGCAGCACGCCGGTGCGCCAGCCGCCGGTGTGCGGCTGCGGCGCGGTCGCCGGCGAGACCCTCCCACCCGCAGGCAGGTCGCGCCAGGATGTCAGCTCTGCCATGCGTACCCCTCGCGCACCGCGGCGCGCACCGCATCCGGCGAGACTTTGCGTCCGAGCTGCTCGGCGGCCGCATCCTCGAGGCACGCGAGCGGCGGTTCGCCCAGGGCGGCCGCGACGGCGCCCAGCATGACGATGTTCACGAACCCCGAGCCGCGCTCTGCGGCAAGGCGCGTCGCCGGCACGCACGTGACCTCGACGCCGTCGAGTTCGGGCGGCGCTTCTTCGGCGTTCAGGATGAGCCTGCCACCCTCGCGCAAGCCATTCGTGACGTCGGACTCGCGCACGAGCGTCGGCTCCAGCACGACGACAAGATCGGGGCTCGTCACGGAATCATGGCGGCGGATCGGGCGGCTCGAGGTCCGTGTGTACGCCTTGAGAGGCGCCCCACGCCGCTCGGGCCCGTACTCCGGGAAGGCCTGGACGTTCCGGCCGCTGCGCATCAGCGCGAGCGCGAGCACCTGGGCGGCGGTCTTCGCGCCCTGCCCCGCACGCGCGTGCCAGCGGATCTCCGTAGTGTCGTTCACGTCAGACTCCGGTCGATCGCGAACGCCGCGCGCTTGCCGTGGCGGACGGCCTCGACGACGCTCACGCCGCCGTTCACAGCGTCGCCGCCTGCAAAGACACGTTGGCTCGTCGTGCGCCCTTCGTCATCGACGACGACGTTGCCGTGCTCGAGCTCGAGCCCTCCGAACCTGCCGGACAACTCGGGGCGCGGACGCTGGCCGATCGCCTTGATCACCGTGTCGGCGCGGAGATCGAACTCGCTGCCGGGGACGGGCACAGGCAGGCGGCGCCCGCTGGCGTCGGGCGGGCCGCGGCGTACCGACACGCACTCGACTGCCGAGACCTGGTCGACCCCCAGGAACCGCACCGGCAGCGTCCGCCAGGCGAACGTCACTCCTTCCTCCTCTGCCTCCTCGACCTCGAAGGCGTACGCGGGCATGTCCTCGCGTGTGCGCCGGTACATCAAGGTGACGTGCGTGGCACCGAGGCGAAGCGATTCGCGGGCGACGTCGATCGCGGTGTTGCCGCCGCCGATCACGATCACGCGGTCGCCGACGTCGCGAAGCCTGCCGGCTTTCAATGCCTCGATGAACGGCAGCGACTCCCAGATGCCGCTGAGCTCGTCGCCTGGAAGCTCGAGCGGGACATCGTCGCCGAGGCCGACGCCGAGGAAGACCGCGTCATAGGCCGAGAGCTCTCCGACACACGAAATCGGCGCTCCGAGCCGGAAGCGCACGCCGAGAGCTTCGAGCGCACGCTGCTCAGCCGGAAGCGGTGCACTCTGGATGCGGTACGGCGCAATCGCGAACCGAGCGAGGCCGCCGATCTCCGTGCGCGTCTCGAAAACGGTGACCCCGTGCCCACGGGCGGCCAGCTCGCCGGCGCAGGCGAGGCCGGCCGGGCCTGCGCCGACGACCGCTACCGCATGGCCGGTCGGTGCGGTGGGTTGCCGGAGCGGGAGGTCGCGTACGAGTGCCCAGTCGGTCGCATAGCGCTGCAGGGCCGCGATCTGGATCGGCTTCTGTCCCTCGTGCGCGAGCACGCAGGCGCCCTCACAGAGCACCTCGACAGGACAGACCCGCGCACAGGTGCCGCCGAGGATGTTCTCGGCGAAGATCGTCTGGGCCGCGGTGAGGACGTCGTCATGGGCGAGCGCGTCGACAAACGCCGGCACATCGACCTGCGCGGGGCAAGCCAACGTGCACGGCGCGACCGCGTAAGGCCCGGTGCAGGCGAGGCAGCGATCTGCCTCGAGCACCGTGTCGTGATGGCTGAGTGGCGGCCGGAGCTCGGTTACAGGGGAGACCGATGGCTCGACGGCGACACTCATCGACTCAAGTCTGCGAGCGAGTGGCGCGACGAGCATCGGCGGGATCCCCGATCGAACCGCGGGAAACCACGCAGCCCGATCAGCGTCGAAGCGGATGCCGGCGCGCCCGGCTGCGCCCAAAGTGCAGGCACTTCAAAGGAGGCACGATCATGCCTGCAACGACGTCCGCATACGACATCGAGATCGTTGCGACCGACGGAGCGGCCGCGATCGATCTTGAAGTCCGGCTCGCGCACCTGACACCGACGACGATCGGCCACGGGAACGACTGGATCGTCGAGATCCCCGGTCCGGCAAACCTGGAAGCGATCGAACCGGTCGTGCGTGAGTGGCTCACCGATCTCGGTCAATCCGCGACCACGATCAGGGCCGCGGGCCGCGTCCTCCGGATCGAAGGGCGCCGCACCCGCAAGCCCTACCGCGCACCGCAGTACGACTTCATCGGCTGATCCGCCGGAGCGGCCTCAGACCGCCTGTGCCACCGGCACGAGCACCCGCTGTGCAAGCTCGGCGAGCCGCGTCGAGTAGCCCCACTCGTTGTCGTACCACGCGACCACCTTCACCTGGGTGCCGCCGCCGACGATCGTCAAGCCGGCGTCGAACACGGACGAGTACGACGACTTGATCACGTCCGACGAGACGAGCGGCTCCTCGCTGTACTGGAGGATGCCGGTCAGCTCGCCGAGCGCCGACGCGGCAAACAGCGCGTTCACCTCGGCGACGGTTGTCGGCCGCTCGACCTCGACGGTCAGATCGATCATCGAGCCGGTGAGCACCGGCACGCGTGCGGCGAATCCCTGCAGCCGCCCCGCGAGCTCGGGGATGACGAGCCCAATCGCCGTCGCGGCACCGGTCGAGGTCGGGATGATGTTGGCCGCGCCCGCACGCGCACGACGCAAGTCCTTGTGCGGCATGTCGACCAGCTTCTGATCACCGGTATATGCGTGGATCGTGGTCATCATCCCGTGACGGATGCCAAGTGCCTCGTGCAGCACCTTGGCGACCGGAGCGAGGCAGTTGGTCGTGCACGACGCGTTCGAGACGATGCTGTGCCACACGGGGTCGTAGGCGTCGAAGTTGACGCCCAGGACGAGCGTCGCGTCCACGCCCTTGCCGGGCGCGGAGACGATCACTTTCTTGGCGCCGGCTTCAAGGTGGCCCGCAGCATCGTCGCGCGCCCGGAACTTGCCGGTGCACTCGAGGACGACGTCGGCCGAGACCCTCGACCACGGAATCGCGGCCGGTCCGGTCTCGGCGAAGACCGGGATCCAGGTTCCGTCCACGACAAGCGCCTCTTCTGCGACCTCGATCGCGCCCGGAAACGGGCCGTACACGGTGTCGTGGCGCAGCAAGTGCGCAAGCGTCGCCACGTCCGCAAGGTCGTTGATTCCCGCCCACTCGATCGGCGCGCCGCTCTCGTACGCCGAGCGGAACGCACAGCGTCCCACCCGCCCGAAGCCGTTGATACCCACACGAACGTTCATTGCTCCTCCTTCTAGGTCAGCGCCGGCTCGAGCACCGGCTCCGGGACCACGAGCAGCGGGCGCGTCGTATCGCCGATCAATGCTCGGGATGTGCTGCCGAGCAGAAACCGCTTGACACCGGACAGGTGCCGCGATCCGACGACGACCAGGTCGACCTCGAGCTCATCGGCGAGCGCACCGATCTGCGACGGCGGATACCCGATCAGCAGCTCCGTCGTGCACGGCACGCCAACTGCTTCAGCGGCTGCATCTGCGTTGACCAGCACCTGCGTTTGCGCGTGATCGGGCACGCGGTTCGGTTTGTGGTCACCCGGGACGAACTGCTCGCCGGCGATCGAGACCACATGGACGCAGACCACCTCGGCGCCATCACCGGCCGCCAGGGCAAGACCCTGTTCCAACGCCGTCTGGGACGAAGGCGTCTCGTCGACGGCGATCAGTATGCGCTTCAGCTTGCGTTTCATCACGCGCCTCCTTGTCAGGGCAAGCGTGCACCGGGGCCGGCAGCCGCGCACCAGGGATTTCCCCGCAACACACTCAGCGTGTTCTCTGATTCCCTCGCCGGTGCGCGGTGTGCACCATCCGAAAGACCGCCCAACGAAAGAAGGCGCACCATGTACGAGACAGTGCTTTGGGCAACCGACGCGTCGCCCGTGGCGGATGGCGCACTCAAGGTTGCCGTGGAGCTCTTGCAGCCCGGCGGCCGTCTGATCGCGTTCCATTGCGACGAGCGGTTCCACGGCAGTCGCGCAGCCGGGCTACCCGTGCTCGCGGACGAGTTCGACCGGGTCGCGAAGCTCCGGGGACAGATCGAAGAGCTGCGAGAGGGAGGCATCGACGCCACGCTGCTCGTCGAGACGACCCATCGCAACACCGCAGGCGAGATTGCGAACGCCGCAGAGACCGGCGACGCAGGCGTCATCGTCTGCGGTACGCGTGGCTTCGGCGTCGTCGCCGGTGCAGTCGCGGGCAGCGTCGCGATGCGCCTGCCGCACGTGGCTTCGTGCCCCGTGGTCGTCGTGTCCGAGAAGGCCGTGGAGCGCGCGGCGCTCGCGATCGCGTAGCGGCTCCGACCGGGGCGCCGCGGAGGGTCGCGGCGCCCCATCTAGGCTTACTTTCGTCGTGACGGCTGCAATCCGGATCGAGCACCTGCACGTCCGCCGCGGCGCGCGGGAGGTGATCCGAGACCTGTCCGTCGAGGTGGCGTCGGGCCGCGTCACCGGCCTGCTCGGGCCGAGCGGCTGCGGCAAGACGACACTGATGCGCGCGATCGTCGGCGTGCAGGTGATCGCGGACGGCCGCGTCTCCGTCCTCGGGCGTGAAGCGGGCGATGCCTCGCTGCGCCGCGAGATCGGGTACGTCACCCAGGCTCCGGCGGTGTACCTGGACCTGACCGTCACGGAGAACCTCCGCTACTTCGCGGCCATCACGGGTGCCCCACCCCAGCGGGTCGACGAGGTGATCGCACACGTCGCACTGGCCGACGCCGCGCAGCAGACGGTCGGCTCGCTGTCCGGCGGGCAGCAATCGCGCGTGTCGCTCGCCACCGCGCTCGTGCACCGGCCAAAGGTGCTCGTGCTCGACGAGCCCACAGTGGGGCTCGATCCGATCCTGCGCGCCGACCTGTGGCAGTCGTTCCGGGAGCTTGCAACCGACGGGACGACGTTGCTCGTCTCGAGCCATTCGATGGACGAGGCCGCTGAATGCGACGACCTGCTGCTGATGCGGGAAGGCGCGATCCTGGCTGCAACGACGCCGGACGGGCTCCGCGCTCAGACCGGTGAGAGCGATCTCAGCCGCGCCTTCCTGGCCGTCGTACGAGGGAGTACAACGTGATCGCAACCGCTCGCCGGGTGCTCTGGCAGATCCGACGCGACCCGCGGACGGTTGCGCTGCTGCTCGGCGTTCCCGTCGGGCTGCTCGTGCTCCTCCGCTACGTCTTTGCGTCACGCCTGTCGACGTTCAAGCAGATCGGGGCACCGATGTCCGGTCTGTTCCCGTTCATCCTGATGTTCCTCGTCACGTCGATAGCGATGCTGCGCGAGCGGACATCCGGCACCCTCGAGCGGCTGATGTCGCTGCCGCTGTCGAAGCCGGCGCTGCTCGGCGGCTACGCATTTGCCTTCGGTGTGCTCGCGGCGATCCAAGCGGCCGTTGTCTCCACGGTGGGCTTCACGCTGCTCGGACTGCAGGCGGCGCACGGCGCGTGGCTCGTCGGCGTCCTCGCCGTCGGCAACGCACTTCTCGGGATGGCGCTCGGGCTGTTTGCGAGCGCGTTCGCGCGGACCGAGTTCCAGGCGGTGCAGTTCATGCCGGCCGTGGTGTTCCCGCAGCTCCTGCTCTGCGGCTTGTTCGTGCCGCGCGATGCGATGGCCGGCCCGCTACAGGCGGTCGCGCGGGCGTTTCCCTTGACGTATGCGTTCGACGCGCTGAGCCGCGCGACGCACCCGGCGCCGCTCGGGCAGTCGTTCGTGATCGACGTCGCCGTGGTCGTTGGCGCTACGGCGCTGGCACTGGCGCTCGGCGCCGCGACGCTTCGCCGCCGGACCCCGTAAAGGAGCCACACGAACGCCGGGGGTTTCCCCGATGTGGATTTGGCGCCGCACGGGAACAGTCTTGGCATGACACCCACCTTCAACGCACTCGGCCTGGGCGTCGCAACGCTGCTGATGCTTTTGGCGGGGTTGTCGAAGAAACGGCTGGACTGGAAGCCGCGCGTCCCATCGAAGCGGCGCTCGCGGAAGCCGCCGACCGGCGGAGCGACCTGAGACGACGATGGCGGCAGCAACCGCGGCTCCGCAGCCACTGCCCGCGCTCGAACTGGACACGGTCACATTGCGCTGGCAGCGGGCGTTCGACGCCTCCGACCATGCCCTCGCTGCGGCGGGAGATCTGCTGCCCGCAGCAGCCCTCCAGCAGGAGCGGCGCGCACTGACCCACGACCGGCAGCAGACAGCAGCGATGCTCGCGCTCCTCGCCCGCCTGGCGGACGTCCACCCGACGCCCTGGCTGTCGCCGTTCCCGGTGAGCGCGAAGATGCTCGGCCTCGCCCCGACCGTCCGCGCCTGCGTGTTCGACCTCGACGGTGTCCTCACAGACAGCGGCGCGCTGCACGCCCACGCCTGGGCCGAAGCCCTCGACGGGTTCCTGCTCCGCGTTTCCGAGCAGGCGGGCTGGCAGTTCGTCCCGTTCGACCGCAGCGCCGACTACCGCACGTACCTCGACGGCCGCCCGAGACTCGAAGGAGCTCACGCCTTCCTCGCGAGTCGCGGCATCCAGCTGCCCGAAGGTCATCCGGACGACCCGGCCGGGGCCGACACGGCCTACGGACTGGCGCGGCGCAAGAGCGAGGCGCTCACGCACGGCCTGAGCCTGCGAGGCGTGAACGCGATCGGGGGCGCCCGGCGCTACCTCGAAGCCGGTGGCTTTGCGGGGCTCGGGCGCGGCGTCGTCTCGGCGAGCACACGGACGTCCCCGATGCTCGAGCTCGCCGGGCTCGGAGCGCTCATCGAGGAGCACGTCGACGCCGACGTGATTCGCGCCCAGGGACTCCGCTCCCGCCCGGCCCCGGACCTGCTCCTGGCCGCCTGCAGCCGCCTCGGCGTCCGCCCTGAGGACGCCGTCACGTTCACCCACAGCCCCGCGGGCGTCGCCGCGGGGCACGCGGCCGGCCTGACCGTGATCGGCGTCGGCACCGGCGAGCAGGCAGAGCTCTTGCACGGCTTCGGCGCCGAGGCGGTCGTCCCGGGCTTGAGCGCCCTGCTCGATCGCCGTCTCACAAGCGGCTAACTGCCTAAAAGCCCCTCGAAACCTGTGGGTTTCCCGCAATCGCGTTGCGCGCCGCGCCTGATGGCGATCGGGCGCCCTGGGCGCACAGTGGTTCGCATAGGCCGACACGAACTCTCGGCCGCAATTGAAGGGAGTTAGAGATGCGCAAGCTATTCGAGATTGGGGGCTTCGTCGCAACGACCGTACTGGTCGTCTTCGGCGTCGTCGCGATCATCATGGGCGTCAACGGCCGCAGCACGGTTCACAGCAGCCTCGCCCTGGAGCAGATCGTCGGCACCCCCGACATGAACGCCACCGGCATCGCAGCGGAGGCGAAGAAGGCGGGCCTTCCGGCAAGCATCACGCTGCCGACCGCAGACATCGCCGGCAAGCCGATCAACACCGGCCAGCGGGCACGTGACTTCGCGAGCTACATGCGGATCCACGCCCTCGAGGCAACCGGCGGCCTCCCCTACTCGCAGCTGCCTCGGTACGCAAGCGCCGATGGCAAGGGCACGAGTGACTTGGCCAAGGCTCTCAAGAGCCCGAGCGGTCAGCCGCTCGACAACCCGGTCCGCAACTTGTGGATCACGGAAACCGCATTGACCACCGCGCTCAACGCGAGCTTCCTCGCAGAGAACGTCGCGCTCTTCGGCATCGTCGTCGGCGTCGCGCTTCTCCTCACCGGGCTCGGGTTCGGCGTGCTCGTGATCGGCGGCTCACTCCGCGGACGCGAGCTCGCAATCAAGGGCTTCGGCACGCGCAAGTCGGAGGCGTCAGGGGCAAAGACAGTCCCCGCCGCGTAACACCTGCGCATCTCCGGAGGCGGGTCGTTTGCAAAGGCGGCCCGCCTCTGTTTTTACTCAAAAAGGAAGGGACCACCATGAAACTCGCACTCGCAATCCTCATCGCACTGGTCGTCGCCGGCTCTGCGCTCGCGGCACCGAACAACGCAACACTGACGATCAAGCACCAGACGCACGGCTGCCACAACTGGTCGTCCAACGGCGGCACGTCATGGCATCCCTTGCAGGCGATCACCGTCGTCCGCGGCGGCGTCATCACGATCGTCAACAACGACGTCATGCCCCACAAGCTGATCCAGCTCAGCGGGCCGAAGGCCACGGTTACCGGCGTGATGATGAGCCACATGCACGCTTCCGCCCACGCCGCATTCCCGGTCAAGGGGACCTACGTCTTCAAGACCCGCGCCGGTGAGGACTACATGAAGGGCATCAAAACGACCGGCGAGGACAACGTCCTCAAGCTCGTCGTCAAGGTCGTGTAGTGCTCGGAGTACGTGACACACGCCGCGTCGCCTGGCGGCGCGAGCACGCACCTCAGCATTACGTCGGGTACGTGACCGTCACCGAGCAGAGCGTCCGGCTCGCCGGTCGCGAGCACGCCACCGGCATCGAGGTGTCGCTGTCCATCCCGTACGACGCGATCCGCAAGATTCGCGTCGCACGGGATGCCGGCGAAGAGGTGGTCGGCGAGCGGGCCGTCGTGCTCGAGTTGCGCGAGGACTCGCCGATCTTCGTCAGGCCGCTCGAGACCGGGGCCCTGGGTCTCGACGGCTTCGCCCGCAAGCTCCGGCCCACGTAACACGCTTCCTACTTGGGCTCGAGCTGGCCGTGCTCGATCGCGTAGCGGACGAGCTCGGCCCGCGTGGAGAGCTGCAGCTTCCGCATGATGTGCGCCCGGTGGGTCTCCGCCGTGCGCACCGAGATGTAGAGCTGCTTGGCGATCTCCTGGTTCGTATGCCCGAGCGCGAGCAGCCGCAGCACCTCCCGCTCCCGGTCGGAGAGCGGATCCGAGGCAACGGCGGCCTGCGCCGCCGCATCCGCTGCGACCATCCGTGCGCCGAGCGCGGGATGCACGTACCGGTTCCCTGCAGCGACCTCGCGGACGGCTGCTACCACCTCGGCGTCGATCGCCTCCTTGAGGACGTATCCACTGGCGCCGGCGGCGAACGCTTCCCGCACATAACTCGGGTCGTCCTCCATCGAGAGCATCAGCACCCTGGTCTCAGGCGACTCGTGCAGCAGCCTCGGCAGGCCGTCGATGCCGCTCTCGCCGGGCATCGTCACGTCCAACAGCATGACGTCCGGCTTCACGGCGCGCACCTCGAAGACGGCGTCCCGCACGTTGCCGGCGTCGCCGACAACCTCCATGTCCTCTTCGGCGCTCAGCAGCAGCCGGAGACCGGAGCGAACGACGGCGTGATCGTCGACGACAACGATGCGGATCACGACAGCGGCACCTCGGCGACAAGGCTCGTGCCGGTCCCTTGCCCGGACTCCACCATCAGCCGCCCGTCGAGCAACGCGACGCGCTCCCGCATCCCGGCGAGCCCGATGCCTCCCCGCGACTCTTCGTCCTCCGTGAATCCGTGCCCGTCGTCCTCGACAATCGCGGACACAACGCCCGGACGGCGCACGAGGAGGATGCTCACACGGCGTGCGCCGGCGTGCTTGGCGATGTTGGTCATTGATTCCTGCACGATGCGGTACAGCGTTGTCTCGACCTCGGACGACAACCGCTGTGGGCCGAGCTGCGACTCGAACTCGACCTCGATCCCGGTTGACTCCTTGAAGGTTTCGACCAGCCGCTCCAGCGCCGCGACGAGACCGAAATCGTCGAGCGCCTTCGGCCTCAGCTCGACCGCGAGTCGGCGCACATCCTGCAGCGTTGCCACCACCAGCTCACGCAGCTCGGCCAGCGCGGTCGGCGCATCGTCCGCACGCTCGACGGCTTTCAGCCCGAGCAGGACGGACGTGAGTGCCTGGCCCGTCTCGTCGTGCAGCTCGCGTGCGAGCCGCCGCCGTTCCAGCTCCTGACCTTCGAGCACGCGCCGGAGCGAATCGCGCTGGATACGGCGCGAGAGGTCGACCGCGACCGCGGCTCGCTCTCCGAAATGCTCCGCGATCCGCAGATCGACGTCCGTGAACCGCGGGTCGCGGCCCAGCCGGTCGTGTGCGAACACGATTCCGATCGGCTCGTCACGAGTGATGAGCGGCACGTAGAGACCGGTCACCGCGCCGAAGCGGCGGGCGATGTCCTGCACGACCTCCGGGTCGTCGAGCACGGCGTCGACTCGCTCGCTTCGACCACGCCCAAGCACAGCTCCGGCCTTCGAGACGCGCGGAAACACCTGGTGAATGAGCTGGTTCGCTTCGTCGCCGGCGATTGCCTCGATGCGTAGGCCGTCCGGCACCGGGAGCGCGATCGCCACGATGCGCGCGTCGAGCAGGTCGCGCAGCCGCTCGACCACGAGCTGCAAGAGCCGTGGCAGGTCGAGCTCACCGACAAGCGCAGAACTGATTTCCTGCAGCGATTCGAGCTGCCGCGACCAACTGGTCGCCGATTCGTACAGGCGCGCGTTCTCGATCGCGACGGCCGCCTGCGCCGAGAGGAGTGAGAGGAGCTCCTCATCCTCGGAGTCGAAATCGGCTCCGCCCTCCTTCTCGGTCAGGTAGAGGTTTCCGTAGGCGACGCCGCGGAGGACGATTGGCGTACCGAGGAACGTCTTCATCGGCGGGTGACCAGGTGGAAACCCGACGGAACGTGGATCCTCGGCTAGGTCGTGCAGGCGCAGCAGCTGCGAGTCGGTGATCAGCGCGCCGAGCACGCCACGCCCGCGCGGGAGGCCACCGATGACCTTTCGCGTCTCGTCGTCGATGCCATGCGTAATGAACTGTTCGAGGTTCGTTCCGGTCGGGTCGATGACCCCGAGGGCCGCGTACTGGGCTCCGGTGACGAGTGCCGCAGCCTCGACGATCCGCTGCAGCACACCGTCGAGCGAGAGCTCCGAATTGATCGCGAGGCCCGTTTGGATGAGGGCGCGTAAACGGGTCGAGTGCTCAGTGGGCACCCGCTCACTGTCGCAGAAGGACCTCGTTCACCAGGTTTTGGGTGACGTCGCAGGCGAAAGCCGAGAGATCCTGATGCGACTGTCGACGGCCACGCACCCGTCGGGCCCAGCGAGCACGGGATTGAGATCGAGCTCCGATACCTCAGGCAGTTCGACCGCGAGCCGTGACAACCGGTGCAGCAGATCGGTCAGTGCACCGCGATCCGCGGCGGGTGCGCCGCGCCAACCGTCGACGAGCTTTGCGGTCTTGCCCGTGCCGATCAGCTCCCCCGCATCGACGTCGGTGAGCGGTGCGAGCGCGAAGTTGGCGGAGCCGATCAGCTCGGCGAGCACCCCACCCGGCCCGAAGGCGACGAGCGGCCCGAACACCGGATCCTGCACGAGCCCGGCCAGGAGCTCGGTGCCCTCGGTCAGGTACTGCTGGACGACGACGGGGCCACCCATGCGCGAGGCGGCAGCGTGAACCTCAGCTTCGGTGCGGAGATCGAGGGCGACGCCTCCCGTCTCGGTCTTGTGTGCGCCGGCGGCCGCGGTCTTCACGACGACCGGAAGCCCGAGCTCGGTCGCCGCGCGCGCCGCTTCGTCCGGAGTACTCGCCGACCGTTCGCCGACCAGCGGGATGCCGTAGGCCGCGAGCAGCGCGTTCGCTGCTCCAGGCTCGAGCCAGCCTTCGGGGGCTGCGTCGACGATCGCGCGCCCGCTCGCGGTGTCGACATCGACGTCCGGCGTTGTGCCTGCGGGACGCCGAAGCCACGCCGCCCGTTGCGCCGCGAGCCCGAGTGCGCGGGCGGCCGATTCCGGATAGTCGAACCCGCCGTGCGGCGATCCGTCCGCGCTCATCACGACCGAGAGCACCGGTTTCGGAGAGGAGGCCGCATAGTGCGCGAGCACATCGGTGACGGCCTGTGGATCCTCGACCACCGGCGGGACGAACAACGCGATCACCGCGTCGACGTTCGGATCCGCGAGGATCAGCGGGAGGACTCGGTCATAGATCGCGGCGTTCGCGGAACCGAGCAAGTCGATCGGGTTCGCAAGGCTCGCCTCGACCGGAGTCGCCTCCGCCAGCGCGGTCCGGGTCTCGGCGGTGAGCTCAGGCAAGACGAGGTTGTACGCCTCACACGCGTCGGCGCACAGGATGCCGAGACCGCCCGCGTTCGTCACGACCGCCACCCGGTTGCCCGCCGGCGCCGGAAGCGCGGTCAGCAACACGGCTGTGTCGAGCAGTTCCTGCAACGTCGTCGCGCGCAGCACACCGGCCTGGCGGAACAGCGCGTCGACGACGGCGTCCGAGCCCGCGAGCGCAGCCGTATGTGAGGCCGCTGCGCGCGCGCCGGCGCTGCTCGTGCCGCTCCGCATCGCGAGGATCGGCTTGGAGCGCGCAACGCGCCCGGCGACGCGGGCGAACTTGCGAGGGTTTCCGAACGACTCGAGGTAGAGCAGCACGACGTCCGTCTCCGGATCGTCCTCCCAGTACTCGAGGAGGTCGTTCGACGAGACGTCGGCCTTGTTGCCGATCGAGACGAACGCCGACAGGCCGAGCCCTCGCGCGTCCGCCTGCTCGAGCAGCGCGAGCCCGAGGGCGCCGCTCTGCGAGGAAAACGCGACGCGGCCGGGCGGGAACGCCCGGCGCGCGAACGTCGCGTTCAGGCGCCGTGCCGTCGAAGCGACGCCGAGGCAATTCGGTCCGATCATGCGAGCGCCGTGTGAGCGCACGAGCGACAGCAATTGCTCCTGTCGTGCGAGCCCCTCGGAGCTCGTCTCGGCAAACCCCGCCGAGATGACGCAGAGCGCGCGCACACCTGCGCGCAGCGCACTGTCGGCGGCATCGAGAACGTGCGCGCCCGGCACACAGATCACGGCGAGATCGACAAGCGCGGGAACGTCCTCGACAGAGCGGTACCCCGGCACGCCGCCGACCGGGTCGCCCTTCTGGTTGATCGGATACGCAGCTCCGTCGAAGTCGGCCGCGATGACGTTGCGGAAGAGCTCGCCGCCGATCGTGCCTCGGCGTGCCGAGGCGCCGATCACAGCGACCGAACGCGGCTTGAAGAACGACGTGAGCGATGCGGCAACCGCGGAATGATCGCGCTCCGCAATCCGGTCGAGCACCTCCGGCGATGAGGTGAGCTCGAATTCGACCTCGACAACTCCACCGACGAGACGCCGCTTGACCTCGAAGCCGGTATCGCCGAAGACGCCGAGCATCGCCGCGTTCTCCGGGAGCACCTGCGCGATGAAGCGCTGAATACCTTCGACACGTCCACGCGCCGCGAGCCGTTCGAGCAGCCGGCTGCCGATGCCGCGGCGCTGGAAGTCGTCGGCGACGACGAACGCAACCTCCGCGCGCGCGGAATCGCGAAGGCGGACGTACGTCCCGAGCGCGATCACGCGGGACCTCCCCGCCTCGTCGACAAGCTCGCCGACCAGTGAAAGCGACTCGCTGCCGTCGCCGCGCAAGAACCGCTCGACAAGGTGCGCATCAACACGTACCGCGCCCTGAAAGCGCAGGTGCAGCGTGTCGGGCGAGAGGCGCTCGAAGAAGTCGACCAGCGCGCCCTCGTCGGCAGGCGTCGTCGGACGCAGCCGCAGCGTTGAACCGTCCCGTAGGACGACGTCTTCCCGTGCCGGGGTGGCGACCATGCCGACAGTCTCACCGACAGCCGCCGATCTTGCGTAGGCCTCGACCGCCGAAACGCTGCGGGGAACTACGGAGAACAGCGAGCGTTCGCCCGGATTCCGCGGCGCGCGCGGAGCGGCACGATCGAGGTGTCTACACGAGGAGCGAACGCATGAAGCCCATCGTCCTTGCCACAGACGGGTCGCCCTCTGCCGCCGAAGCAACGCTGCAAGCGGTCGAACTGGCCCGCGCGCTCGCTGCGCCGCTCGTTGCCGTCGCGGTTGAGCACGTGGATGTTCCGTCGTACGGCTACTACGGCTATGCCGAGGTCGTCTCAGAGATGACGAAGGCCGAGCGAGTGCACGTCAACGAGACCCTCGCGCAGGCGAAGGCCACCGCAACCGAGGCCGGCGTCACGTGCGACGTCGTCCATGCGACCGGCCCCGTCGCCGAGGCAATCTGCACCGCCGCCGGGAAGCATGACGCGCGGATGATCGTGATCGGCGCGCACGGCTGGGGAGCGTTCGGCCGACTCTGGCACGGCAGCATCTCGCTGGCAGTCCTGCACGGCGCCCACTGCCCGGTGCTCGTCGTCCAGGGCGGACCCGAGATCCTGCTCAGCCCGACAGCGGCTCGGAGTGAGACTGCCGTCAAATGACGCGCACCCTCGTCGCCTACGCAAGCAAGCACGGCTCGACCGAGGAGGTCGCCCGCGCGATCGGCACGGTCCTCCGCGACGCGGGGCACCACGTCGACGTCCGTGACGCTGAAACCGTCGCGGACGTCGAGTCCTACGACGCCGTCATCCTGGGTGCTTCGCTGTACATGGGCCGCTGGCACGCTGACGCGCGCACATTCCTGTGCCGCCATCGCGCGGCTCTCAGTGAGTGTCCGCTCGCGGTGTTCGCGCTCGGACCGCTGACGCTCCAGGAGCAGCAGGTCAACGACTCGCTCAAGCAGCTGCGCAACGCGCTGAGGCACCTCGCTGTGGATCCGCAGTTCGTGACGGTCTTCGGGGGCGCGGTCGATCCGACGAAGCTCCACTTCCCGTTCAGCCGAATGCCGAAGTCGGACGCGCGCGACTGGTCCGAGATCGAGGCCTGGGCGAATGACGTGGCCCTCCGGTTTGCGGACTACGCCCCCGCGGAATCGGTATGACTTAGCCAACGACCCGGGGAGTGAGCGATGACCGAGGCTGCGCAGCCGCCGTCACGGAGCCACCAGATCGCCATTCAAGACGCGAAAGAACGCCTGAGCGAGAACGGTGGCTACGAGATCGTTCACCAGTCCCCCGGGCTCGAGCTCGGGGTGTACGTCCTCGTCGCACCCGAGCCGGACCGCCAGCAGCCGCACGACGACGATGAGGTCTACGTGGTGCTCGAGGGACGAGGCACGCTCGACGTCGAGGGCGAGCGCTACGACCTCACCGAGGGCGATTCAGTGTTCGTGCCGGCCGGTGCGGAGCACGAGTTCGTCGGCTATGAGCAGCTGAGCGTGCTCGTGATTTTCGAGAAGCGCGCGAAGTGACGAAGCCGACCCTCTCGCAGGAGGAGGTCGGCCTGATCGATGCGTACTGGCGGGCAGCGAACTATCTGTCGGTCGGTCAGATCTACCTGCTCGACAATCCGCTGCTCGAGGAGCCGTTGCGGGCGGAGCACGTCAAGCCGAGGCTGCTCGGCCATTTCGGTACGACGCCCGGGCTCAACTTCATCTACGCGCACCTGAACCGGACGATCACGGCGCGTGACCTGTCCGCGATCTACGTCACCGGCCCCGGTCACGGCGGCCCCGGGCTCGTCGCCAACGCGTATCTCGAGGGCACGTACTCGGAGCTCTACCCCCACGTCTCGGAGGACCAAGATGGCCTCCGCGCGCTCTTCCGCCAGTTCTCGTTCCCGGGCGGGATCCCGTCCCACGTTGCACCGGAAACACCTGGCTCGATCCACGAAGGCGGCGAGCTCGGGTATGCCCTTTCGCACGCGTTCGGCGCAGCGTTCGACAACCCCGAGCTCCTGGTCGCCTGCGTCGTAGGCGACGGCGAAGCGGAGACCGGCCCGCTCGCGACGAGCTGGCACTCGAACAAGTTCCTCAACCCGGTGACCGACGGCGCCGTGCTGCCGATCCTCCACCTGAACGGCTACAAGATCGCGAACCCGACCGTCCTCGCCCGCATTCCCGAGCGTGAGCTCGTTTCGCTTTTCGAAGGCTACGGCTGGCGGCCGCTGATCGTGACGAGCGAGCTCGGCGAGACGCCGGCCGACGCGCACGAGCGCTTTGCGGCCGCGCTCGACGAGGCGCTCGACGACATCCGGCGCTTCCAGGAGCAGGCACGCTCTGGCCGTTCGGCCGAGCGTCCGCAATGGCCGATGCTCATCCTGCGGACGCCGAAGGGCTGGACCGGACCGCGCGAGGTGGACGGTGTGCAGATCGAAGGAACCTGGCGCGCGCATCAGGTCCCTGTGCTCGGCGCGCGCGAGAACGACGCCCATCGCGCGATTCTCGAAGAGTGGATGCACAGCTACCGGCCCGAGGAGCTGTTCGAGAACGGCAGGCTCCGGCCGGACCTTCGCGCACTCGCGCCACTCGGTGACCGGCGGATGAGCGCCAACCCGCACGCGAACGGCGGCGTGCTCCTGCACGACCTGTCGCTGCCGGACTTCCGCGACTATGCGGTCGAGGTCGCAGAGCCGGGCAAGACCTCGAGCGAGGCGACGCGCGTCCTCGGCTCGTTTCTCCGCGACGTGATCGCGGGGAACGCGACCACGTTCCGGCTCTTCGGGCCCGACGAGACGGCGTCGAACCGACTCGGCGACGTCTTCGAGGTGACCTCCCGCGCGTGGGACGCCGAGCGCGAGCCGACCGACGAGGGGCTTGCCCCCGACGGCCGCGTGATGGAGGTCCTCTCCGAGCACCAGTGCCAGGGCTGGCTCGAGGGCTACCTCCTGACCGGGCGCCACGGCCTGTTCAACTGTTACGAGGCGTTCATCCACATCGTGGACTCGATGTTCAACCAGCACGCGAAGTGGCTCAAGGTGACGCGCGACATTCCGTGGCGGCGCCCGGTCGCGTCGCTGAACTACCTTCTCTCCTCGCACGTTTGGCGCCAGGATCACAACGGCTTCTCGCATCAGGACCCCGGCTTCATCGATCACGTCGTGAACAAGAAGGCCGAGGTGATTCGCGTCTACCTCCCGCCGGACGCGAACACATTGCTCTCGGTCGGCGACCACTGCCTGCGCTCGCGCAACTACGTGAACGTGATCGTCGCGGGCAAACAACCGTCACTGAATTACTTGTCGATCGACGAGGCGGTGATCCACTGCACGCGCGGCGTCGGCATCTGGGACTGGGCCTCGACCGATGAAGACGGCGAGCCGGACGTCGTCCTCGGCTGCTGCGGTGACATCCCGACGCTCGAGACGCTCGCCGCCGCCGCGTTGCTGCGCGAGCACCTTCCCGACTTGAAGGTGCGCGTGGTCAACGTCGTCGACCTGATGCGCTTGCAGCCGGACACCGAGCACCCGCATGGCCTGTCCGACGCCGAGTTCGATTCGCTGTTCACGCGCTCGAAGCCGATCGTGTTCGCCTACCACGGGTATCCGTGGTTGATCCACCGCCTCGCCTACCGCCGCGCGAACCACGACAACCTGCACGTGCGCGGCTACAAGGAAGAAGGCACGACGACGACGCCGTTCGACATGGTCATGCTCAACGACCTCGACCGGTTCCACCTCGTGATCGACGTTGTCGACCGGGTGCCCGGCCTGGCCGACCGCGCCGCGCATCTTCGCCAGCAGATGGTCGAGCGCCGACTGGCGGCGCGGGCGTACACCCGCGAGCACGGTGACGACGATCCCGAGATCCGCGACTGGGCGTGGCCGTACTGAGCGGCGACGTCCTCGTCGTGAATGCCGGATCGACGAGCCTCAAATTGAGCGTCGTCGGCACAGACGATGCGTCACGGCCGGTCGGATCGCTCGCCGACGCCCCGTCCGTTGGTGTCGTCGGGCACCGCGTGGTGCACGGCGGTGATCGGTTCTCGGAGCCAACGCTGATCGACGACGCGGTCGTGGCCGATCTCACAACGCTGATCGAACTGGCGCCGTTGCACAACGCGCCTGCAGTCGACGCGATCAACGAGGCGCGCCGAGCATTGCCGGACGCGGCGCACGTCGCCGTCTTCGACACTGCGTTCCACCGAACGCTGCCCGACATCGCACGGACGTACCTGCTCCCCGCGCGCTTCCGCGAGCGCGGCGTGCACCGCTTCGGCTTTCACGGGCTCTCGGTGCAGTGGGTCGCCGAGCAGGTAGCGCTGCCACGCCTCGTCGTCTGCCATCTCGGTGGCGGCTCGTCGGTCACCGCGGTAGGCGACGGCCGTTCGATCGACACGACGATGGGGTTCACGCCGCTCGAGGGCATCCCGATGGCGACGCGTGCAGGCTCCGTCGATCCCGGAGCGCTGCTCTATCTCCTCCGGCACGGCGTGTCGCTCGACGAGCTCGACCAGGCACTCGAGCACGAGTCGGGACTGACCGCACTCGCGGGTACCGGCGACGTGAAGACGCTCGAGGCAGATCCGTCGCCAGACGCCAAACTGGCCCTCGGCATCTACTGCTACCGGATCGCGCAGGCCGTCGCCGCGATGGCGACCGCGCTCGGCGGCCTCGACGCGCTCGCCTTCACGGCCGGCGTCGGCGAGCACTCGGCGGCGGTCCGCTCCGCCATTTGCAGACGGCTGGCATTCCTCGGTGTCTCCCTCGACGACATCGCCAACGAGCGCGCCCACGGCGACGCCGAGATCAGCGCGTCCTCCTCGAGCGTCCGTACTCACGTTGTCACCGCACGCGAGGACGTTGTCGTCGCGCGCGCCGTCCGGGACGTGGCGTAGATGCGCGCCACGACATTCAACGGTCACGAAAGGAGCACTCATGCCTTCAAAAGACGGCTTCACAGCGGCTGAGGCACGGCAGATCGGCGAGCAGATCGGCATCGACTGGGCTACGGCCGCATTCGACGTCGAGCAGTTTCAGCGCGGCATGGACGTCGAGCTCGAACACGGCCTCCACGGTCTCCTGACCAACGTGACCGACGACGACCCGCTGGTCACGGGCAAGATCGCACTCGCCCATCTGCACGAGTTCCCGGACTACTACACACGGCTCGAGCAGATGGAGGCGCAAGCGAAGCGCGACCAGCGCAGTGCGTGAACCCGGTCACCGCCGGGCGCGCGGCGGACGGCTCTTGGCCCGCGAGCGCGGGATCGTCCTCGCGCTGCTCGCGGTGGTCGGGCCGGGGATCCTGGCCGGGCTCTCCGACGACGATCCCGCCGGGATCACGACCTACTCGATCCTCGGCGCCGACTTCGGCTACCGGCTTCTGTGGACGCTGCTGATCTCAACGGCCGCGCTCGTGCTTTTCCACGATCTCGCCGTCCGGCTCGGGATCGCAACCGGCAAGGGCCTCGTCAGCGTGATCCGAATGCGCTACGGCGTGAAGGCCGGCGTGTCATCGGCCGGTTTCCTGATCGTCGCGAACCTCGGGACGACGGCCGCGGAGATGGCGGGGATCGCCGCCGGGCTCGAGATCGGAGGCGTCTCGCGCTACGTGAGCGTGCCGCTCGCGGCTGTCGCAGTGACGACCCTCGTGCTCGTCGGCAGCTTTCACCGGGTCGAGTTCGTACTGCTCGTGATCTCGTCGGTCTTCCTCACCTACATCGCGTCGGGGCTGCTCGCGCACCCGCATTGGGGCCAGGCTGCGCGCGGGCTCGTCGTGCCCGGTCTCCCGTTCCAGCGCCACGCCGTTCTCGTTGCGACCGCGACGTTGGGAACGACGCTCGCGCCGTGGGGACTCGCCTTCGTCCAGTCCTACGTTGTCGACAAGAAGCTGAAGCCGAGCGACTGGAAGTTCGAGCGTATCGACGTCGTCGGCGGCGCGATCGCAACGGGCGTAATCGGTTTCTTCGTCGTCGTGGCTTGCGCTGAAACGCTCTATCGCGACCACAGGCACATCAACGACGCCTCCGACGCAGCCCTCGCGCTCGCGCCGCTCGCCGGGCACCTTGCATCGACGCTGTTCGCTGTCGGCCTCGTCGGCGCAGGCCTGTTGGCGGCGGCGATCCTGCCCCTGTCGACGTCCTACTCCGTCACGGAGGCGTGCGGCAAGGAGGGACGCGTCGACGGGAATCTCCGCACCGAGCCCATCTTCTTCTCCACGTACATCGCGATGACCTTCACCGCGGCAGCGATCGTGCTCATCCCCGGCGCCCCGCTCGTCCCGATCCTGTTCCTGACGCAGGCCCTGAACGCGGTGATGCTACTGCCGCTCCTCGCGATGATCGTGCACCTCACGCGTGACGCCTCGCTGATGGGCGAGCTCAGAATCGGAAAGATCAGCGCCTGCGGGGCTTGGGCGACGACGGCGCTGATCGCCGTGACGGTTGCGGCGCTGGCCGTCGTCAGCGTGCTGCCGAGCCACTAGCGAGCCGCAGCGCGAGCTTCGGACACTCCTTGATCGCCCGGCGCGCGTGTGCTTCGAGGCCCGGAGGCACGGCTCCGGGGTTGATGATCGGATAGCCCCAGTCGTCGAGCTCGATCCACTCGGGGAAGAGCTCCGCGCAGAGACCGTGACCGTCGCACGCAATCGGGTCGATCTGCAGTTGCTTCATTAGCGCCCTCTGCCAACCGGGAGCACGCCGCGATCCCGGCCACTGCAACGCCCTTTGTGCAGGTGGAGCAATAGCTCGTCCTCGAACACCGCGAGCGTGCTGGCGACGAACCGCGCCGCGCCGTCGGGATGCCGGCAGGCACCGCGCGCCGTGACCTGCTGCGTCCAGCGTGCAAGGTGGATGCGGCGGTCGGGAGTTCTCCCCGGTGCCGCGATCTCTTCGAGCCCGGATGCAAGCGCGGCGAGGCCGTGCACACATGGACCGCACTGGCCCGCACTCTCGGTCGCGAGGTACCGCGTGACGCGCGCGCTTTCGCGAACACCGCACGCGTCGGCCGGGAACGCAATCACGACCCCGGCGCCGAGCCCACCGGCCGTCGTGAGCGGATGACTGGGGTCACGCGTCCAGCCGCCGAAATAGCCGCCGACAAGGAACGCGCTCAGGGTCTCTGTCGCTCCGCCGGCCTGCTCCACCAGTTCGGAAACGCGCGTGCCGAACTCGATCTCGTAGACGCCGGGTCGAGCCACCGCACCGGAGAGCGTGACGAGCGCCGTCCCCGGCTCTGCGTCGATTCCAAGCGACCGGAACCACCGTGCGCCGAAGCGCGCGATCAACGCGACGTGCGCAAGGGTCTCGGCGTTCTGGACGAGCGTCGGTGCACCGCCGAGGCCGCGTTCGAATGGGTACGGCGGCTTCACGGTCGGTTTGGGTGCCTTGCCGGAGAGAGCGTTCAAGAGCGCCGTCTCCTCACCGACGACGAAGCCGTCGGGAACGGCGCTCACGCGCCACCGGACCTTGTCCCGGCGCTCCTTCAGGGCAGCGACGAGCGCGTCCCGCTCGCTGCTCCGACCCCGCGCCAGGCCGATCACGACCTCGCGCGCACCGATCGCGGCCGCAGCGGCAGCCGCGCCGTCGAGGACGAGCTGCGGAACCAGCCGAAGCAGCGCGCGATCCTTGCTGCTTGCGGGCTCCCCTTCGGCCGCGTTGACGACGACCACGGGTCGGCCGCGCTGTGCGGCGACGGTGCCGAGCTTCGTGCCCGTGGGAAACGCGCCGCCGCCGCGTCCACGCAGGCCGCTCGCCTCGAGGATCGAGACCAGCTCGGCACCATGGTGCTCGAGCGGCCCGTACACCGCGAGGTGCTCCTGAAGCGAGAGCGGGCGACCGTCGTCCCGGACGCCCGCGAGCAGCCGCGCGACACCGTCGGGCGCGGCGACCGGGGCGCGGCGCAGCATCGGAGCAGCCATCAGCGCCCTCCCGGTGTCGCGTGCAGCGTCCCGGTGACGCGCTTGCTCTGCGTGTCGATGTTCAGAACGAAGGACAGCTGCAAGCGCGCACCGGATGTGGTCGCGACGTCGACGACCACGCTTTGACCGGACAACGAGGCGACGCTGCCGAGGTACACGGTGCGCGTTCCGGCGGGAACATAGGAGACACCGCTCGCCGTCATCGAGACGCCGCCTTGCAGGGGCTGACCGCGCAGGTCGAGCCGGAACGAGCCTCCAGCGCCGCCGTGTACGCGGCCGCGGATCACGACGTCGAGCATGCCGTCTGCGCGATTCGTCTCCTGCAACCTCCCCGTCAGCCTGGCGTTGAACGCCGACCGCGGCGGCGAGACGCTCACGAGCGAGGAGGCTGTCGGCGCACGCGTCGCCCGGTGGCTTGCGAGCAGCGAGGTCGGTGTCCCGGCGCGCTGCGCCCAGCCATGCCGGGCCGGACCTGTCTGGTACCACGCGACGATCGCGACCGGTACGACGAGCGCACCGATCGCTCCGGCAAGCCGCACGCGCAGAGGTCCCCCGGCGAGGCCGACGCGCGCGAGCACCGCGAGCACGACGACTGCGATCGAGACGATTCCGACGATCCGCAACCAAGCGAAGGCGACGTCGCTGCCGGCCCCGAGCGCATGGACGAGCGCGACGGGCCAGGACGCATACGCGAGCCAGTGCACGTAGCGCCAGGCGCGGTAGCCGATCCGCCCGCGCAGCAGGCTCGTCAGGACGAGCGCAAGGAGCAGATCGGATGCGACCGCGCCGAGCCCGACCCAGATCGGCCGGTACGGGGACAGGAACGGTATGAAGGCGTCCTTTACGCCGATGGGCGTGTAGCCGTCGGCGACGGTCGTCGCTACATGCCCTGCCACGAAGCAGATCGCGATCAGCGTGAGGTTCCGGTGCAGGCCCGTGGTCACGAAGCGCGGCCACCGGTCGGATCTCCACCGCGTAGCGGTCAGAACACCGAGCGCGACCGACGCGGTCAAGAGCACCAACGCGCCGACCCCGAGAGAACGCGTCAGGTACCAGAGCGTGGTTCCGTTGCCGGCGGCCGCGAGCGTCATGCGACGCGCAACTCCTCGGCAGGCCAGCCGGCAACTGAGACCACGGAGCCGTCGTGACGCACGAGGCGTGCGGGCAGGCGAGCGGCGACGAGCCAGTCAACGGCCTCTGCGCCGACCACGACCGCTGCGGTCGCAGCGACGTTCGCATCGACGCACGTCGTCGCTGCGACCGTCACGGTTCGCCACGGCGTCACCGCGGGCCGGCCGGAACGGGGATCGAGGATGTGATGTGCCTCGCCCTGATCGGTCTGCCAGCGACGGACCGCCGTGCTCGACGTGGCGAGAGCGCCGCTCGCGATCGCAACTTTCGGCCCGGGCTCGCTGGGCGGCGCGGCGTGGTCGTCGGCAATGCGCACCGACCAACCTCCAGACGGCGGGGTCC
Organism: Thermoleophilia bacterium; assembly: GCA_031393705.1. Taxonomy (GTDB): domain Bacteria; phylum Actinomycetota; class Thermoleophilia; order Gaiellales; family Gaiellaceae; genus PALSA-600. The sequence continues at coordinate 4,466 of JANMWB010000004.1, read as the reverse complement.
CGGCGACCGCGAGGTCTCCGCCGAGGGAGACGAGTACGCCGACGCCGGTCTCGGCTGCGATCTCATGAGCAGCGTCGTCTGCTGCCAACGCCTTGGCGGTCGCGCCGAGATCGAGCTCGACTCCTTCTGGGACGAGCAGAAGCCGCTCCCCATCGTCGAGGTGCACGTCTTTCCACGCCGCACGGAGTGTGCGCGACGGTGCGAACCGCCACGTGTCGCGCTCGCGGACGAGTGCGAAGGTTCGGTCGTAACCGGCCGCTCGAAGCTGAGCGCCGAGCGTCGGGTCGACACAACCATTCGACGTCTGGGCAGCGTCGAGCGCCACCCGCACGGCCCGCGCGAGCAGCGAGCTCACGCGGACGGCGATGCCGGCCCGCGCGTTCACGTGAGCGAGTTCGGAGTCGGGCCTGAAGCGGCTGCATGCACGGTCGAGCGCCTGGAGGCGTTCGCGGAGGAGCTCGCTCGCATCGTCGAGCGCTGCCGGTTCCGTCACTGCGACCGTCGCCGTGGTCCCGAGCGCCGCGAACGACCGCGTGCGGAGCGCGTCGGTCAAGAGCCTCCGGAGCTGACGACGGGCGGGTGGTAGCTCGGGGGAGGTGCCGGCACGGACGCCGCCTGCGTCGGCGTCGGCGCCGCAGGCGCCGCGCTCCTCGTCGCGACGAGCGGCGGTGCCGGCGCTGCGACGACACTCGCGGCCCTCGGTGCGATTGTGCGGTGCGCGGTCGCGGTCTTCGTGTGGCTCGAGCCCGCGGCCAGCGCGGCGAATGCACCACCGAGCGCGACCATTGTCGCGATCGAGACCTGCGTCGCCCGGCGGAGCCGGCGCACGGCTCCGTCGCGTGCCAGCGCAGCGCGACGGCGACCTTCGGGCGGAGGTGTCATGGCCGCAGCGTCGCAACGGCACATGAGGCCCGAATGAATCGGGCCTAGGAGTCTCCTAAGACGCGAACCGGCGCACGCTGAACCAGACGTCCGCGCCGCCCTGCGGGCGATTCATCGCGCCGACGCCCCCGCCGTGCGCTACCGCGATCAGCTGGACGATCGACAGCCCCAGCCCGGCGCCGCCCCCGCCGCGGGCCTCGTCCGACTGGCTGAATCGTTCGAACGCCCGCGCGAGGAATGCCTCGTCGAACCCCGGGCCACCGTCGCTGACGTGCAGCTCGACCACCCCGTTGCTCGACGCGGCGAAGAGCACGACGTCACCGGCGCCGTAGGAGAGGGCGTTGTCGACGAGGTTGTCGAGCGCCTGCTCGACGCGTGCAGGATCCGCTTCCACGATCGCCGCTGTCGGTTCAGCGCGCACGTCACGGCCCGCGCTGCGTGCGCGCGCCGCGAAGCGGCGCGCGACGTTCTCGAACACACCGTCGAGGTCGGTCGGCTGCGTGCGCAGCGGCAGCGATCCCTCCTCCGCCCGCGCGAGCAGCAAGAGGTCTTCGGCAAGCCGCGAGAGCCGCTCAGTCTCCTCGAGCGCAGAAGCGAGAGCGGCCCGGAGTTCCTCCGGCGATCTCGGACGGCGTAGAGCGAGCTCCAGTTCCGTTCGGAGCAGCGAGATGGGCGTCCGCAACTCATGACTCGCGTCGGCCACGAAGCGACGCTCGTGCTCGAGTGCAGCCCCGAGCCTGCCGAGCATGTCGTTCAACGTGACGGCAAGCCGTGAGATCTCATCATGCGCACGAGGAACCGGCAGCACACCTTGCTCGGCGGCGGTCACAGCAGCCGCGCGCCGGCGCAGGGTCTCGACGGGCCGCAGAGCGGCCGCGGCGAGCGCATAGCCGGCGAGGGACGCGAGCAGCACTGCGAGCGGCCCGGCGATCAGGAACTCGCGGTAGATCCGGTGCAGCGCTTCCTCGCGGACGGCAAGCGAACGGGCGACGACGACCACCCCGCCGTTCGGCGCGGGCACGGCGAGGACCCGCCACTCGCCGCGCTGGCCCTTCAGTTCCACCGTCCGCAGGAGGTGCAACCCGCGAGCGGTTCGCGCCGCGTCCACGGAGCTCAGCAACGGCGGCAAGGTGGCCGGCGTAGAGCGGACCGGCCTGCCGTCCGGGCCGAGCAGTTGCGCGAGCGTCGCGCCACCGGCGAACTCCGGATCGACGAGATCCGGCTCGACGTTGGCGCGCGCCAGCAGATCACGCGTCTCGGCTCGGAGGGTCTGATCGACCGAGGTGAGCAGCGCATCGCCGACCCGTACGTAGACGAGCACCGCCATCGCCCCGATCACACACGCCATCGCCACCGCGAACGCGAGGCTGAGCCGCACGCGGATCGGCAGCCTGCTCACTCCGCCTCGCGCAGTCGGTAACCCACGCCGCGAACCGTCTCGATCCTGTCCCGACCGATCTTGCCGCGCAGGTTGCGAACGTAGACGTCAATCACGTTCGAACGCCGCTCGAACGACATGTCCCACGCTCCATCGAGCAACTGGTCCCGCGAGAGCACCGATCCTGCATTGCGCAGGAAGAGCTCGAGCAAGGCGAACTCCTTGCTCGAGAGCTCGAGCTCGGCATCGTCCCGCCAGACACGGCGTGCTGCGGGATCGAGGCGAAGGTCTCCGACGGCGAGTGTGACCGGCCGCTCGTTCGGCACACGCCTTGCCAGCGCGCGCAGCCGCGCGAGCAACTCGTCGAACGCAAAGGGCTTTGCCAGGTAGTCATCAGCGCCCGCATCGAGACCCGCGACACGGTCTTCGACCGCATCGCGGGCGGTCAGCATCAGGACCGGAGTCCAGATCCCGCGTTCGCGGAGGCGGCGACAGACGGCGAAACCGTCCAGGCCCGGCAGCATCACGTCGAGCACGATTCCGTCGTACGGAGCAGCTTCGGCCATCCAGACGGCGTCCTCGCCCCGTCCGGCTATGTCAGCCGCATGGCCTTCCTCACGCAAGCCTCGCGCCAAGAGATCGGCGAGCTTTCGTTCGTCTTCCACGATGAGCACGCGCACAGGGCCATTGTCCCTGCGGCACGTGAGGCGTGCATGAACGTGTCTCTCCCCCTGATTCGGGCTAGCCGGCGGGACGGCTCGTGATGTGGACGGACACGTTGCCGTTCGCGCACGAGCTCCCGCCACGGAGCGCAACGATGCCCTCGGTGCTGTTCGCACCCGGCGTCTTGTAGGCGACCTCGGAGTCGCCGCGAGCCTTCTCGATCTCCGAGAACTCGACCTTGTACCCCGCTTCGTTGACGCGATCCTTGTACTCGACGTACATGCCTTCGAGGCTCTCGGTGCTGTAGCCGTCGACGATCACCGTCGGCCCGTTCTTGGTCGCGCTGACATAGGTGACGGCGTCGGGCTGCGGGAAGCCGCTCGGCAGGCCGGTCGGCTTCGACGTGGCCGACCCCTCACAGGTGATCGTGCCGCGACCGCTGCCGCTCGCGGCGGCTGCCGCCTCGCTCTGCTTCTCTGCCGCGCTCTTGCCGCCGCAACCGGCTACCGCGAGGAGCGCGCTGGCTGATGACCATTGTGCGGATCAGTAGCGGCCCGGCAGAGCTGTTGTCAAGCGACGGCCCGACGACAGGACCGCACATGTGTTGCCCGAATGCGCAACAGTTAGAACCTCCGTAATGCGACCGTGATATCGCCACGCCCACGGTACCGCGGAGGCGTTCGAGGTGCGGGTGATATCGCTCCGCCATTGCCCATCTCGGAGCGCGCGCCACGCGCGGCCGTGTCACATGGGCCGAAAAACAATTTCGCTACGGCTCGGCAATCGCATCGGGCGCGCGGCCCGTCGCGAGCACACAGCCGACCAGGACGAGTGCGAACCCGATCACCATCCCGCGTGTCAGGTGCTCGCCGAGGAGCGCCACGCCGAGCACGGCCGCGACTGCAGGATTGATGTAGGTGATCACCGTCGCGCGCACGGGGCCGACCTCCGCGATCAGGGCAAAGAAGAGAAGGAACGCGAGCGCGGTGCAGATCACCGCGAGGCCGAGGACCGACTCGACGACGTGGGCGGACGGCATCGTGGACGGCCAGTTCGCGGCCGCAAACGGCGCATAGACGATCGCCGAGAGGAGCAGCGAGGCGGCGACCACGCCGTAGGCGGGAAGGTCGGTCATGGAGCGCGAGAGGATGATCGGGCCGACCGCGTACCCGACGGCAACGAATCCGATCTCGACGAGCGCTATAACGTCGACCTGTCCGAGGTTGAGCCCGACGATCGCGGCGACGCCGCCAATGCCAACGAGCAGGCCGAGCCACCGCCGCCCGCCGAGACGCTCGCGGTCACCGGTCAACGTCACGATCAGCGCGCCGACGAGTGGCACCGCGGCGATCAGCAGCCCCGTGAGCGAGCTCGTCAGCTTCGTCTCGGCGCGCGCAAGCAACACCCACGGGATTGCGACTTCGACTGCCGTGTAGGCGAGCAGGGGCCGCCAGTGGCGAATGAGCGGTCGCAGCTCGCCGCGGTAGGCGGCCACCGGGGTCAGGATCAGCGCGCCGATCGCCGTGCGACCGAAGACGAGCGT
>JANMWB010000267.1:0-1504 GCA_031393705.1 Thermoleophilia bacterium | reverse complement strand
CAGCTCGCCGCCGTCAATCGAGACCTGCCCCGCCAATTGGCGGAGCAGCGTCGTCTTCCCGGCGCCGTTCGGCCCCGCGAGCGCGAGCCGGTCCTTGCGTTCGACCTTGAAGGAAACGCCGTCGTACAGGACGTCGCCGGAATGCTCCTTGCGGAGGGAGGATGCGATGACGACCGCCATGCAGTGAAACTATCGGTAGATGCGCCTCGGCCTCACACAGCGGATCCTCATCGGCGGCGGCTTGATCGCCGTTGTTTTCGCTGCGCAGTTCGTGCTCGTCCTCCAGTCGTTCGGGTCGATTCGCGCCAACACCCGCGAGCAGCAGCACGCCGAACAGGCAGTCGTTGCCGCGATCCGGCTCGAGAAGCTCATACTCGACCTCGAGACGGGCATGCGGGGCTACGTGATCACGGGCGACCGGCGATTCCTTCAGCCCTACGAATCAGCGCGGCGCTCGCTGCCGGGCGAGTCCGCACGGCTCCGGTCGCTCGCGTCGGGGTCATGGTCGGCCGAGCTCGAACTGCAGTGGCGTTCGTACTTGACCGACTGGGCGACGCCACTGATCCGCCAGGTCGCGCGCGCGCCGGCCGCGGCACGGGCGACAGTCGCGACCGGCGAGGGGAAACGGCGCGTCGACCACATGCGCAACCTGATCGACCCGTTCGTCCAGAGCGAGAACGCGATCGCCGGCCGCAACCAGCAGCGAGTCGAGAAGGCGGAGCACTCGGGTGTGGTCGTGGGAGCGATCGGTAGCGGGTTCCTGCTGCTCGCCCTCGCCGCGATCATCGTCTACCTCCTGCGGTGGGTGGTCGCACCGATTCGGCGCGTCGCAGCCGCGACCGAGCGAGTCGCAGCCGGGGAGGGAGACGTCGCGGTGCCGGAGGGCGGCCCAGGCGAAGTCGGGCAGCTCGCACGCTCCTTCAACGACATGTCGCGCGCCCTGACCGAGCATCAGGCGAGCCTCGCGGAGCAGAACGTCGATCTCGAGCGACTCGCGAACGTGCTGCGCGCGGTGCTCGACTCGACGATCGACGGCATCCTCCTCTCGGACGCCGACGGCAACATGCAGCTCGCGAACCGGCCCATCGTGCGCCTCACCCGCGAGCTGGGCATGAGTTATGACGGCACGATCGTCGACCGGCTCCTCTCCGTCGCGCACAGGGTGCGTGATGAAGATGCCTATCGCAAGACGATGGAAGGTCTGCGCGAAAATCCGGACGAGACGACGTTCGACGAGTTCGAGGACAGTGTTACGGGCCGCGTCTTCCAGGGCTTCACCTCGCCCGTGCTCGATGACCGCGGCGGCTTTCTCGGTCGCCTCTGGACGTTGCGCGATGTCACGCAGCAGCGTGAGCTCGACCGGTTGAAGGACGACTTCGTCGCAACGGTCTCGCACGAGCTGCGCACGCCGCTGACGTCGATGATGGGCTTCCTCGAGATGATCCGCGAAGGTGAGGCGGGCGAGCTGAACGATGAGCAGCAGCGCTTCCTCGCGATCGTCTAC
>JANMWB010000249.1:0-16077 GCA_031393705.1 Thermoleophilia bacterium | reverse complement strand
CGTCGTTCGCGGCGGCGGCGAGCTCGGGCGCGTTCTCGAGGTTCCCAAAGAAGTTCGGGTGCTGGAAGATCACGGCTGCCGCATCGACGGCCGCCTCGCGCACGCGGTCGGGATCGGTCACACCGTCCTCGTGCGGCACCTCGACGATCTCGAGGCTGAATCCGGGCGCGTACGTCTTGATCACCTGACGCACCTGCGGGTTCGTCGCCTCGGTGACGACAATCTTCGACCGGCCCGTCGCGTGTTTCGCGACGAAGCAGGCGTCGGCGGCGACGGTTGTCCCGTCGTAACCCGACGCGTTTGACACATCCATTCCGGTCAGCTCGCAGATCGCGGTCTGGTACTCGAAGATCGCCTGCAGCACGCCTTGGCTCATCTCGGGCTGATACGGCGTGTAGGCGGTTAACAGCTCACCGCGTTGCAAAACCGCGTCGACGACGGCGGGAACGTAGTGATCGTAGATACCGGCGCCGAGGAAGCACACCTCGTCGACGATGTTCTTGCCGGCGAGCTCCTCCATGTGCCGCTGCAACTCCGACTCGGTGAGGGCCGGCGCGATGTCGAGCTCGCGGCCGTAGCGAACGGTCTGCGGGATGTCGCGAAACAGCTCGTCGATCGAAGACACCCCGATCGCGGCAAGCATCTCCTCACGGTCGGAATCGGTCAGCGAGAGATAACTCACGCTTCTGCCAAGACCTTCTTGTACGCCGCGACGTCGAGCAGCTGCTCGAGCTCGTCGGGGCTCGACAGGCGGATGCGGATCAGCCAGCCGTCGCCGTATGGGTCCTCGTTCACGGTCTCAGGTGCGTCGACGACTTTCGCGTTCACCTCGAGCACCTCGCCGGAGAGCGGCGAGATCAGGTCGGAGACAGCCTTCACCGATTCGACCTCGCCGTAGGAGCTGTCCTTCGCAACGGTCGAACCGACGTCAGGCGCTTCGTAGTGCACGAGCTCGCCGAGCGCGTCCTGCGCGTACCAGGTGACGCCGAGCACGGCCTCGTCGCCGTCGATGCGCGCCCAGTCGTGCTCGGGGTGGTACTTGAGATCGTCCGGATACGACTCACTCGACGCCATTTACGGGCTCGCTTTCTTGTAGAGGGGCTTCTTGGAAACTTCGGCGCGGCGCGGCTTGCCGCGTACGTCGATCACAAGCTCGGTGCCGGGCGCGCTCGACGCAGCGGGGACGTAGCCCATGCCGATCCCGATCTCGAGCATCGGCGACTGCGTGCCGGAGGTGACCTCGCCGCCTCCACTGTCTGAAGAGGTACGGATGCTCATGCCTTGCCGCGGGATTGCCTTCTCGGTCATCACGAACGGGACGAGCTTCTGCGCCGGCCCCTTTTCCTTGATCGCGCGGAGCCGCTCAACGCCGGTGAACTCCGTGTCGAGCGCGCACGCCCAACTCAATCCTGAAGAGACAGCATCCCACTGCGGGCCGATGTCGTTGCCGTGCAGCGGGTAACAGACCTCGAGCCGCAGCGTGTCGCGCGCGCCGAGCCCCGCGGGAGTGACGCCGCGCGCGAGGATCGCGTCCCACAACTCAACCGCGTCGTCGGTCATGCAGCAGAGCTCAACACCTTCTTCTCCGGTGTAACCGGTGCGGTTGATCATCACCTCGACGCCGTCGAGCTCGCCCATCTCCCACGTGAACGCCTTGGCGGACGGGAGCCCGAGCTTCTCGAGCGCGTTCGGTCCTTGAACGGCGAGCAGCGCGTACTCCTCGGAGACGTCGCGCACATCGGAGCCACGCAGCTCGTGCTCCTTCAGCCAGCGAGACACGGCGTCGGTGTTCGAGGCGTTGGCGACGATCATGAACCGATGCTCGCCGAGCTGGTAGAGGATCAGGTCGTCGATGATCCCGCCCTCGTCGTTCGTGAGCAGCGTGTATTGCGCCTGACCGGGTTGGAGCTTGTCGACGTCGTTCGAGAGCAGCGCCTGGAGCAGGTCGCGCGCCGTCGGGCCCTCGACCTCGAGCTCGCCCATGTGCGAGACATCGAAGACGCCTGCATCCGTCCGGACAGCTTTGTGCTCCTGGATCACGCCCTCGTACTGAACGGGCATCTCCCAGCCGGCGAAGGGAACCATGCGCGCCCCGAGGGCGACATGACGATCATGGAGCGGCGTCTGCCGGAGTGTTTGCATCCGCCGCGATGCTAACCAGCCCCGAGCCCCCGGGCGTCAGGGTGCTCCCGGATGGCCGTTCGAGACCTGCCCAACGTGTGAAGCCCACCTCACGGTGGCTGCCACCAGCCTTGGCTGGTCGAGATACGTCCCAGAAGGACGAAGCCCCGCCAGCATCGCTGACAGGGCTTCTGACCGGGTCGTGTGGGACTGCACTTCACAGTCCCGGGGGAGGGCACCTGCCTGATTACCGGGCGGGGGCGCTCCTAAACATCATTCGTCACGAAGAAACGACGGAACATCGAGGGCGTCACCGGCGTCGAACTCCGGCGCGCGGCTCCCTGAGGTGCTCTCGCCCACGGCTGCCCGCGCACGGCGGCGGCGCTGCGTCCCGAAGCCGGTCGCGATCACGGTCACCCGGACCTCGTCGCGGAGGTTCTCGTCGATCACGGCGCCGAAGATCACGTTCGCGTTCTGGTCGGCGGCGCCGGTGACGACTTCGGCTGCCTCGTTGACCTCGAAGAGCCCAAGATCCGGGGGGCCACTGATGTTGAGCAGGATGCCCGTCGCGCCTTCGATCGACGACTCGAGGAGCGGCGAGCTGACAGCGGTGCGGGCCGCCTCGGCCGCCCGGTTCTCGCCCTGGCCGCTGCCGATTCCCATCAGTGCGGAGCCGGCGTCGCGCATGATCGTGCGCACGTCGGCGAAGTCGAGGTTGACGATCCCGGGCACGGTGATCAGATCGGTGATGCCCTGCACGCCCTGGCGCAGAATGTCGTCGGCCAGCTTGAAGGCATCGGAGAGCGGCGTCTTCTTCTCGACGACCTGGAGCAGCCGATCGTTCTCGATCACGATCAGCGTGTCGACCTTGTCCGCGAGCTCGGCGATCCCCTGCTCCGCCTGCTGCGACCGGCGACGGCCCTCGAACGCGAACGGGCGGGTGACGACACCCACGGTCAACGCCTCGAGCTCGCGCGCGATCTCCGCGACGATCGGCGCACCGCCTGTGCCGGTGCCACCCCCCTCGCCTGCGGTGACGAAGATCATGTCGGCGCCCTTCAGCGCCTCCTTCAACTCGTCGCGCGTCTCGGTCGCGGCTTCGCGCCCGACGGCCGGATCTGCACCGGCGCCAAGACCTCGCGTCGCCTTCGCACCGATGTGGATCTTCACATCGGCGTCGCACATCAGCAGCGCCTGCGCGTCGGTATTGACGGCGACGAATTCGACTCCCGTGAGCCCGGCATCGACCATGCGGTTGACGGCGTTCGTTCCGCCACCACCCACGCCGACGACTTTGATCACGGCCAAGTAATTGCCAGAGCGATCTCTCATCGCGGTGTCCTCATAACTGTCAGTGTGTCTCGACACTCAAGCTTAAGTGCAGGGTGGGGCGCGTCGAGATCCTTGTTCTTCGGGAGGGTACGGGTGGTTTCCTGCCCTGTCAACGCGATAGCGAGACTCTCGACCGGCATAACCCTCAACCTCAACCTCCGACTTGAGACTTCAATGAGAGCACAGGACGCTCCGGAACGCTGACGTCCAGGTAACCACCGCCGGTGGTTGCAGCGGCCGTGGCCCGCAGAATCCGGCGCGCAATCGCGAGCTTCAGCTGCAGATCACCATGGTCGCCGAGGCGCACCTCGAGACCGCCGCCGAGCACAAGCGTCAGCTCCTTCCCGCCGCGGACGAGACGAACGCCGCCCGGCAGCGGGGCGCCCTGCAACGGCGCGAGCGCACTCGCCGCGGCGTTCATGGGGGCAGGCAGCGGTCCGCCGACTGTCACGTGGACGTCGCGCGTCACCCAGAGGCGAGGCAGGTGCGAGAGATGCGGATGCGCCAGCGGACGGATCACGCGCCCCGTCGCCGCAACAAGGTAGGCGTCGGCGCCGCTACGGAGCACCAGGACCGGCTGTTCGGGACGCACGACGATCCGCAGCGTGTTCGGGAAGGCTCGGTCGTACTGGAACGCGCGCACGCCGGGAAGGGGCGCAATCCGCCGATCGAGGCTGTTGCCGTCGATCTTCATCAGGCTCTGCCCCAGTTCGTCGGTCAGGGCCGCCTTGACCTGTACCTGGAGTGCCCGATCGCCACCGCGGATCTCGATCGTCCGCACTGCGAAGACCGACGTCTCGCGCGCGGTGACGTACCCGCAAACCGCGAGCACGAAGACCGCCAGTCCGACCAGGACGGAGCGGCCCGACGGCGCGAGACGCGTCAGCTGCATCGGTGGCGCCGCACGGCGCGACGGCAGTACGGCGGTACGGGAGGTCGACCTCTTACGGGCTGCCACAGGCGACTCTTCGCCGCACTGCTCTCAACCCCTACGGAGAGGCTGGCGGCAATTCCAATGGCCCGAGGAACTGCACCTCGTGCTCGAGCTCGACGCCGAACCGCTCGTGCACGCGTCTGCGTGCCTCGGCCATCACGGCAATGCAGTCCGCCGTCGTCGCCCCAGCCGCGTTCTCGATGAAGTTCGCGTGGCGCGGCGAGACCATTGCGCCACCGATCCGGTGCCCCTTCAGCCCACACTCCTCGATCATGCGGCCGGCTCCAGGCCCGTCGTCCGGGTTCTTGAAGACGCTTCCGAACGTGCGCTTGTTCGTCGGCTGGGTCGCCTTGCGCTGCGCGAGCAGTTCCCCGGCCTTCTTCTTCACTGCCTCCGGCGAGCTCGGCTCGAGCCGAAAGCGCACGCCGGCGACGACCTGGCCGGGGACGAGGTTCGAGTGGCGGTATGACAGCCCCAGTTCTTCGACGCCGAGCGTTCGCTGCCCGGACGCATCGACGACCACGGCGTCGATCAGCACGTCACCCCAGTCACGACCGTAGGCGCCCGCGTTCATGCGCACGCCGCCGCCGGCCGTGCCGGGGATCGCGGCTGCGAACTCGAAGCCCCCGAGCCCCGCGGCGCGTGCTCGATGGAGCCCGACCGCGTTCGCGGCGCCGCCGCCCATGACGAGCGTCTCCCCTTCGATGTGGGCAGCGGCGAGCTCGCCCGAGAGCTTCAGAACGAGCGCCTCGACCCCGTCGTCGTGCACGAGCACGTTGGAACCGAGGCCGATCACCTCGACCGTCACGTCCCGCTCCTTCGCCCAACGCAGCAGCTCATGCAACTCGTCGACCATCTCGGGACGCCCGAACCACCGCGCAGGGCCACCGGTTCCGATCGTCGTGAAGCGCGCAAGCGCGACGTTTTCTTCCACCGCCATGCCGGAGAAGCTAGCCGCGCAGGAGGCCGACGGCTCGGTCGACGTCGCCGGCGCCCACGACGAGCAGCACGTCGCCGGGACGCGCACGTCGGGCCAGCCGTTCTGCCCCCTGCTCGACGGTCGGGGTGTAGCCGGCGAGCACGCCACGGTCGCTGAGCGCGTCGATCACCAGTCGACCTGTCACCCCGGGCACCGGCAGCTCACGCGCGGGATAGATGTCCGTCACCGTTACGTCGTCGGCCGCAGCGAGCGCGTCGGCCAGCTCGTCCGCGAGATGCCGCGTGCGCGAATAGAGGTGCGGCTGGAAGAGCACGCGGATGCGGGCGCCGGGGAAGCGCTCGCGCGCCGCGGCGATCGTCACCGCGACCTCCGTCGGATGGTGTCCGTAATCGTCGACGATCGTCACGTCGCCGTGCTGGTGGATCTCAAAGCGGCGACCTGTGCCGGTGAAGTGCTCGAGCGCCGCGCCGGCGTCGGGCCGCGAAACGCCCGCGAGCTCGAGCGCGGCGAGCGCAGCACCGGCGTTCAAACGGTTGTGCTCGCCCGGCACGCCAAGCGGGCCCTGATAGGGCGGCGCGTCACGCACGACGTGCGTCGCTGTTTTCGTCCATTGCGCGAACTCGGTCTCCAGCTCCGCGACGGATGAGAACTCTGCGTGGTGGTCGAGCTCGACGTTCGTCACCACGGCGATTTCGGCCGGAAGTGAGAAGACCGTGCGATCCGATTCGTCGCCCTCGACGACGAGATACCCGGCGCCGAAGCCTGCGTTCGAACCGAGTTGCGGCACCGGCGCTCCGATCAGCCACGCGGGGTCGTGGCCGGTCTCGGACAGCGCGAACGCGATCATCGCCGCCGTCGTGCCCTTCCCGTGGGTGCCACCGACGACGATCGCAGGGCGCGAGCCGACGAGCTCGCGCAAGAACTCCGCGCGACGCAGACCGGGCACCGACGGGTACGCCGAGGAGACGATCGCCTCCCACCCATCCGGCACGACCGGCTCGGGCGTGATCTCGATCGGCACGTCGGACAGCGGTTCGAGGTACGCCGTACGCACGCGATCCCACCCGCCGACCTCGGCGCCCAGCGCGCGCGCCAGCTGTGCATACGCGCTCAGTCCGGCGCCGCCGATCCCCACAAACCAGAGGCGGCGGCCTCTCACTGTCGCTGCTTTGCGGACTGCTGTGCCATCGCGATGAGCTCGTCGGCGATCTCGGCCGCAGCGTCGGGCCGCCCAGCGCGCAACATCGCCTCGCTCATCTTCTGCCGGCGTTCGGGATCGTCGAGCAGGGAGCGCACGAGATCCGGGACCTCAGCGAGGTCGAGCTCACGGACCATGATCGCGCCGCCCGCACCCACGAAGTGCTCGGCGTTCCGCGCCTGGTGGTCGCCGGTCGCGAAGGGATAGGGAACGAAGATCGCCGGCCGACCGGCGGCAGCGATCTCCCAGACACTTCCTCCTGCGCGCGAGATCACGAGATCACACGCGGCGAGTGCCGCGGCGAACCGATCTGTCTCATCGATGACTCGGTAGTCGGGCCGCCGGACGCGCTTCTTGACGAGCTCGTAGTCGCGCTTTCCCGTCTGGTGCAGGATCGCCGGCCCGCGCTCGCCCCACGTCTCGACGACGAACTCGTTGAGGGTCGTTGCGCCAGCGAGTGCGCCGAACACGCCGAGCACCACGCCCTCCTGCGGCAACTCGAAGACTTCGCGCGCTTCCTGCTGCGGCACCGGTTGACCATGCACCGGAAGTGGCCTGCCGACGACGCGCACCTTGCCGCGGTAACGCGTTTCGATCGGATACGAGAGGAAGATGCGCCGGGCGAACGGTGCAGCGAGCCGGTTCGCGAGGCCGAGGTACGCATCGGCTTCGGTCAGCGCCGTCGGGATCCTGAGCGTCGAGGCAGCGAAGACCATCGGGCCGGCAACGAACCCGCCGCCGCCGAGCACGACATCGGGGCTGCGCGCGCGCAAGATCCGGCGGCACGCGCGTGGCGCCGCGCCCGCCAGCAGGAGCGAGCGGGCGAGCGCGACCGACGGCCTCCGCGGGAAGCCGGTGATCCGAAAGGTGTCGAGCTCGTAGCCGGCTTCAGGGACCAGACGCGCTTCGACGCGATCCGGCGACCCGGCGAACGTCACGTGGACGCCGCGCTCCGTCAACGCGTCCGCTACTGCGAGCGCGGGCAGGACGTGTCCTGCCGTTCCCCCGGCTGCGATCAGACACCGAAGCTGTTGCTGCACTGCCACGTTGAGCGATGTTAAGGAGAATCCCGACCCCGGCGAGGAGTACGACGAGGCTCGAGCCGCCGTAGGAGAGGAACGGGAGCGGAATCCCGGTCAGCGGGGCGCTCCCCATCACGGCGAGCATGTTGATCGCCGCCTGGCCGGCGATCAGGACGGTGAGCCCTGCGGCGAGGCGCTTGCCGAACGGATCCTTGCAGCGCAACGCAATGCCAAAGCCTGCGTAGGCAAACAGTGCGTAGGCGCCGATCACAACAGCAACGCCGACCAGCCCGAGCTCTTCGCCGATGTTCGCGAGCATCATGTCGGTGTGCGCTTCCGGCAGGTAGAAGATCTTCTGGACGCCCTGGCCAAGACCGACGCCGAAGATCCCGCCCGAGCCCATCCCGATCATCGCCTGCACGATCTGGAAGCCGGTGCCCTGGGCGTCATGCCACGGATTGAGGAACGCGAAGAAGCGCGCGCGGCGATAGGGCTCCATCCAGATCGCGAGCGTTCCGAGCGCCCCGGCAATCGTCATCGCGCTCACCAGCGTTCCCGTCGGGGTGCCTGCGACGACGAGCATGCCGATCAGCATCACCATCAACGCGATCGCGGTTCCCATGTCCGGCTCGAGGATCAGCAGCACACAGAAAACGGCGGCAAGCGCGCCGATCGGGCGCCAGAGCTCGCGCAGGTCCCTCGGAGCCGAACGGCGTGAGAGATACGCCGCGGCCCAGACGGCGAGCGAAAGCTTCGCAAGCTCGGAGGGCTGGAAGACCGCCGGGCCGAGCGAGATCCAGCGACGCGCGCCGTTGATCGCCGGGCCGATTGCGAGCACTACCGCGAGGAGCGCGAGCGAGCCGAGGACCAGCATCGGCGCAAGCGCCTTCAGCCTGCGGTAGTCCCAGCGCTGCGCGACCATCATCAGGACGATCCCGAGCGCCGCGTAGATGCCCTGGCGCTTGAGGTAGTAGCTCGGATCCTTGCCGCCGACGGCAGCAGCCGCTGAGGTGGCGCTGTAGACCATCACGAGCCCAAAGGCGACGAGCGCCAGCGTGACCAGGATCAGCAATCTTGAATTGAGCTCTCCCCGCTTCATCCGTGCTGGTTTCGCGAGGGAGCGCCGGACTCCTAGGCGATCGAGGGGCGCCGGCAGCGAACTGCCGACGCCCCGAGATCGAGAGGTAGTGCTCGTTCGTTACTTGGAGTGCTCGTGGCCCTCGGAGTGCTTGTGGCCCTTGTCGTGGTGCGCGTGATGGTTGACGTAGCTCACGCACTGGCCCTGGTTCTTGAACGACGGGTTCGTGAAGGTCTTCCACCCGTCGTGCTTGCAGTCGCTCTTCGACATCGGCGTGCCCGAGACGACCGGTGTCGGCACCTCGAGCGTGCCGTTCACGGTGATGGCCGAGACGTCGGCCATTCCCTGAACGTCGATGAGCACAGCCGCGTCCGAGATCGTGCCCGTCGGGAACGGAACCTGTCCGCCGCCGGCGATGATGGACGCCGCGTCGAAGGTGTAGGTCACCGTGCCGTTGCTGTTCGTGGTCGGCGTGACGTTGTTACAGCCGAGGAAGAAGGTCCCCGTCGTGGTGACGATGTTGAAACGCGGGGATCCACCCTGGCACTGAGCTGCGTTCGCCAGTGTGAACGACGCCGACGTGAACGCCTGGCCGGTGAGACCGGTGAGGTCGCCGTACGCGGCCGCGTTCGTCGCCGTCGCGCAGTTCTTTGCGAGGTGGAGCACCCCGCCGCTATAGGTGGCGGTCGGGCAGCCGGTGTTACCCGGGTCGTAGACGCCGGGAACGAGCGCAGCGGCCGCTGTGCTTGCGAGAACCAGCGCGATCGCGCTCGTCAAGATCAGGATCAGTTTCTTCATTGAGTGGGCCTCCTCAGGGCTCCAGTGGCGAAGGGCAACGTCGACTGCAAATGACGTTTGCCACACGATTGCCACGATGGTCGATTTTCTCTTCCACCAGGTACTTGCCCGGCATCCGGCGCTTCACGCACCTGGGAGGTAAGGAGGAGGTAAAAGAGCGCCCACTGCGGCGCCGATGCCGGGTGTGTGTAGTCCTAGCCTGTGACGAGCGCCCGGAACGCGTCTCCGCGCTGTTCGAAGTTCTCGAACTGGTCGTAGCTCGCAGACGCGGGGCTGAGCAGCACGACGTCGCCGGGCTGTGCAAGTTGGGCAGCGTGTGCCACGGCCGTCGCCAGATCGCCGTCGCGATGACCGTCGATCACCTCCGCGATTCGCTCGGCCTCCGCACCGATCAGATGCACCGACCTGACGTTCGCGCCGATCGCCGCTGCGAGCGGTGCGAAGTCCTCGCCCTTTGGTGAGCCGCCGAGGATCAGGTGCACCGGTTCGTCGGCGTACGCGGCGAGTGCGCGCAGTGCAGCAGCGACGTTGGTCGCCTTGGAGTCGTTGACGTAACGAACACCGTCGCGCTCGCCGACGAGCTCGAGCCGGTGCGGTACGCCGGGGAAGCCGAGCAGTCCCGCTGCGATGTGCTCGTCCGCGATCCCGGCCGCGCGTGCCGCGGCGGTTGCAGCCGCTGCGTTCTCTCGGTTGTGCGCCCCGCGGATCAACGGCTCGGCCGGCAACTCGTCGTCTCCGGAGAACTCGATTCCCGGCAGGCCGAGCCCGCGCGGCACGACCTGCACGCGCGAGCGCTCGAAGATGCGCAACTTCGTGTCGCGGTAGGCCTCGAACGATCCGTGCCGGTCGAGATGATCCGGCTCGAGGTTGAGCAGCACTGCGACGTCGCACGAGAACTCGTGCACGTCCTCGAGCTGGAACGACGAGATCTCGCACACGACCCAGCCCGCCGAGTGCACCGAGCTGAGCGGCGTGCCGACGTTCCCCGCGACCGCGACGTCGCGGCCCGCTGCGCGGAAGATTGCCCCGAGCAGCTCCGTGGTCGTCGTCTTGCCGTTAGTGCCGGTGACGCCGACGAACTTCGCGTCGGGAAGCAACTGGTAGCCGAGCTCGATCTCCGACCACACCGGGATCCCACGCTCGCGCGCAACGGCGACGAGCGGCGCCTCCCCGGGCACGCCGGGAGACTTCACCACGACGTCGACGCCGTCAAGCAGCGAGAGATCGTCCTCGTTACCGAGCGAACGGTCGACGAGCACGGGATCCTCGAGCCGTTCCGCCGCCGCACGGCCCGAGCGCGCGAGGCCGTAGATGAGCGCCTTCAACTGTGGGCCCGGAAGGGCAAGTAGTACTTGTAGAAGAGCGCGAAGCCGACCGCGCAAAAGATCGCCGTAACGATCCAGAAGCGCACCATGATCTTCGTCTCGGACCAGGCCTTCATCTCGAAGTGGTGCTGCAGCGGGGCAATCAGGAAAATACGTCTCCCCCACCACTTGAAGCTCAGCACCTGCAGTACTACCGAGAGCGCCACAACCGCAAAGATCCCGCCGACAAACAGCATCAGGAGCTCAACCTTCATCATGATCGCCATCGCCGCCATTCCCCCGCCGAGCGCCATCGCCCCGGTGTCGCCCATGAACACCTCCGCCGGGAACGCGTTGAACCAGAGAAACCCGACCGCCGCACCAATCAGCGCCGCCCCGATGAACGCGATGTCCAGCCGATTTCCGATGCGTGGCGGTCCCGAGCGAATGTAGATCGTCACCGCCATCGCAGTGAACGTCGCGAGCGCGATGATCGACGTGCCTGCTGCAAGCCCGTCGACGCCGTCCGTCAGGTTCACACCGTTCACGGCGCCGCCGATGATCAGGAACAGCAGCAGGTACCAGAACGGCCCAAGCGGCACGTTCCAGTCGCCGATCGGCACGAAGACGCTGTGACTGAGCTGTTGGTGATGCGCCGCGTAGCCGACGGCGGCCGTGATCCCGATCAGCATCAGGATCTTCCAGCGACCACGCAGACCGAGCGAGCGCTTGTGATGCAGCTTTAGGTAATCGTCGAGGAAGCCGACACCCGCGCAGGCGAGCGTCGTCCCAAAGATCGTCAGCGCCGGCAGCGTGTAATCCGACAGCGGCAGGAACGCGAGCGTGGCAGCGAGCACGATCAGCAGACCGCCCATCGTCGGCGTGCCCTGCTTCGCCCGGTGGTGCTCCAGTCCCTCCTCGCGAATGTGCTGGCCGACCTCGTTACGGCGCAGGAAGTTGATGAACGTCGGCCCGCCGAGAATCGCGATGATCATCGCCACGAGCGCTGCTACGAGAACTCTCGACATTACGCCGCCAAGTTCTCCGCGACGACCGCGAGTCCCACTCCGAGCGAGCCCTTGACGAGCACCGCGTCGCCCGGCCGCAGTTCAACGCGGAGCCGTTCAGCGGCCTCGGGCGCCGTGGCGACCCAGTCGCCGCCGTAGGCGCGCGCCAGCTCACCGACCGCGATCACCTCCTCGATTCCCAACTCGCGCACGAAATCTCCGATCTCGCGGTGGTACCCGGGCCCGCCCGGCCCGAGCTCGAGCATGTCGCCCAGAACGGCGATCCTCCGCCGGTCGCCCGCGCGAACGACGAAGTGCTCGAGGGCAGCGCGCATAGACACGGGGTTCGCGTTGTAACAGTCGTTCAGCAGCACGCCGCCGCCGGGCAAAGGACGTTCCTCTTCGCGGAACTTCGAGAACTCGACGTTCAAGGTCTCCGGCAGCGGAATCTCGAGAGCTTCGGCGACGGCGATCGCGATGCGCGTGTTCTCCACCTGGTGCTTCGACGTGTAGCTCAGCTCGAACGGCAACGGCATCGTGGTGTCGACACGCTTGACGACGATGTCGGAGCGTGTCAGATACGGCTCGAGTAGCGGCTCGTTGGGCACGACCGCTATGCCACCGGCCGGCAGCGCGTCGATCAGCTCCGCCTTGGCACGCGCAATGTTCTCGATCGACCCCAGGAACTCGAGGTGCGCAGGCCCGATATTCGTGATCACGCCGACGTCGGGCCGGACGAAGGACGCGAGCCAGGCGATCTGTCCCATGCCTCGCATCCCAAGCTCGCTGATGCAGATCTCGGTGTCTTCCTCAATCCGGCAGATCGTGAGCGGCACACCGATCTCGGTGTTGTAGTTGCCCTCGTTCGCAATCGTCCGCCGGGACGGTGCGCACAGCGCGTAGAGGATGTCCTTCGTCGAAGTCTTCCCCGTCGAACCGGTGATGCCGACGATGCGCGCCTGCGAGCGGTCACGAACGGCGCCGGCGATCGCCGCCAGCGCTGCGAACTCATCCGTTGGGACGAGTGCCGCCGAGGCACCGCGCGCGAGCGCGTGCTCGACGAAGTCCTCGCCGCCGCCGACAGCGACGAAGAGGTCGCCCTCGTCGATGCGCCGCGAGTCGACCTGCATGCCGGTGACGACGTCGGCCCACGGGCGCGCGATCAGCTTGCCGAGTGGCTCGATCACGCTGAGCTCGATTGGGATCACGTGAGGATCTCCCTGGCAATCGCGCGGTCGTCGAACGGCACCGTCCGATCGGCGAGCTCCATCTCGGTGTCGGCACCCTTGCCTGCGATCACGACGACATCATCCGGCTGCGCGGCAGCAAGCGCGGTCTCGATCGCTGCGCGCCGGTCGAGGACGATCTCGAGCTTCCCGTGCGCCACCTGCTCGGCGATCGCGGCGGGATCCTCGGTGCGTGGATTGTCGGTGGTCACGATCGCCCGGTCCGCGTGCTCCGCGGCCGCGTGCCCCATCAGCGGGCGCTTCTCCCGGTCGCGGTCGCCGCCGGCGCCGAAGACGACGATCAGCTTCCCGTCTCCCAGGCCGCGCGCCGCCTGCAACACGTTGACGAGCGAATCCGGTGTGTGCGCGTAGTCGACGATCACCGTGAACGGTTGCCCGGCTTCGACCGACTCGAAGCGGCCGGGGACGCCCTGCAGCTGCTCGATTCCGCGCGCAATCGCGTCGTCGCCGATGCCAAGCTCACGGGCAGCCCAGATTGCGCCGAGCGCATTCGCGCGGTTGAACCGGCCGCGCAACTTCAGGTCGAACGGAATGTCGTCGTCCGGCGTGAACGTGCGCGCGTTCGGGAGTTCTGCGGCAAGCCGCTTGCCCCAGTCGTCGCCGACGTTGACGATCGCGCGCTCGGCCTGCTCGAAAAGCGCGCGCTTGGCCGCGTAGTACTCCTCCATCGTCCCGTGAAAGTCGAGGTGGTCCTGCGTGAGGTTCGTGAAGACGAGCACCGCGAAGCGCGTGCCTGCGAGCCGTCCCTTCACACCGGCGATCGACGTCGCTTCCATCACACACGAGCGGTCGCCCCCGTCGAGCATCGCGCGGAGGAGCCGTTGCAGGTCGATCGACTCAGGCGTGTTCAGTCCGATCGGCTTCTGCTCGCCGCCGATGCGCCGCTCGATGTTCGTCAAGAGCGCCGGCTTACGACCCGCCTCGTCGAGGATCGAGCGGAGCAGGAATGCGGTCGTCGTTTTGCCGTTCGTGCCCGTCACGGCGACAACGTCGAGCTCGCGCGACGGGTCACCGAAGAAGAGAACGGCCGCCGGCCCCATCGCCCCGCGCACGCTCGGCACGATCAGTTGCGGGACCTCGACTGAGACCGGGCGCTCGACGACCAGGGCGACGGCACCGGCGGCTACGGCAGCCGCCGCGAGGTCGTGACCGTCGGCGCGGGTGCCGACGATGCAGAAGAAGAGCGAGCCCCATGTGACGGTGCGCGGGTCGTAGGCGAGGTCGAGGATCTCGACCGAGGGTTGACCGGCAGCCCCGATCGCCTCCGCAAGGCGGTTCAGATCCATCGGGAGAAACCTAGCGGGGCGGCCAACGCCGCTCCCGCCTCGGTCGCACCAGCTAGCGCTGGACGAGGCAAACTTGGCTTATGTCCACCGAACGGGTCGAAGTCCGGCGCCTCGATGCCGGCGAGGCGCACGAGCGGCTCGACGCGCTCGCCGCCGTGCTCGCCGACTGCGTGTCCGGCGGCGCGTCGGTCGGCTACCTGCACCCGTTCTCGCACGCGGACGCGCGCGCCGTCTACGAGGTGTACGTGCGCGACGCGGAGCAAGGTCGCCGGATCATTCTCGGCGCGTTCCTCGACGGCGCGTTGGTCGGCACCGCACAGCTCGTCCTTGGGCTGCCACCGAATCAGCCGCACCGCGCGGACGTCGCTAGGGTGCTCGTCCACCGGTCGGCGCGGCGGCGCGGGATCGCGCAGCGACTGATGGAGCAACTCGAGGACGAGGCGCGCGCCGAGGGAAAGACCCTGCTCGTCCTGGACGCCGTCACCGGGGGCGATGCAGCCCGACTGTACGAGCGAAGCGGCTGGAACACCGTCGGTGTGATTCCGAATTACGCCCTGTACCCGGACGGGCGGCTCTGCGACACGACCGTCTTCTGGAAGTCGCTCCAGGCCGTTTAGTGCCCGGCGAGCGGTGCGTCCGGCGGCACGCCAAGGTACTGCAGGTCGAACTTCGCGATCTCCGCGAACGCCGGTGCGGCGACGACGCCGCCGAAGATCGCGCCGCGCGGATCGTCGACCGTGACAAGCACCACGAGCCGCGGTTTCGCGACCGGGACGAAGCCGACGAACGACGCGACGTACTGACCCGTCGTGTAGCCGTTCGGGCCTGGCTTCTGGGCCGTGCCGGTCTTGCCGCCGACGGTGTAACCGGGGATCTGTGCCGCGTTGCCGGTCGCGCCGTGCTCGTCGACGACGTTGGTCAGCATTTGCTTGAGGACCATGTCGACGGCAGGAGAAACAATGCGGCGCCGTTTGAAGTCGTGCACCGAGCGGCGGCCGATCTTCTCGACGAGGTGCGGCTGCACCCAGATACCGCCGTTCGCGATCGCGGCGTACGCGGCCGCCATCTGCACCGGCGTGACGGCGATGCCCTGCCCGATCGGCACGTTCCCGATCGTCGAGCCGGACCACTGGTCGAGCGGCAGCACCTGCCCCGGGCTCTCACCGGGGAAGTCGATGCCGGTCTGCGCGCCGAAACCGAGCTTCTGGATCCACTCCATCAGCGCTGACGAACCAAGCTTCTCGGCGATCGTGATCGCTCCGACGTTCGACGAGCGCGAGAGGATCCCGGCGACGCTGAGCGTCTCGGTCCCGCGGGGCTCGGCGTCGTGGATCACACGGTCGGCGACGCGGATCGAGTACGGCAGCACGAACTTCGTTTCGGGACCGACGATTCCGGTCGAGAGCGCCCCCGCGATCGTCACGAGCTTGAACGTCGAACCCGGCTCGTAGGTGTCGGTGACCGCACGGTTGCGCTGGAGCGCGAACGGCACCTTGTTCGCCTTGTTCGCGTCGTAGCCGGGCGCCTGCGCCATCGCGAGCACCGCGCCGGTCCGCGGGTCGAGCACCACAGCAGTCGCCGAGTGCGCATGCCAGTGGGAGATCGTCTGGCGGAGCACCGCCTCGGCGTTCGCCTGAATCGTGTGATCGATCGTCGTGAACAGATCGTGCCCCTGTTGCTCCGGCGTCATGCTGAGGACGTTGATCGCGCGGCCGAACGGGTCGCGGACGATCGTCTGCTTGCCGATCTTGCCGGTCAGGTTGCGGTCGTACTGCACCTCGAGCCCACCGAGCCCCTTGTTGTCGGTGCC
>JANMWB010000248.1:0-4025 GCA_031393705.1 Thermoleophilia bacterium | reverse complement strand
ACCGACATCAGCGCCCGCCGCTCCTGGTGTGCCTCGCGCACGAGTCGGATGTCCCCCATCTGCAGGTAGCGCAGGCCGCCGTGGATCAGCTTCGACGACGCGGTCGAGGTCGCAGAGGCGAAGTCGCCGCGCTCGACCAGTGCGACCTTCATTCCGTGCGCGCTCGCTGCCTCCGCGATCCCGGCGCCGATGATCCCGCCGCCGATCACGAGCAGATCGAAGCGGGTTCCGGCCAGCGCTTCTAGGCGATCCACAGCGGGTTGCTCCAGGCCTTGTTGCCGCTGCGGTCGAGTACCTCGACGCGTCCGTACGGCGCCTCGTAGGGACGCTGGAGCCGCGCCGCGGTGATCAGGCCGTCGTCGTTCCGCTCGAGGATCTCCGAATGGTTCGGGTAGCCGAGTCGGCCGGCGTTTGCACGCGCGCCGCGCCAGCGCCCGGAGTAGAGCGTTACCGCTTCTGCCGGGCTGCAGCGGACGACGACGTCACCGTCGCTCACCTCGATGTCGTGGATCGTCGGGCCGGTCGAGCCGTAGAACATCCCGGTACGCAGCGCGTCGAGCACCGCCTCCTGCGTCTTCTCCTTGACGCGCACCCACGTCCAGGCGAAGCCGCTGTCGTAGCCGGGATGGTGCGAGTCGTCGGTCGCGAGCGCGAAGAATGGCCGACCGTGCTCGAGCGCTTCGTCCCAGTGGATCGATGAGTCGCCGCGGCCGAGCTCCAGCTCGCAGCCGGAGTTCCAGACCTCGATCCCGAGGAGGCCGGGGCAGTCCCACCACTGCTCGGTGCGGAGGCCGCTCCAGTAGGTGTGGGCGAGGTACGGGACACCGCCGTTCTCGGCGATCCAGGCGACGACCTCCTCGAGCGGTGCGAAATTCCCTTCGGGCAGCTGGGGGTCGACCGCGAGCCCGAGAGCGAGCACGTGGGCGTCATGCTCCTGCGTCGGCGCATAGGCATTCAGCTCGGTGGACGGGATGACGAGCAGCTTCTTCGTCGAGGGCTCGACTGTCCGGGCCCAGTGGTCGGTGATCGCCAGAACGTCGTAACCGGCCCATTCGTAGTGCCGGACGAGCAATTCGGGGGCCAGCTCGCCGTCGGAGTTCGTCGTGTGCGCGTGGAGCGCGCAGCGGAGCCACCGGCCTTCTGCCTGGAACGGATTCACAGGGAGAGCGTAACGACCCAACATCGTTACCAGTCATTGCCTAAAAGTTAGGTCGCGGATAGCTTGAAATGAGAGAGCGTTACGTGATCCACTAGAGACACCACGGACCGGGAGGAATGCATGGAGGACTATGAGGCCCAAGAGGTCGAATTCTGGGCAAAGCTCGAAGAAGAAGGCATCAGCCGCTCGTCGATGCTGCGGCGCAGCGCGGCGGCAGCTGTCGGCTTGACGATGTTGGGCAGCGCCGGCTCGGCGCTCGGCGCGACCCGCGGTCGTTTCGCGAGCCCGCCGCTCAAGGGCACGGCCGCTGGTATGGCCGACCTGATCAAGAACGCCAAGAAGGAAGGCAAGCTCAACACGATCGCCCTGCCCCGCGACTGGGCGAACTACGGCGAGATGATGGACACGTTCAGCAAGAAGTACGGCATCAGCATCACGAACGACAACCCCGATGGCAGCTCCGCTCAGGAGAACGAGGCGATCCGCTCGCTCAAGGGCGACTCGCGCGCTCCCGACGTCGTCGATGTCGGTGTCGCGTTCGCGATCACGGGCGCCAACGAGGGCCTGTATGCGAAGTACTTCAACTCGAACTACAAGACGATTCCGCGTGCGATGAAGGACACCCGCGGCTTCTGGATGGGCGACTACTGGGGCGCAATCTCGATCGGCTACAACCAGAACCTCGTCAGCAACCCCCCGAAGACGTGGAAGGATCTGACGAAGCCCGAGTACAAGGGCAAGGTGGCGATGAACGGCTCGCCGCTGACGTCCGGCTCCGCGGTTGCCGGTGTGATCGCCGCGGCGATTGCGAACGGTGGCAGCGCAGGGAACGTCGGCCCGGGCATCGATTTCTTTGCGGCACTGAAGAAGTCGGGCAACTTCATCCCCGTGCAGACGACACCTGCGACGGTCGCATCCGGCCAGACTCCGATCTCGATCGACTGGGACTACAACAACCTCGCGTACATCAAGGCCCTTCCGGCCGCGAAGTGGGGCGTGACGATCCCGGCCGACGGCGTCTACGGCGGGTACTACGCACAGGCGATCAACTCGACGGCCCCGCACGCGTTCGCGGCGCGGCTGTGGGAGGAGTTCGTCTACTCCGACCAGGGTCAGATCCTGTTCCTGAAGGGCTACGCGCATCCGGCCCGGTTCAACGACCTGGCCCAGCGCAAGGTGCTTCCGAAGGCACTCCTCAACGCACTGCCGTCGCCTGCGCTCTACGCGAAGGCGAAGTTCGCCAGTGTGTCGCAGTTGACGAGGGCCAAGGCGCTCATCGCGTCCGACTGGCCCTCGAAGGTCGGGTAAGGATCTCGGCCGAAGCTGTACCGCAGCCCCTCCGGCCGGACACAATGTCCGGCCGGAGGCGCCGCTCGCTCGCGTGGATCGGGACCGTGCCGTTCTTCGTGTACGCGATTGCCTTTCTGTTCGTGCCGGCCGGTGCCGTCCTCGTGGGCGCGTTTCAGGACAAGAACGACAATCCGACGGTCTCGAACGTCCGGCTGCTCTTCAACCATCCGTACATCGACGCGTACAAGACGAGCTTCGAGATCAGCCTCGTCACGGCAATCGTCGGCGGGATCGCCGGCCTGTTCATCGCCTACGCGGCGATCCGCGAGGGCACTCCCGCCTGGGTCCGATCCATCCTGACCACGTTCTCAGGCGTCGCCGCGAACTTCGGCGGTATCCCGCTCGCGTTCGCGTTCATCGCCTCGCTCGGCCCGCTCGGGGTCGTGACGGTGTTCCTGAAGAACCACCTTCACTACGACCTGAACGGGCATGGGTTCACCCTCTTCTCCAAGACAGGCGTGGAGCTCGCGTACCTCTATTTCCAGCTGCCGCTGATGATCCTCGTGATCGCGCCTGCGATCGACGGGTTGCGCAAGGAGTGGCGTGAGGCGGCCTCGAATCTCGGCGCCAAGCAATGGCAGTTCTGGCGCTACGTCGGGCTGCCTGTTCTGATGCCGTCGATCCTCGGCGCGATGATCCTGCTCTTCGGGAACGCCTTCGCCGCCTACGCAACCGCGTACAGCCTCACCTCGGGCTCGGTGAACCTCGTCCCGATCCTGATCGGCGCGTACTACAGCGGCAACGTGCTGGACAATCCGCACCTCGCGCAGGCGATGGCCTTCGGGATGTTCGCCGTGCTCGCCGTGATGATGCTCATCTACATCCCGCTGCAGCGGCGTGCGGCCCGGTGGGCGAAGTGAGGACACGCAGTCGCATCTCGCCGTCAGCCGTGATCTGGCTGCTCCTCGCGGCGGCGTACTTCATCATCCCGCTCTTCGCGACCCTGCTGATCAGCCTCAGGTCGACCCAGACCGGCAAGTGCTGCGTCGGAGCCAACTTCGGGTTCGTGCTGCACAACGGCGATTTCTGGCACACGCTGAAGCTCTCGGGCCTGCTCGCCCTCGAGACGATCGCGATCAGCCTCACGATCTTCGTCCCGACGATCTACCTGGTGCACCTCAAGCTGCCGCGGTTGCGACCCGTGATCGCGTTCATGGCGCTGATCCCGTTCATCGTGCCGCCGATCGTGATGGTCGTCGGGCTCCTGCGCACGTTCAAGGGTACGCCCGATTGGTTCTACCAAAAGCCCTGGGGATTCCTGGCGGCGTCGTACGTGATCCTCGCGTTCCCGTACATGTTCTTCTCGCTCGACGCCGGCTTTCGCTCGATCGACGTGCACACGCTGACCGAGGCCTCGCAGAGCCTCGGTGCGAAATGGACGACGACGCTCTTCCGCGTGATCCTCCCGAACATCCGCTCGGCGGCGCTCGCGGCGTCCTTCTTGACGCTGGCGATCGTGATGGGCGAGTTCACGATCGCGAACCTCGCGGCGTTCCACACGTTCCCGATCTTCATC